>SLDA01000441.1 GCA_007125545.1 Thermoflexales bacterium | reverse complement strand
GCGTTACACTGGATTCTGATACTTTCTACCGCTGGCTGAAGGAGCGCCGCGACTTTCCCAAGACGTCGCAGCCATCGGCCGGTGCCTTCATAGAGTTTTTCAAGGAGGCGGCTGAGCGAGCGGAAACCGATACCGTTCTCGGCATTTTCATCTCGGAGCAACTGAGTGGTACCCTGGCGTCGGCATGGCAGGCCAAGTCGGTGCTTGCAGAAGAGCGACCGGACCTGCGTATCGAGATCCGCGATTCCCGGTCTGTCTCTATGGGGACGGGACTCCAGGTGCTTGAGGCTGTACGGGCGGCTGAGGCAGGGAAGAGTGTCGAGGATGGCCTCGCGGCGGCTGAGCGTTGCTACGACACGCTGGACCTCCTTTTCGCAGTGGATAGTCTGGAATGGCTGCATCGCGGCGGACGGATCGGTGGAGCCGCGCGGTTGTTGGGATCTGCCTTGAATCTCAAGCCCGTGCTCACCGTGACGGAAGGCAAGGTCGAAGCCTTGGAGAAAGTGCGTAGCCGGGGAAAGTCGCTACGCCGTATCGTCCAGATTGCCGAAGACCGATTGCAGGGTCGTCGTGCTGCAGAAGTGGCGATTGTCCATGCCGAAGCAGACGATGAGCTGCCCATGTTCAAAGACCTCGTGATGGAAAAGCTCAATCCCGAGCAGCTCCATGTGCGTGTGCTGACTCCTGTGGTCGGCACCCATGGCGGCCCCGGTACGCTGGGCATTGTTTTCTATTCCAAAGAGAGTTAGCCGAGTATTCGGTTCGGAGGCTGTTGATGCGGATGGTGGATCTGATCGAGAAGAAGCGCGATGGCGAGTCTCTGAGTCGCGCTGAGATCCGATTCTTCATCGAGGCATATACGCGCGAGGAGATCCCGGATTACCAGGCATCGGCGTTGCTGATGGCGGTGACGCTAAACGGCATGCAAGATGAGGAGACCCGGGATCTCACGTTGGCGATGGCGGAGTCGGGTCAGATGCTTGACTTAAGCGACATCGCCGGCGTCGTTGTGGATAAGCATTCGACCGGTGGGGTCGGGGACAAGGTGAGTCTCATCGCCGTACCGGTGGTAGCCGCGGCCGGCCTGCCGGTGGGGAAGATGTCAGGACGGGGCCTGGGTTTTTCCGGTGGTACGCTGGACAAGCTGGAATCGATACCGGGCTATCGCATTGACCTGAGCGTTGAGGAGTTCCGATCTCAGTTACGTCGTTTAGGGATCGTGCTGACAGGTCAGTCTGCCAACCTGGCGCCGGCGGATGGCAAATTGTATGCGTTGCGCGACGTCACCGGCACTGTGCCCAGCCTCCCCCTGATTATCAGCTCGATTATGAGCAAGAAAATCGCCGGTGGCGCCGATGGCATTGTGCTAGACGTCAAGGTTGGCACGGGCGCCTTTATGCGAACGTTGGAAGAGGCCAGAGCGTTGGCCGAAGGATTGGTGCGGATTGGGAGGGCGGTCGGCCGTAAAGTCACCGCCTATATTGCGGACATGAATCAGCCGTTGGGCCGGTCGGTCGGTAACAGTCTGGAGGTGGTGGAGGCGCTCGCGGTGCTGCAAGGCGGTGGACCGGAGGATCTGGTCGAACACTCCTTGACGATCGCGGGCGAAATGCTCCATCTGGGAGGTGTCGCGGACACTCCTACCGCCGGGGTTGCTGTAGCCCGCGAGACGCTGACCAGCGGGGCCGCATTCGCGAAGTTTCGTGAGCTGATTGAGGGGCAGGGTGGGGATGCCGCATACGTCGACGATCCTGACCGCTTTCCGCGTGCGGATGCGATTGAGACCGTGACTGCACGCCAGGAGGGCTATGTCGCGGCGATGGAAGCCGACAAAATCGGTATGGCGGTGGTGGCCCTTGGTGGGGGACGGGAAAAAAAAGGGGATCCCATTGACCACCGTGTGGGCGTGGTGATGCACGTCCAGGTGGGGGACTGGGCTGCAGGTGGTCAGCCGCTCTTCACAGTGCACGCGAGAAGCGAGGCTGACCTGAACCAGGCTGCCCAACGCATCGAGCGGGCCATTCACATCGCTCCTGATGAGGTGGACGCTCTACCTCTCTTCTACGACCGAGTCGCCTAGACCCTCTGCGACCACGAGAGCGATACGGAGGAATCTCGGCCACCCCGGCTGTCTACGCTATGCTCGAGCCATGGCTGAAAGGCTCGCGTTGTCATCCTGGCGCAGCATGCTATAATTCGGGCCAGTTGCTTCTCGAGGAGGTTAAAGAATGCAGGTCTATTTGAACATTGTGCAGATTATCCTGGGTATCGCCCTTACCGCTCTCGTGCTGCTGGAAGTGCGTAGCAGTGGAATGGGCGGCGTTTTCGGTGGGACGCAGACGAGCCTGATTCGTCGCCGACGTGGGCCGGAGCTTCTTCTGTTTCGTCTCACGGTTGTGACATCTGTTCTCTTTTTCCTGGTTGCTATTGCTAATGTTCTGGTGGCCGGGTAGATTGGAACACTTGATGCCGGCAATAGTATGACGACGACGCTGCCAATAGAGGACGAAGGCTGTGCATTGGATCCCGTTCCAGGGCCGGCTACGTCCTTTTTTGCTGCTTTAGAGCGGGGCTGGCCAGGTAAGCCCGGTGCCAAGCTAGCGCAGCTTGCATAACGTGAACCGACTCAAACGGCACGTGGCACTGGCTGCCGATTCTGATTTTCCCCTTACTAGACACGTAGAGGCTACATAGAGACTTATGTTCAGGCGCATAGGCTGGCAAGTTATGCTGGTAGGCATTGGATTTCTCGTGGCTGCGGCCATACTCGCCTACATGGCATCCACCTATACCACCGAGTTCCGTCCCGCTCCGGGTGGGACCTATGTGGAGAGCGTGGGTGGGTATCCACAATCGCTAAATCCTCTACTGAGCTTCTATAATGATGCGGACCGTGACGTTGTAGCGCTGGTTTTTAGCGGGTTGACCCGTATGAACATGCGCGGGGAGATCGAACCGGATCTCGCCCTGGGGTGGGAGATTCAGGAACCCGGGATCACATACACGTTCCGTCTGAATCGTAATATCGTCTGGCACGACGGCTATCCCTTCACGGCGAGTGACGTCGTCTTCACTCTGGCGCTATTGCAGGATCCGGATTATCCCGGCCCTCCGGATGTCGGTGAGCTGTGGCGCACTGTGGAGGTGACGGAGGTCGATGACTACACGGTGCGGTTTGTGCTCCGCGAGCCTTACGCACCATTTCTGGACTACACCACCCTGGGCATTTTGCCCGAGCATCGATTACGAGGTATCAGTTCTGCAGAGTTGACGCGGTTGGATTTCAACCGTGAGCCAGTCGGAACGGGCCCCTTTCGCTTGATGGAGATGGAGTTGGGTGAGGGACACATATCCTCGGTGACGCTCAAACGCTTCCCTCGTTACTATGGCAGGGGCCCCTATCTGGAGAACTTGGTGCTGCGCTTCTATCCCACGCCGCACGCTGCCTATGAGGCTTACCAGGATGGTCTGGTTGAGGGCATAGCGCGCATACCGCTCGACCTTCTGCCGGAGGCCTTTGCCGAGCCGGAACTACGGCTCTACTCGGCGCCCACCGCCGAAATGACGATGATCTATCTGAATGAGTTACTTACGGATACCCTGCCGTTCGATGATGCACGGGTACGTCGCGCCCTCTACTATGCCATCGACCGCCAAGCGTTGGTCGATGGCGTTCTGATGGGGCAGGCTGTGTTGCCCGATACGCCGCTCATTCCCGGCACCTGGGCCTACACGACCGAAGGGGTGCCGACTTATGAGCGGAGCGCGGAGCGCGTCTACGAGTTGATGGCGGAAGCCGGTTGGAGGCGCGAGGCTATCACCGATGTCCTTCGGAACACTGCCGGCGCTCCTTTGGCTTTTACCCTGACAGCCTCCAATGACCCGGTAGATGTCGCTGTGGCTGAGGCTGTTGCAGTTCAGTGGCAGCAACTAGGTATTTCGGTAACGGTTCAGGCCGTGCCCCCGCTCGCTTTGAGTGGTATGATGGACTCCCGCGTCTACGCTGCTGCAGTCGCTCGCCTCGTCGTGCCGGGAGATCCGGATCCCTATCCTTTCTGGCACGAGACACAGGCACTGGCCGGGCAAGGACAGAACTATGCTGGCTTTCAGAACCGGCGTATCAGCGAGTTGGTAGAGCAAGCGCGTGTGACGCCGCGCCGCGACGACCGTCTGATCCTTTACAAAGAGTTTCAGCAATTGTTTATGGAGGAGTTACCGGCGCTTCCACTCTACGTGCCGGTGTATACGTATGCTCTCGACATGCGTGTGAATGGAGGGCAGTTGGGTCCTTTGATGCATTCCGGAGATCGTTTCTTGACCGTTCCTGACTGGTATGTGCTGCGACGCCGGGTCGTGGCGAGCCAGGTTCAGGTCACCAACCCCTAGGAGAGACTGCAAGGCCGCCATATCGGTTTTTGGTGCGCAGGTTTGCGTCCTTCTTTCTTTACAGTATACTAGACGGGGTCAATTTCACCAAAGAGCTTGGAGGCAAGAGAATGGCAGATAAGTGGGTATATTTAACTCGTAATGGCAAGGAAGAGTACGCAGAGGACCTTGGCCACGAACCGTCGATTGACGATATGAAGAAGTTGTTCGGTGGCAAAGGGGCCGGACTGGTGGAGATGACTGCTGCGGGTGCGCCCGTACCGCCCAGCTTCACGATCACGACCGAGGCCTGCGTGGCTTACATGAATACGGGCACCTATCCCGAGGGTGCGTGGGACCAGGTTCTTGAGGCGATGAAGGACCTCGAGCAGCAGACCGGGAAGGGCTTCGGCGATACCAAGAATCCCTTGCTTGTGTCGGTACGCTCTGGTGGGCGCTTGTCGATGCCCGGTATGATGGACACTGTCCTCAACTTGGGCCTGAACGACGAGACGCGCGCAGCGCTGGCAAAGTTGTCCGGGAACGAGTGGTTCTCCTACGATGCCTATCGCCGGTTCCTCACGATGTTCTCCGACATCGTGATGGGCTATAGCCGGGAGCATTTTGAAGAGAAGCTCGAGCAGCTGAAAATGCGCGAGGGCGTTGAGACCGACACCCAGGTCAGCTTGGATGGTCTCAAGTGGCTTGTCGATGAATACAAGGAGATGTACCGGAAGCGATTTGGCGAGGAGTTTCCGACCGATCCTTACAAGCAGTTGGATCTGTCCACCCGCGCCGTCTTCGATTCGTGGAATGGCGCACGCGCTATAGCGTATCGCGAGCACGAAGGTCTTCCCCATGACTGGGGCACGGCGGTTAACGTATGCACGATGGTATTCGGCAATATGGGCACCGATTCTGCCACGGGTGTGGCTTTCAGCCGCGACCCCGGCACGGGCGAGCGCGAATATCTCTACGGCGAGTTCCTGGTCAACGCGCAGGGTGAGGATGTGGTGGCCGGTATTCGCACGCCACAGCAGATCAGCCTGCCCGGCTCCCGTAAGTGGGCCGCCCTTCAGGGCATCTCCGAGGAAGTACGCGCCAAGCGCTATCCCAGCCTCGAGGAACTGATGCCCGAAGCTTACCAGCAATTTGTTGAAATCGTTGATATGCTGGAGCACTCCTATCGCGATATGCAGGATATGGAGTTCACGATTGAGCGCGGTACGCTCTGGATGCTTCAGACCCGCGCCGGCAAGCGTACCGCTGCCGCGCACGTCAAGATCGCGGTGGACTTCGCGAAGGATGGGATTATCGATAAGGAAGAGGCGCTGACGCGCGTCGAGCCTGCCCACGTCGAGCAGCTCCTGCGCCCCGCGTTTGATCCGGATGCCGAGAAGCACCAGATCGCGCGCGGACTCAACGCCTCCCCTGGTGCTGCCGTGGGGGTCGCGGTCTTCAACTCGGATCGCGCTATCGAACGCGCCCAAGCAGGTGATGCTGTCATATTGGTACGCCCCGAGACTGCCCCGGATGACGTGCCGGGAATGTTGATTGCCAAGGGTGTACTGACCCAAAAAGGCGGCGCGACGTCTCACGCAGCCGTTGTGGCGCGTGGGAACAACCTACCCTGTGTCGCGGGCTGTGGCGACATCTCGGTAGATCTTGGACGGCGCCATTTCACGACCGTGGACGGCGTTGTCGTCAAGGAAGGGGATACCATCTCCATCGATGGATTCACCGGTGAGGTCTTCCTCGGCACCGTTCCGCTGACCGAGAGCCGCTATGAGGACCAGATTGACCTGATCGAGTTGCTCACCTGGGCCGACGAGGTTCGCACGCTGGGTGTTCGGGCAAACGCGGACTACCCCGCGGATGCACGTCGCTCCATCGACTTTGGGGCACAGGGTATCGGCCTCTGCCGGACCGAGCACATGTTCTTCGATGAGCGCGCTCGCGACGCCGTCATTCGCATGATCGTTGCGGCAGACGATGCAGAGCGCGAGGCGGCGCTGAATGATATGCTGCCCATTCAGGAGCAGGACTTCGAGGGTATCTTTGAGGCGATGGAGGGTCTACCCGTTATTATGCGCCTGATCGATCCCCCGATGCACGAGTTCCTGCCAAGCAAGGACGAACTGGTCGAAGAGGTCTTCTCACTCAAGTTGCAGATCTTGACCGGTGCGGTTAAGGGGGTTGAGGAGCTGGATAGGATTCGTACCGAGCTCGATGCCAAGGAGAAGATGCTCCGTATCGTCGAGGGAATGTGGGAAGTCAATCCTATGATGGGTCTGCGCGGCTGCCGTGCGGGCATTATGTACAAGGGCCTGACCGAGATGCAGACGCGCGCTTACTTCCAGGCGGCTTGCCGCTGTGCCAAGCGCGGCATCGACGTACATCCCGAGGTGATGATCCCCCTCGTGGGCGTCGTGGCCGAACTGCAGCACGAGCGTACTAAGCTGGAAGAAGTTGCCAAAGAGGTGATGGAAGAAGAAGGGATCGAAGTGCCCGCTATCTTCGGCACGATGATTGAGGTACCTCGCGCTGCCCTTACGGCAGGTCAGATCGCGAAATACGCCCAGTTCTTCTCCTTCGGGACCAACGACTTGACCCAGATGACCTACGGCTATAGCCGTGACGATGCTGAAGGTAAGTTCCTTCTCCAGTACGTCGACCGCGGGATCCTGCCGCAGAACCCCTTCCAGGTTCTCGATGAGGAGGGCGTAGGCCGGCTGGTGGCGATGTGTGTTGAGGAAGGACGCGCTGCGAACCCGGATCTCGAGATCGGGATCTGTGGCGAGCACGGCGGTGATCCGGAGTCGATCGACTTCTGTCATCGCGTCGGCCTCGACTACGTGAGCTGCTCGCCGTTCCGTGTGCCGATTGCCCGTCTGTCGGCGGCGCAGTCGGCCATCAATAACCGCTAAGCCTTGTCCGTGTTCGGAGTCGGTACTCCGAAACTACGCTAACCCAAAGCGGCGCGCCAGTCAATGGCGCGCCGCTTTCAATTCTCAATCGCGATCGTGCGATTTACGGTACGGTGATCTCCGTCTGACCAGAGGTCTGCAGCGCCTCCGGCAAGATCGCGCCAAGCCGGGTGGCGTGGGCCGCACGGATCTCGCGATGGATCGGGATCTGCTCGAGATAGGTCCGGCGATAGGGGCTGTCTGCCGGGATCAGCGCATGCTTCCGCATCATCTCATCGTAGGCGCGCCTCAAGTAGCGGACGGAGAGCTCTTGCTGCTGGTTGGCCGCCAAAGCCTGGCTGTAGCGGAGAAGCACCTTCTCACTCGTGGCCTCCACAATCTGTACGAAGCCGAAGTGCTGGAATATCTCATACGCACGTTCCCCAGCTTCTAGCGCTGCCTCCAGATGCCTCTGCCGCTCCTCGGCGTCCTCTGCGGTCACGGCGAGTCCCAGGTGGGCGGTCACTGCCTTGCACTGGGCTGCCATCTCGTACTGGCGTGAAATGAGCGGATTGCAGACCGCCAGCTCTGTCACAGATGTGGCGAGCTCCAGGGTTCTGTGTAGCGCCGCGACGACTTCTCCGGAGTGGCCCTTGGTCGCGGCGCGTGCCGCCTCCGCATTCCGCAGGCTCATCTCTGCCAGTTTTAAGCTGGCCTGTGACCTGTCGCTCACCGGCACGCCAATGGTCAGGATCTCCTCCAGCGCCTCACGGGCGGCATCATGGTCGGCCTGGGCTACGTAGATCTCGAGCATGTGAAAGAGGGGGTAGACCTCATCCGGACTGCCATGCTGGATGCGGCGGCACTCCTCAAGCGCGCTGAGGCCCGCGCTGTAATCACCGAGGTAGAGACCGATGATGCGTCCGCAAGCCTGGAGCGCTTGGCTCTGCATAGGGCGGTGCCCGATCTCGCGGCTGGCGTGCAGTCGCTCTTGCTGGTAGTCGACCAATAGCGTGTAATAATCACCTTTGCGCTCATGCTCCAGGCCGAGAAGGTTCAGCAGTGACATCTGGATCAATTTGTCCTCGAGGCCCTCGCTCATAGCGAGAGCCGCAGCCGCCTCCAGATACTCCATACTGCGTTCGGGTTCATCGCTGTATGCAAAGATGCTGCCCATACCGACCAGGATTCTGGCCTCATAGTAGTGGTTCTCGAGTTCGGCGGCAAGGGCGAGCGCCTGCTCTGCGATGGTCTGCCACTCCGGATCGCTGAAGGCCAAGCGCTGATTCGTCAGCGCCAAAAGGCTCTCCATCTCACGGTGCCGGTCGCCTAGCTGCCGTGACAACGCCAGCGCTTCTTCAGTCATAGCGATCCCTTTTTCCACCTCCTCGCGGACCTGAAGATCGCGGACGCCGGGCTGGTGGAGCAGGGCATCGATGAGCAGCACCGGCTCGTGGGGCAGCTCGCGTGCCAGCGGCAGCAGCGCCTGGGCATCGGCACGCATCTTGCTATACTCGCCCATCATATAGTAGACCTCACGACGGTTCAACAAGACCTGGAAGCATTGGCTCCTCAGCCGCTTGTGAGCTTCCTCATCATCGACGCGCTTGCAGAGCTCCTTGAGCAGGTCGAGAGCATGCGTGTAGTGTTGGGCCGCCTCTGCGTGGGCATAGATGCTCTTGGCCTGGTCGGCGTTCTTGAGCGTGTAGACAAGCTCCTTGTCGGGCTGCTTGGCGTGCTGGTAATGGTAGGCCAGCTCCCTATAGTAGAAACTTTGATTTTGGGCATCCGGGTCGCGCTCATATCGCGTCTCCAGATAGTTGGCGATGCGGTGATGATAGCCGGCACGCTGCGAACTCAGCAAGCTGTCATAGGCTGCGTCGCAGATCAACTTCGATTTGAAGACATACTCCACACCGAGATCCGGTCCCCGGCCCTGTTCGGAGATCAGTTGTGCGCGTTGGAGTGCCGTCAGGATTCCCCGCAGGTCCGGATACTCCGGTGAGATGGCCTGAAGCAACTTGGACCAGAAAGTGCATCCGATGACGGCTGCACGAAGCAAGATGTCCTGCTCGGCTGCGCCCAGTCGGTCTATCCGGGCCATCAGCAGGCCCTGAAGACTGTCGGGTAGACCCAGGTCGGTGACAGCTTCGGTGGCCCGCCACCGCTCGACCGGCTGCCCATCCCCATTGACCTCTACTTCCCGCACCAGTCTGCCGTCGGCAACCAGAGAGCGTACCAGTTCCTGTGTGAAAAAGGGATTCCCATCAGCTTTCTGAATGATGAGGGATTGCGTTTCGGCCGGGAGTACATCACGACCGATAATCTGTTCGATCAATGTTTCACTTTGACTGGGGGTCAGCGGCGGCAGTGTCACCGGCACCACCCGATGCGGATACTCCGTCTCCACGTAGTGGCTGAACTGCCAGATCGCGGAGAGCCGGTCCGGGCGGAATACCAGGAGCCAGAGCAGATCCAGATAGTCACAGAGGGGCAGGCAGTATCTGAGCAGATCTAGCGAGGTCGTGTCTACCCAGTGCATATCATTGAACGTCAGGATCAAGGGCCCCAGGCTTGCCAATTGCTCGATCCAGCTTCGAATGGCCAGGAAGAGGCGCTGTCGCGAGCTTTCTGCATCCAACGACTGGGTCGGATCGGCAGAGGCCGCGTCCAACGGCACACCCAGGAATCGCGCGAGGTCCGGATAATGCTCGAGCCGTCCTTCGCCCCACAGCTTCTCCACCTCCTGGCGCAGTCGCTCCCGCACACGCTCCTGCGGCTCGTCCTGCCTCACGCCCAGCCAATCACGCAGCATATCCTGCCAGACGGCGTAGGGTTGGGATTGGTCGTAGGAGCGTGCCCGCCCGTGGATCTCGGTCGTGTGCATAGCGCCCAGCGTGAGCGCGCCGGCTTCGTCGGGAAGGAGATGCGGATCCAATCCGGCGAGAGAGGCGCCTTCCACATGTTGAATCTCGGCGCGTAGGGCTTCCTGGCGGGCGAGGCTGCGGCGCATCTCCTGAAGTACCACCGACTTACCCATGCCTCGGTCGCCGGTTAGCATCAGGATCGAGCCGCGACCTTCTTGAAGGTCCTCAACGGCGTCCATTAGGGTTTCCAGCTCTTGTTCCCGCCCGATCAGCGTCGGCGCAAGTTCGAAGTCGGGGCGCTCCGGCGAGATCCGCGCAGCGAGGGGCCGGTAGACGCGGACGGGTTGGGCAATCCCCTTCACCGTGATTTGGCCCAGCGGCTGCCACTCAAACTGCTGCTCGGTCATATAGTAGGTGTTCTCGCTGACCAGGACTGTGCCGGGCTCGGCGGCCTGTTCCATCCTGGCCGCTAGAGCGATCGCCTCGCCCATCGCCGTATCCTCGCTGTAGGTTAGGGCGTTGCCGACGTTCGTCACGATGACCTCGCCGGTGTTGACCCCGATACGGAGTGATAGGCTGATTCCTTCAAGCTCGTAGAGCTCGGCAGCAAAGTCAAGGGTCGCCTTCTGCATCGCCATCGCCGCCAAGACCCCACGCTCGGGGTCGTCCTCGTGCGCCACCGCGGTGCCAAAGAATGCCACGAGTCCGTCGCCCCGGAACTGATCGACGCGGCCGTCAAGCCGATAGATTTCGGCTTCCATCAGTTGGAAGATGCGGTTCATCAGCTCCACCCACGCCTCTGTGCCCAGCTTACTTAGTAAGTCGGTCGAGCCCTGGACGTCGGTCATAATGATGGTGGCTACCCGGCGTTCTCCCTCCAACTGTCGACCTGCGTAACGACCGGTCTCCGGCACGCCATCAACAGCTGCCGGTGCGGGCTCGGCTTCCGGGAAGTTCTGCGGCGGGGATAGGGGCTTGACCTGCTCTGCTTCAACCAGCATACCGGGTTCAGCGGCCAATTCGTTGCCGCAGCGGATACAGAAGCGATAATCACGCGGATTTGCATACCCACAGGTAAGGCAGATGCGGGTCAGCCGCGTACCACACATGCCGCAGTACAGCGCCTCGGCACGATTACCATAGCTACAAGTCGGACAGGTCATAAGGTAGGTTCCAGCAGTCTCAGTAGACCTCCAGGGCGGTCCTGAATCTCCTGGCCAGCTCGACCATAATTTCAACTGCCATATCTCCATCTCGACGCAGCGCGCCCAGGAAGTTCTCGCGAGGCAGAATCAGACAATGGGTGGGTTCTGTCGCGATGACAGAAGCGGTGCGCGGGCCGTTGTCCAATAGCGCTAGCTCGCCGAAAAAGTCGTTGGGTCCGAAAGTGTTGACTACAACGGTCGATCCATCGCTTCGTTCTCTAACAGCCTTGGCAGAGCCTGACGTGATAACGAAGAAGCCAAACCCGTCGCGACCCTGCGGCACAATGACTTCATCGGGTCCGCATCTACGTTCTACAAAGATCCGGGCTAGGTTCTGCAGTTGGCGCCGTTTCAGGTTTGCAAATAGCGGCACTTCCTTGATCAGTTCGACGATCTTTTCCTCATCAGCCATTTTCGCCTCCTAACTGCTTTGTCTTGCGTCCGAATGAGCAACCTGGTTCTGGAACCCCATTGAAAGGTAGGTGATGCCGCGTGGACGAGCGCATGCGATCCTGTAGGCACAATTATAGCGTACGGTGGGGCCAGGTGCAATACGAAATCGCGATGAAGTTATACACTCACCTGCGATTCTACTACCTGAACGATCCGGTTCCTGCGGGAGCCGGGCATAGTACGTGAATCGGCATGGTTGCCGGACCAACCGGCTCAGCGGATTCGAGGCGCCCTCGATGCAACGGGCGCTTCCGAAAACTGCGCGGAATGAGGTATACTGAAATTGGAGCCGGCCCCAGTCCGGCCTTGGGATCACAAAATCAGATGGACCCTACGTGCTATGTTCAGGCCACCGGCGTCTTGCGTGCCCCGACAAGAAGATGGTAAGGAGCTAGGATGGAGAACTGGAAGATTGTTGAAGAGACGTTTGTGCCCGACCTGATGCCTTATAGGGAGACTGTGTATACGATTGGCAACGGCTACTTGGGCACTCGCGGAACCTTTGAGGAAGGCTATGCCGGCAGGTCACCGGTGACCCTCCTCCACGGTGTGTTCAATGACTTGGCTATCGTGCATACCGAACTCGTCAACGCACCGACCTGGATAGACTTCCATGTTTATATAGGCGGTGCCCGCTTCCGGATGGATCAAGGCGAGGTGCTCTCCTATCGTCGGGAACTTGACTTGCGAAACGGCGTGCTGACGAGGACCGTTCTCTGGCGTAGCCCTGCTGGGAGTACGGTGCAGCTCATTTTCGAGCGCTTTGCCAGCTTGGCATCTCCTCACATTTTGGCGGTGCGCTGTCACATCACCTCGGTTGATTTCTCGTCCGCGGTGGAACTGCGTGCTGGTATTTCGGGCATCGTCGACAATGAAGGATACCGGCACTGGCAGCTCTTGGACCAGGGACCTGTGGACTCACAAAGCGTGCACCTCCAGGTGCGTACTAACGCTACCGGTGTGGTTCTGAGCGAGGCCGCCGCGCTACACGTATCTCAGCCAGGAATCGTCCACAGTGCACGGGATTGCCTGTGGGCGCCGACAGTCATCGCTGAAGGCCAATTGGCGCCAGGACAATCCCTGGTCGCGGACAAGTTTGTCGCCATCTATACCTCCCGTGACACGAAAGATCCCGCGGCTGCGGCTGTCGAGGCCCTGGCACAGGCGCGAGATAGCGGTTATGCTGAGTTGCTCGAGGCGCAGACCGAGGCTTGGGCCCTTTTGTGGGAGCGCTCCAATGTCGTCATTGAAGGCGATGAAGAGGCAGACTTGTCTCTGCGCTATGCTCTTTTTCAACTCTCGATTGCGGCACCCCGATTCGAGGAACGGGCAAGCATTCCGGCCAAGACGCTCAGCGGGTATGGCTATAGGGGACACGTCTTCTGGGACACTGAGATTTTCATGCTACCCTTTTTCATCTATACCCAGCCGGCGGTAGCCCGCAATATGCTCGAGTACCGTTATTGGACGCTTCCAGGGGCCCGGCAAAAGGCCACCAAGGAGGGACTCGAGGGCGCGATGTATGCCTGGGAGAGCGCCGAAACCGGCGCTGAGACCACGCCTCGGTGGATACCCGTGTGGACTCAGGACAAGGAAGAGGGTGAGTTGGTTCGCATCTGGTGTGGAGACATTGAATTACATATCACGGCAGACGTAGCCTACGCCGTCTACAACTACTGGCGCGTGACGGGCGATGAGGACTTTATGCGCTACTATGGGGCCGAGATTATGCTGGAAACGGCGCGATTCTGGGCCAGCCGGGCCGAGTGGAATGCCGAGCGTCAGGTCTACGAGATCTGTGATGTCATCGGCCCGGACGAAAATCACGATCACGTCACCAACAACGCATTCACGAACGGTATGGCACGCTGGAATCTCGAGGCAGCCCTACAGGTCATCGAGTGGCTGCGCTCGAACCACACCCAACACGGCGATGAGCTGCTGGGACGCCTGGGACTCACGGACACCCGCCTCGATCAGTGGCGGACGGTGATCGAGGGCCTCTATATCGGATTTGATCCCGGCACCAGCTTGATCGAGCAGTTTTCAGGATTCTATGAACTCCAGGAGGTGCTCTTCGAGGAGTATGAACCGCGCACGACCTCACTACAGGCAATTCTTGGTGTCGCAACGACGCAGCAGTGCCAGATACTCAAACAGCCCGATGTCCTGATGCTGCTCTATCTGCTGGACGACGTGTATACGGAGGAGGCGCTGCACGCCAATTGGTCCTACTATACGCCCAAGACTGATGTGACCTACGGCTCGTCCCTCGGACCGGCGATCCAGGCGGCGCTGGCTGCGCGCATTGGAGACCTCGAGCAAGCGTACCATTTCTTTGAGCTTGCTGCAGGAACGGATTTGCTGGATAACCGTGGCAACACCTCAGAGGGTATCCACGGGGCAACGGCAGGCGGACTCTGGCAGGCTGTGGTCTTTGGATTCGGTGGCGTGCGCTTGACCCCGGATGGTCCGGTTGCCGAGCCGCGTCTCCCGGCAGGGTGGACGCGACTGGCCTTCAAGCTCTGCTATCGAGGAGAGTGGCTGGAGTTCGATCTGCGTCAGCCTGACGATGAGCCTCTGATCCATTGACGCGACTCCTGTCCGATACGCAACGAGCACGGCGATATTGTAGGACTGGGGAACTGCTTTGTCCAAACAGCGTGCCCACTTTGGTGGAGTGACGTTTGTGTAGGGTGTTGATCTGGAGTAAAATAAGTCTAACTTCGGTCCGTTATCGTTTCACCTAGAGAAAGGTAAATGAGCATGCCCGACCAAGACACAACACTAGATATCCTGATGAAGACGCCGCTCTTTGGTGGCCTTGGCAAGCGACAACTTGAGCGATTGGCTCGCCAGTTTGTTGAACGAACCTACAAGGAAGGGGATGCAATCCTGACTCAGGGTCAAGGAGGGGAGGGGCTCTTCGTCATTGAATCCGGCGAAGCGGAGGCCGTGCACCGTCGCGCAGACGGCACGAGCATCGTGTTGAACCCCCTACTTCCCGGCGATTTCTTCGGAGAACTGGCCCTATTGACTGATGTGACGCGCACCGCATCTGTCATTGCCAAAAAGCCGACCGTTTGTATGGTCTTGACCCGTTGGGAGTTTCTCAGTGTGATAAAGCAAGATGGTGAGATGGCGGTTGCTGTTCTGCAACAGCTTGCCGAACGGTTCAGTCGTCTGATGAGTTCGCTCTAGGCTTCACTTCGCTCTACGTGGAGGGCGCATTGCTGACATTGCCTGAACCCTCAGGCGATTGGAGTGTGCCCTCTTTTCTTGTCAGGTGCACGCGTATACGTCAGGAAGTGCCATACGAGGAGACGCAATGGAGATTCACATTTTCGAGACTAAGGAGGAAATGGGTGCCGCTGCAGCTCGGAAAGCGGCAGCCGGGCTTAAGGCTGCCATTGAAACGCGAGGTGCCGCCACTCTGATTCTGGCAACCGGCGCAAGCCAATTCGAGATGCTGGAGAGCTTGGTAGAGCGGGATGTTGACTGGTCCCGGGTCACGGCGTTTCATCTTGACGAGTACATTGGGCTGCCTGAGGACCACCCTGCCAGCTTTCGCAAGTACCTCAAGGAAAGGTTCGTGGATCGGGTGCCCGCACTCCAGGAGTTTCACTTCGTCGATGGAGAGGCCGCGGATCCCGCCGCGGAATGCCGGCGACTGGGCGACCTCATCCGTGGGCGGACCATCGACGTGGCCTGTATCGGTATCGGTGAGAACGGTCATCTCGCCTTCAACGACCCCCCGGCGGACTTTCAGACAGAAGAGCCCTATCTCATTGTGAATCTCGATGAGGCCTGCCGGCGCCAGCAGCTGGGCGAGGGGTGGTTTCCCTCATTGGACGCTGTCCCCGAGCGCGCGATCTCGATGAGTATTCAGCAGATTATGAAGAGTGATGCCATCGTGTGTACTGTGCCCGACGGACGTAAGGCAGAGGCGGTTCAGAAAGCAGTGGAAGGTCCTGTCACGCCCAACCTGCCATCATCCATACTCCAGGAACATCCGGAATGCGATCTCTATCTGGACACAGCCTCCGCTGCGCTCCTGGAGTCGTAACGTGAACCCGGTACGATCAGAGTATGGTGGAGGCGAGTTCATTCCGATCCCCGGTTTCGTGGATCTCCAGGTCAACGGCTTTGGCGGGGTTGATTTCTCCGATCCCGAGTTGAGCAAAGCGGACTTGCTGGATGCGTGGCGGGCATTGCTCAACCGTGGAACCGCCGCGTTTTTGGCGACGGTCATAACCAGTCCGATGGAGACCTACCGTCGGAATCTGCCCCTTTTGGTCAGGACGCTTGAGTCCGACGAGTTCCGGGGCCGCGTCCTCGGGTTGCATCTTGAGGGGCCGTTTATCTCGTCCGAGCCTGGAGCCGTCGGTGCCCATGACCCGGCTTCCGTTCAGGCGCCCGATCTCGAGTTGCTGGAAGAGCTACTTGATCTGGGTGGGGGATATGTCCGGTTGCTCACCGTGGCGGCGGAACTGCCCGGCGTCGAGGAGCTCATCGAGGCTGCTACGGCGCGAAATGTGACGGTTTCCCTCGGGCATTCGGTGTTTGACCAGGATGACCTCGTTCGTCTCCGGGGGTGCGGCGCCCGCGCGCTCACGCATCTGGGGAACGGACTGCCCAATTTGCTGCCCCGTCATCCCAATCCCATCTGGGATGGGTTGAGCAATGATAACTACGTCGCTATGATCATCGCTGACGGGCATCACCTGCCGGCTTCGGTGCTCCGCGTGGCAGCGAGTGCCAAGGGACAAGATCGCTTGATCGTGGTGAGTGATGCCTCACCGGTGGCAGGCCTCCCTGCAGGCGAATACCAGGTCTTGGGAAACCGGGCGATTCTGGAGCCTTCAGGACGGCTCCACAACCCCGACAAGCAGTGTTTGGTAGGTTCCTCGGCGACGATGCTGGACTGCATGAATGTGTTTGCCTCCGTGACCGACTTCGACCTGGAGGAACTCCTGGCGGTGGGGTTCTACAACAGCCTGGCGCTCATAGGGTTGGCTCCAGACGTGGTGCGAGGTGAGGAGGGTGCAGGTTTGGCGTTCGTGAATCGCCGGTTTACGCTACGCAGCGACAGCGCTTGAAAGGAGTGGGTGATATGAAGCTACAGCGACATCCCGACAATCCGCTTATGCTCCCGGATGCCACTTCGGACTGGGAATGCTACAACGTTTTCAACCCCGGCGTGATCTACGACAATGGACTTTTCCACATGATCTATCGCGCGCAGGGTCACGACTGGGTAAGCCGGCTGGGCTATGCAGTCAGCGCGGACGGCGTGACGTGGAACCGTATGCGCGATCCGATCCTGGCGCCCATCGACGGTACTGACTCGCGCGGGCTTGAGGATCCCCGTCTTACCAAGCTGGATGGGGTTTACTATATGACCTACACCGCCTATGGGCGTGAGTTCACCGGCGAGGGAGAGCCGACCCACGCCGGCGGCGGCGTTCTGCCTATGGTTGCACGCAGTACCAATCTGATTACCTGGGAGAGGCTGGGGCCCATCGTCATTGGAGAAGATAATAAGGACCACGTTCTTTTCCCACGCAAGATCAATGGGCGTTACGTCGCGTTGCACCGTCCCAAGGGTAGCATCTGGTTGGCTTACAGCGACGATCTCAAGACTTGGGAGCGGGACGATATGCACCGGGTGATGGGATCTCGTCCTGACAACGCGGAGGGCTGGGATAACGTCAGCGTGGGCGGCAACGGTTTGCCGATCGAAACCGAGCATGGGTGGCTCCTCTTCTACCACGCATACGGCGCCGAAATAGTCTACCAGCAGGGGCTCTGTTTGCTGGATCTTGATGATCCAACTCGCGTCATTCGTCGCCCGCAGACGCCTATCTTCTGGCCTGAAGAGATCTGGGAGTTGAGAGGGGATGTCAACAACGTGACCTTCTCTTGCGCCAATCCGGTGGTCGATGGCACCGTCTACTTCTACTATGGCGGCGGCGATCACGTCATTGCTCTGGCGACCTGCACATTAGAGGAAGCTCTCGACTTTGTCCTTCACGCCAAGTGAAGCCTTCACGCCAAGTGAAGCCTTCACGCCTCGTGAAGCTTTCACAGGGTTGGCTTCAGAGCAGCAGAGGAGGCGTTTGTGGTAAACTCGAGGTGGTGGCAAGAGGCGGTCTTCTATCAGATCTATCCGCGCAGTTTCGCGGATGAGGACGGCGATGGAATGGGTGACTTCGCCGGGATCATCCGGCAGCTGGATTACCTGGAGCATCTGGGCATCGATGCGATCTGGCTCTCTCCGCACTATCCATCACCGCAGGTTGACTGTGGGTACGACATCAGCGATTACATCGGCGTGGCACCCGAGTACGGCACTCTGGACACCTTCCGTGCCTTTCTGGAAGGGGCGCATCAGCGTGGCATACGCGTCGTCCTCGACCTTGTTCTGAACCACACGTCGGATCAACATCCGTGGTTTCAGGCCTCGAGGTCGGGGCGTGACCATCCTAAGCGTGACTGGTATGTCTGGCGGGATGGGCGGACCGGTACGGATGGTGAGCGCTTGCCGCCGAACAACTGGGAGTCGAGCTTCACCGGTTCGGCTTGGGAGTACGACCCCGCAACGGACCAGTACTACTACCATCACTTCCTCAAGGAGCAGCCCGATCTGAACTGGCGCAACCCAGAGGTCCGCGCGGCGATGTGGGACGTGGTGCGATTCTGGCTGGACCTTGGCGTCGACGGGTTCCGCCTTGATGCGATTGCCACGATCTACGAGCACCCCGACCTGCCCGACCACACGAGCGATATGACGCTCCTTGATCTCTACGCGGTATGGGCGACTGCGGAAGATCCCGATGTCCTGGCTGAGTTGGGCAGGGAGTGGGAACGACTGTTCGAGTACCAGTTCGACCTGCCGGAGGTGCACGACCTGATGAAAGACCTCCGACAGCTCGTTAACGGCTACGGCGACGTGGTGCTGATCGGTGAAGATGAGAAGATCGCGTACTATGGTAGTGGCGATGATGAACTGCATATGGTCTTCAACTTTGAGCTGATGCGTACGCGACGCTTGACCCCGCCACAGATCCGGGCCAATCAGGCCGAGCGGTTGGCCCAATTGCCCGACGGGGCCTGGCCCTGTAATACCCTTGGCAACCACGACTCGCCCCGGGTCAAGAGTGCGTTTGGCGACGGCGTCCACGATGCCGAACTCGCTCGGCTCTCGCTCGCCTTGCTTCTGACGCTACGTGGCACGCCGTTTCTGTACTACGGCGAAGAGATCGGCATGGTGAATCGCGTGCTGGATTCCCTCGAGCAGTTTCGCGACACACTGGCGCTGCGCCAGTACGCTCTGGCGGTGGAAAACGGATTCTCAGAGGATCGCGCATTTGCCCTGGTTCGCAAGGCGACACGGGATGTCGCTCGCACACCGATGCAGTGGTCCAATGCGCCCAATGCGGGCTTCAGCCCTGCCGGGGTGGACACCTGGTTGCCGGTTCACCCCAACTATGCGGAAGGTGTGAATGTGGCCGACCAGCTCGACGACCCCACGTCGATGTTGGCCTTTTACCGGCGCCTGTTGGCGGTGCGCCGGTCCTCCCCGGCCCTGCGTCTCGGGGAGTATGAGTCCGTGCTAGAGGACGGCGCGTCCTGTCTGGCCTTCCTGCGGCGTGTCCCGGACCAGCTGTGTCTGGTCGTGCTGAACTACACAGCTCAGACACAAAGCCTGGCTCCGGATCTACCCTATCGTGTTACAGAGGTGATGTTCTCGACGCCGGCACGGTCGGGCCCTATTGATCTCGTGGCGCTGACCGTGGCGCCCTATGGGATTCTCATTGCCGAAGTGGCGGTGGCTTAGACCCCGTTCCATTCAGACACGATGCACAAGGGGGCGGATTGGGTTCGGGGGCGACGCGGCGACTAGCCTCTGCCGTTGCCCGGGTCCACGGGTGGGTCCGTCATCAGACGGACATAGATGTCCTCCAGGGCGGACTCACGGATGGCGAGGTTGACCAGGCTCCACCCGTTCTGGGAGATGGTCTCCAGCATCGTGGCGATGTCGCCGATGCTGTCGGAACGGAAGACGTAGTTGCCCTGCTCGTCGGGATAGTCGAGGGACTCGTCCGCACGGAAGTGGACCTCGTAGCCCCGGCTGCCTAGCTGCTGGCGGATGGCGTCCATTCTGTCGCAGACGACGAGCTCTCCCGATTTTAGAATGACGACCCGGTCGCAGATCAGCTCGATGTGGAAGAGGTTGTGGGCACTTACCAGAATGGTCTTGCCCTGGCGTCGCAGTTCCTGCAGGTAGTTGATGACGAAGAACGAGGTCAGCGGGTCGAGGCCCGAGTTGGGCTCGTCAAGGATCAGGAGTTCGGGGTCGTGCAGGAGCGTGCGGGCAATGGCTACTTTGCGCCGCATGCCCTTGGAGAGCTCGATCGTGAGCTTCTCCCCGGCATTGAGCTGCAGGCTGTTCAGGAGGGCATCGATCCTCTCCCCTGCCAGGGGTCTTGACAGGTTGTATAGTTTGGAGAAAAACGTAAGATACTCCACGACGTTCATGTTGTCGTAGAGTGAGCTCTCCTCGGGCAGATAGCCGATGCGCTGCTTGACGTCAACGGGCTCCTGCGCCATATCGCGCCCCAGCACGTGAACCGTACCATGGGAGGGGGTGATGAGCCCCAGGATCATCTTCAGGGTGGTGCTTTTGCCTGCGCCGTTGTGTCCGATGATGCCCACGATCTCGCCTGGTTTCACGTCCAGGCTGAGGTCCTTGACGGCGGCGGTGTCGCGATAGAGTTTGGTCACGTTGCGAAGCGAGATGGCATTGTCTAGTGCGCTCATGTCTTTTCTTCCACCTAATGTTTGAAGTATCTGTCGATCTATGAAAGCATTTCTCGGCACATCGCTGGCTATCACTAACCGGGAGTTAACCCGCCTCCGTTCGCGATTCTCCGATCGCAGTCGCCCCTTGGTGCTCGGCGCGCTCGTGCTGGTGTTGCTCGTCAGCTACGTCAGCTACCGTCAACAAGGCATTCGCGGACGCGCGATCTATAACGTGGGCGTCTCGTCCGACGGTCCCACACTCAACGATCCCCGATTCCGTGCTCGGACTATGTCTCCGTCCGAGGGGCACGCTGCGCTGGCTGAAGGCCGCATCGACGTCTACATCGATAGCGCGAACGTGATCCCGCGCGATACGGAGAAGGCGCAGTATGCCGTCGGCGCGCTGAGACTATACCTGGAGACAACGGAACTTGCAAGGATCGCCGAGGACTATCCGGCGTCTGAGGGCTTTCCGTTTCGCGTGGGGGTCACGAGCTTTCCCATTCCCGAGGACCTGGCGACCGAGCGCGACAAGGAGGTGGTTGTTCCCTCCCTGATGCAGCCGCCCATGCCCTTTGAGGGTGTCCTTAAGGCGTCACTTCACCTGTTCCCGATTTTCCTGGTCGGTATGTTCTTCACCAGTGGGTTGATGGAGGAGCGGCGCGAGCGCCGGATTAGCGTGCTTCTGGCATCCCCGATCTCGTCGCTGCAGATCATCCTTGGCAAGGTGCTGCCGTACCTGTTGTTTGCGTTGGTGGTGGTGATGGCTATGGCAACGGTTTTGGGCGGCAACCCGCTGCTTGCGGCGATTATTTTCGTGCCGGTGATCTGTTTCGTCCTGTCGGTGACTTTGATGGTGCCATTGATCTACCGCTCGTTTATGGACACGACCTTCATCTCGATGTTCGTCACCGTTGCGACCACGCTCTACCTGGTCTTCCCGGCGATGCTGCTGGGGTTCAGCGATCTTGCCTACATTTCGCCGCTGAGCCTGGCGGTCGAGATGTATCAGGACAACGCCTTTAGCCTGCGCGCGTACCTAACGGCGGCGCTGCCGATGCTCCTGATGTTCAGCATCTTCATCTACATCGGGAGCCGGATTCTGAACGAGGAGTACCTGTCACGGCACCGCCCCATCTACCGCAAGCTGGCGGAGGCGGTGTACATGGCGATGGACCTGCGGCGTCCCTATCTGTCCACCTTCCTCGTCAGCCTTGGCCTGATCCCCATGGTGTATCTGATACAACTGGTGGCGCTGACATTCGCGCTCAATTTCCCATTGCGCCTGGCTCTCGGCGGAGTCCTGGCAGCGTCGGTGGTGGTGGAGGAGGTGGCGAAGTCTGGCGGGATCGCGATGCTGATCGAGGAGCGGCGGGTCAACAAGGTGCTGCCGGTGGTGCTATTGGCATTCCTGTCGGCGCTCGGGTTCTTGATCGGGGAGAAGTTGCTGCTGATGGTGTCGATTCAAAGTGTGTCGGAGTCTCTGTTGTCCGCCGTGCTGCTTAATGCCGGAAAGCTCTGGATTACGTTAGCCGCTCACTGGGTGTTCACCGCGATCCTGGCGCTGCTCCTCCTTTGGTGGGGCCCGCGCCGGTACCGCTATGCGCTGGCGGTCGCAGGTGCCGTGCACCTAATGTACAATTTGGTGGTTCTGGGGGTAGTGAGCCTATGAGCGCAGCATTTCGGGCCCTGCTGGAGCGTGAAGTGCGTGCGCTGATCCGCGAACGCACGATTCTGATCGCCTTCGCGATCCAGCTGTTTGTCGCGTCTTTCTCGTCCACACTGTTGGTGGGATTGATCTCGATCTACGATCCCGATAGCACGCAGCTGACAAGCCAGATGCGTCCACGTGTAGGGGTGGTGGGTGAAGTGGACGCTGCCGCCGCGATGGCGGCGGTGCTGGCGGAGAATGACGCCCAACCCCGCCAATTCCCATCGTCCGCCGCTGTGCAGGTCGCATTTGATGCGGGTGAATTGGACGCAGCGATTCTGCTGCCCGATACGCTGAACGGTGCAGATGAGGTGTCCGAGGCTGAATTGGTGCTGCCGGCCTCCGACACGCGAGCGACGCTGCTGCGGATGGCGCTGCGCAAGCCGCTCAAGGAGTACGAGGAGCGGTTGCGTAAAGAGAACGGGATCGAGCTGCGCTACGCGAATCTCCAGGGCCTTTCGTCGAGCACGTACGAGTTCCAGTATGGGGCGCTCATTCCCTTACTGCTCTTCTTCCCCGGCTTTGTGACCGGCGGGATCGTGATCGACACGATCTCAGAGGAGATGGTGAACCACACATTGGAGACCCTGTGGGCGGGCCCACTCTCGCTGAACACAATCCTCGGCGCCAAAATGACAGCAGCGCTGGCAGTCAGCTTGGCCCAGGGGCTGTGCTGGGTGGCGCTCATGGGCCTCAATGGGATCGTGGTCCACCGGGTGCCCCTGGTGCTTGCCGTGAGCACACTCAGTGCCACCGCTATCGCCATTGTGTCGGCCCTTATCACGCTCCTCTTCCACGACAGAGAACGGGGTCAGTTTATCTACGCTCTCTTCATCCTCCTCGCCGCCAGCCTCAGCTTCATGTCGGATCTCTCGCCGGTAACGCTGCTGACACGCCTCGCGACAGGGGATCCCGGGGTTGGGCTGTCCGCAGTGCTTGGCTATGCTGCCCTGGTCGGAGCGATGGGCTGGGGGCTGGGCAAGGTCTCGCGCAGACTGGTGGCGGCGGGGTAGCGCGGGCGGGCACGGCCTCTCCTGCGAGCTGATCCAGGGGTACCGCTGCCCAAGCAGCTGAAGCGAGATCCCAGCGAGGGCGAGTCGCGCTGCTGAGCGCCCTCGTCCTCGCTGGGTCTGTAGTTAGGCGGTTAGCAACCGCCACTCCCGGTTTGCCGTCGTCATTACGATACCGTTCTCGTCAGATGCACGCTGATCCCATCGGAGGCGGGTGCCGTGTTCTCGTAACTCTCAATGACCTGAAGTCCCATCGACGTCAGGATGTCTTCGTTCTGTTCGGCATCACCGCGCCCCAACGAGACGACGGCCCAGGCATCGGGCCCGATCAGACGGCGTGCCAACTCCAGAAGCTGGCGGCTCTGCTCACTCTCTTCGTAGCCGGGCGCGATGTAAAGCCAGGCCAGGAACTCCTCGTCGATACCGACGAGGGCATCGCTCTGTGATGCGATGTTCCTGACGTCCTGCCCTGTACAGATGTGGCAGATCCGGCTTGGATTTTCTTCTGCATGTTCACGGATGATATACATCCCTGTCTCTCCTCATTCAGCTGCTTCCACGTTAAAGGGTTTGCGATAGTTTGCAAAGCGCTTGGTTGTACGGAAACCCATGCTCTCGTAGAGCTGCAGGGCGCCATTCGGATTCTCCGCATCGACGCCCAACGCGGCCTCGGTCATTCCCAACTCCCGGTGCAGTTTGAGACTGCGAGCGATCAGAGCTCGTGCCAAACCCTTGCGCCTGTAGGGCCGGCGTACGCAGATCGTCTCTGTGTACCCACGGAGCCGGTTGTATTCCCGATTCTCTTTCTCGTTGATGAAGTTTAGGATCATACCGGCAACTTCGTCCCCATCCCAGGCTACCTGCCACAGCTCCGGTGTGAAGGTGTCCTGCTCCTGCCAGCTCTCAAAGTTGTCGTCGGCCCACTCTTCCTGGGAGAAGCCCCAGTGATCGCGGAAAGCTTCCCGTGCCGCATGCCACACAGTCTGATACATCTCCGGCTTTACGGGACGGACCGTGAGGCCTTCCGGCAAGGGTAGGTCGAGAATATCGTTGAGGTGCTCACGCACCATCTCGAAGCTATAACGCGCAGGTGTGTACCCTTCCTGCTCCAGCAACGTGACCCAGGCTGTCTCGCTTTCCGAAGCCCAAACCTCGTAACAACGTGGGGCTTCGGTCTCGTGCTGCCGCGCTATGGCCAGGAGTCGCGCCTCGTTATGCCTCAGCATAGTGTGCCGAATGGCATAGCCTCGCCACTCAGGCACCAGGAAGGCGAAGTGCCCATAGACCCGGGGGCCATTCTCTACCTGGTGCCACCAGACGCGCCCGTAACCAATAGGCTCGCCCTTCATCTCCGCCACGATCAAGTCCGTGGCAGCGTCGCTGTTGATCAGGTGAGCATACTGAGCCGCAAGATTTTCCACGCTCTCGACAAAGTCGGACCCATCAGCTCGGTTGGCCCGGTTCGCGATGTACACCATCGCCGGATAGTCCTCGGGCCCGCGAAATCCGCGGAAGGTCAGCCCCTCGACGGAGGGAACCTCGGTGGTCGCCAGGGACCAGGTCTTGTTTGTGGTCGTGTGTGCTATCATTTCTCTCCTTATTGCATCGCTCTATCTTAATGATTGCTAGCGTGCTACCCTTGTTCGGGAACGGATTTCCCCGGTACCCCGACGGTCCCAACAAAAAAGCCGTGGGGTTTGTCTCTGCCCCCACGGCCTCCTACACGCTTGCCGGCAACAAAAAAAGGCCGTGGGGATCGCAGTCCGCCACGGCCTTCAGGTTCTTTGTTTGGTTAGTTCATTCTAACCCGGTGACAGGCGCACTGCGATAAGGAAATGGGGCGATATCGCCCTCCGGGACTCTCCTGAAGCTCATCACATTTGCCATTTCTGTCACAGTGTCCTTAGTTAGTTTGATCCTCACACTTTTCCGTTGCACATTCTACAGCACTTCTTCTCTCTTGTCAAATACTGTTATACTGGGGCGGTGGCTGCGATATCGGCTTATCAACGTACTATGCGCCAAACCACCAGCTCCGCCGGCTTGCATCGATGGCGTTGGGTGCTATGGGTGCTGCTGCTATTGGCAGCGACCGCTTTGCGCTTGCCCGGGCCTGATTGGGATGCTGGGATTGCAGCGCATCCCGACGAGCGCTTCCTGTTGGGTGTTGCGGCGGCGCAACCGCTCTACACCAACGTTTGTACGACAGTAGCCGAATTCCCTTATGGACACTTGCCGGTCACAGTGGGGCGCCTCTTGACCCTCACGGCACCCGGGGCCGATCCACTCTACGCTGCCCGTCTTCTGGCGGGCCTGGTTGGGGTTCTCCTGGTGGCGGTTGCGGGGGCTTGCGGAGCAGCGCTCGCCGGATGGCGAGGAGGGCTTGTCGCGTTGGCGGTTGCCACGTTTGCGCCATTCCTGATTCAGGCCGCGCGTTTCTATACAGTTGATCCTTTTGCGGCACTTTTCGTCTCAGTGGCTGTGCTCGCGGCACGGCGTAGGCATTGGCGTGCTGCCGGTGGGTTGGTTGGATTGGCGGTGGCTTGCAAGGCCAGTGCTGCCGTAGCGGTTCTGCCCCTGTTGGCTGCAGCCCTGCTGATCGGAGGGAGCTCATCGGACGCTTCCGCGGAGGTGGCGGAGGGTGCGCACGGACCGAGAGCGCGCCTACGCTTGGGCATGCCATCGGCTAGGCAACTGGTATGCAGTGCTGTCATCGTCTTTGCGGCGGCATCACCCTGGTCTTTCCTCACTCCGGTGGCCTGCTGGCGCGGACCTCTCATTCAGAGCCTGCTGGTGAGTGGTCGCTATGAGTTCCCCTACACTCAGCAGTATGCCGGCACCCTGCCGTATGTGTATCCCCTGATCCAGATGGCGCTATGGGGTCTGGGTCCGTTCGTGGCTTTCCTGGCGCCCGCCGGGATAGTGCGGGGCTTATGGGTTGGGTGGCGCGGTGGACGACGCCGATGGGCCGATACTATGGCGGCGGGGTGGACGTTGCTGCTCTTCGTGAGTATCGGGGCCCTGCACGTCAAGTTCTCGCGCTATATGCTCCTCCTCTATCCCTGGTGGATTGCCTGGGCTGTCTATTTCTGTTTTGGCTCTCGGCGAGATCGTAGCCCAACTTGGCCATTTACCTTGCGCGGTTCGGCGTTGGCAAGGAGCGTTACGGTTGCACTATTGGTAGGAGGGACGGCCTTCTTGGGGTTGGCTCAAGCGAGTATCTATGCTCAGCCACATCCGTGGGCCGCTGCGTCAGATTGGCTCTATGAGCACCTGCCCCCTGGGGCCGTGATCACTGTGGAGGCGTGGGACCATCCCCTACCGGTGCCCCGTGGGGCGGATGACGTGGCGCGCTTCACACAGGTGACCCTTCCCCTCTTTGAGGAGGATGATCAGCACAAAGCGCAGGCTTTGACCGGGGCGCTAACCGATGCGGAGGTGATCGTCGTAGCGAGTCGGCGGAGTTACGGTGCCCTGGCAAGGTATCCGGAGCGTTACGCCGAAACTCTGGCCTGGTACAGCGCATTATTTGCGGCCCGAGAGGCTGTAGTGTTCGCGCGCTGTCCTCGTCTCGGCCCTCTGGCGATCACCGACGATCCACTCGCTGATGCCGGTCTCTCGCATCCATTGTCCCTGGCGCAACGGTGTGGTACGCGCTATGCGCTGCGGTTACCGCGGCTGGACGAAAGTAACCGGGTCTATGACGCACCTTTTGTCTTTCTCTTTCCTGGAGAGTGAGTCGGGTGTTTTGCCGGGGTGCGTGATCAGTCTGAGGAGGTGCTACTGGAGACGAGGTATGCGAACGTCGTGTGCTTGCCAGAGCCTGCTTCTGTGCTAGAATCGCGGTTTGGAGTCGACAATGGTCTATTTCTTTCCACTTTTGATCTACATGGGGATCGGTGGTGGCGTGCTGCTTCTCGCCACCAATGCCATTCCCAAATTACGCATTATACATAAACCTCTGGCTGCCGCCTGGATGACGCTCTTGACGGTAGTTTGGGCTACAGTACCCCTGTCGGCGACATGGGTGCTTTCTGTTTGGGCGCCGATGAGTGTGACCGGTGGATGGCTGATACTCGATCTGAGCCCCGAGATTTGGTGGGCTACTCTAATGTTCGGCGCTGCAGTCAGCGGCCTGTTGTGGGTGGAGCTTGCCGAGCGCCGGATTGCTCTCTCCTTCGGTGGGACCCTGTTGCTGTTTCTCTTCACCGTGACCTGGCTGGCGCTCAGCGCCGGGTCGGTGCTGATGACCCTCGCGCTGTGGGCCATCTTTGACATCGCGTGGGTTGTGGTCCGTCTGGTCGCCGGCCAGGAGGGCGAGCGGGTGGTATGGGCGGCTGCTGTGCAGGGCTTCGCGTCGGTGCTGCTCTGGACGATATCCCTCTTCCTGTTGCGTGAAGGAACCAGCGGCATCTGGTGGCTCATGCGCCCCTCCAACTCCTCTCTCGTGCTGCTGTTGATCGCCGGTTTGATGCGTGTGGGATTCTATCCGTTTCAGATCGTGAACACGGAGGTGCTCAGCCGTTCGCATCCTCTGACGCTGATGAGCATTATGAATCCGATTATGGGGATCGCTCTGCTGTACCGGTTGATCTCCTTGCCGGGACTGGTGGTCCTACCCGTATGGGTAGTCACCTGGGGCATCTTGTCGCTTCTCTGGCTCGGTATCAAGGCGTTGAGTTTCAGGGGACGCCAGGCCCTCCTGGTCGCAGGCCACGCCGCTTTGCTGGGAGTGGTTACGGGTGCGCTGGTGCTGGGCGATGCAGCTCTCTTGCTTCTCGGCACTGGAACTTGGGTCGCCTGCATGGCGTTATTGATCGTCACCAAGCGCTTCGAGCGGCGTGACTTCTATCTCGTCTGGCCCGCTGCTATCGCAGTCTGCTTCCTCATCGGAGCCCCGCCGTCACCCCTGTTCTCTCTCTACCGTGGTCTCTTCGAAGTGCCCTCTTGGCCCTTACGGATCTTCGGTATGCTGGCTTTTGCGGGAACTGCAGCTGCACTATTGCGCAGCACCAGCCGGCAAGCTCAGGGGCGAGTCCGCCCGCCGCATATGTACCTGCTATTGAGTGCGCTGGCCGGGCTGGTATTGATTGTTGCGGTGATAATCGGCGCTGCGGTACACGTGGATCTCGCAGCCGGAGCTCCAGTTTCTTTGCTTCTCTGGACCGCCGCGCTGGTTCTCGCGCTGGTTTTGGCTCATTTCAGCAACATCGTGCAGCGGAGTCTGGATCGCCTCCGTTTTCTGGTCGATCTGGTCGATCTTCAATGGCTATATAGTGCGGTTTGGGAGGGGTCAGAGAATATGCTGGGCGTTCTGCGTGCGACTGCCGACGTCGTGGAGGGCAGCGGCTCCGTGCTCTGGTCCTTGCTGATTGTGCTGCTGGTGTTGATGATAATGGGGAGCCGATGAATCCCTTCCTGGTCTGGTTGGATCAGTTTTCCAATTTCGTGTCTATGCCGGCGGCGTGGGGCATCTTTCTCACTGGCGCTGTCATTTATGTGATCGACGCGTGGCGGGTTCGTTTCCTGGCGCTCCTGGTGCAGTACTTATTCATCGGCGTGCTCTTTGCACGCATCTTCGACACACGGCTCGAGATGGTGATTATGAAGGTCCTGATCGGTTGGCTGATCTCAGGGGCCTTGCTGATTAGCGCCAGAATTCGGCAGCAGAGCACACAGCAATCGGGCAAGCTACTCCGCTGGGCAACGAACCTTCCCTTCCGGGCGTTGATGTTGACGACGGCTACGGTTGTCGCGTGGTTGGCGTCGCAACGGTTCGCCCTTCCGTATGTTTCAGCTGAGTTGGGACTGGCCTGCTTCCTACTCGGCATTCTTGCCGTTCTTTTCTTTGGCACCGAGGAGAACGATCCAGGCGTGGTGGGTGTGGGGGTGCTCAACCTCCTGGCAGCGCTTGAGATCTTCTATACCGCACAGGACCCGGGGCTTCTGATCGCCGGGCTGTTGGTCGTGATCAACCTTCTCGTTGGATTGGCTGTTTCTTACCTCACTGTTGCTGAGGTTCCGGCGTGACGTTCTCCGGACCGCTGTTCGTTATCGGCACCTTGCTGGCTACCGCCGCCCTGCTTCAGCTTCTGCGCCGCTGGACGCATCTGATGGCGTGGCTTGCTCTCGGTGCAGCAGCTGGGGTCAGCACGCTGATTGCTCTCACGCCGCTGGGCCAATCCGTCTCCCTTGGGCCGGTAACGGTAAATATGGGTGCGCCCCTGAGTGTGTGGGGACGTCTGCTGGTGATCGAGCCCGTCGACCGGCTACCGATTATGTTTATCGGCTACACAGCGGCGATGCTGTTTTTGGTTGCTTGGCGGCTTCTGCCACACTCGAATTTCTTCCCCAGCGGCCTGGCAGCTGTGGCGATGTTGATGGGTGCGATGATGGTGCAGCAAGTGGTCTTTGCCGCACTGTTGATTGAGATCGCGGCGCTGCTGACGCTGTTCCCGCTGCAGGAACCCCTTGTCGATGCTAGAGGCAACATCTACGGCGGCAAGGCCAAGGGTGGCTTGCAGTACCTGGTATACGCAACACTGGCCTTGCCGGGATTGATGATCACCCAGTTGCTACTGGAGCAGTATGCTATCTTCCCCGGAGACGTGGGTTTGCTGGAATCGGCGACGATTCTTTTGGGGCTGTCGCTGGCGATCCTCCTGGGTGCCGTACCCTTCCAGTCGTGGCTCTCGTCCGTCGCCATGGATGGGTCGCCCCCGGTTGTGACCTTTCTTTTCACCGTCAATGTAGGCACCGTGTGGTTTCTCTTGTTGGCATACCTGCAGAACTATCGTTGGTTGAGTGACCAGGCGGCCTTTGGCTCTCTCTTCACCTCTTTGGGCTTGTTGATGATGGTGCTGGGAGGTGCGCTGGCGGCTTCACAACGTCGACTGGGGCGGATGGTGGGGTACGCTACATTGGTCGACAATGGTGCCATGTTTGTCGCGTTGGGTGCTCGCCAGACGGCGGGATTGGCGCTTACCCTGGTGATCCTGATGGCCCGTCCTCTGGCCCTGGGCCTGATGACCTTGGGGCTGGACGGTCTCCGTCGATTGGGTGGCGGGGAAGATCAAATTGACGATCTGACGGGCGCGGCTTGGGTCGCCCCGTGGCGTACCCTGGCGTTTATGATTGGCGGCATTGCGATGGCCGGGTTCCCTCTCTCGCTTGGTTTTGCAGCTCGCTGGGGACTCTATCGTCTGATTGCTGAGACCAATCTATTTCAAGCCACGATTGCCCTCCTCGGTAGTGCTGGGGTGATGATGGGGTTAGTCAGTAGCGCGCGGATGCTCCTGGCTCCAGTGCCCGCGCAACGCCGATTTGTCTCGGTGCCGGAAGATCCGGTCGTGCTTGTTTTGATCCTGCTGTTGGTGGGTGGGATCCTATTCCTGGGCGTCTTCCCGCAGCTGGCCAGTCAGGTTGCATTGCAGACTGCGCAGGGTTTCACCTTCTTCACGCAGTAGGTGCCCGTCGCCGGTTGAGGATTAGTTTCAGTGCTCCCATTCCGGTGTACAATCCGGGCAAGCGAGTCAAACAGGTGACCACTTAGCAGAAGGAGCGGGGCATGTTCGACTATCGGGGGCCTCTAGCGCAAAGCTACATTGAGCGCGACGCAACGGTTGTTTCTCCCTCTTACACCCGTGGGTATCCCTTCGTGATGGGGCGAGGCTCCGGCACCGAAGTCTGGGACGTGGATGGTAACCGGTATCTTGACTTCAGCAGCGGGGTCGCCGTCACCTCTACGGGCCACTGCCACCCCGAGGTGGTAGCCGCGATCGTGTCGCAAGCGGAACGTTTCCTCCACATGTCCGGGACTGACTACTACTATCCCAACCAGATTGAGCTGGCCGAGGAACTCAGCGGGATCGCCCCGATGCAGGGTCCCACGCGCACCTTCTTTGCCAACTCTGGTGCCGAGGCTGTGGAGGCAGCCATCAAGCTCGCGCTGTTTTCGACGCGGCGCCCTTACTTCATCGCTTTCTATGGCGGATTCCACGGACGTACTTTGGGTGCCCTTGCCTTTACAGCCAGTAAGATCGTTCAGCGTCGCGCTTTCACGCCCGTAGCACCGCCGGTGATTCACATTCCTTATCCGGATCCCTACCGCCCGTCGCTGGCGCGGGAAGGAGAAGATGAGGGAGAGGCGGTGATCCGTTTTCTGCGCGAAGTCGTGTTCACCCGCAAGGTTTGTCCCGAAGAAGTAGCCGGCATTCTCGTCGAGCCTATTCAAGGCGAGGGCGGCTACATCGTCCCGCCCCCCTCGTTCTTTCCGGCACTGCGCCATCTTTGCGACGAGTATGGCATCTTGCTTATCGCGGATGAGGTGCAGAGCGGAATGGGGCGGACAGGGCGTTGGTTTGCGATTGAACACGAGAGCGTTGAGCCGGACATCGTGGCCGTGGCCAAAGGGATCGCGTCGGGCATGCCGCTGGGGGCCACGCTGGCGCGCAGCGAACTCATGTCTTGGCCTGCGGGTTCGCACGCCAGTACCTTTGGTGGCAACCCGGTCTCCTGTGCCGCCGCGTTGGCCACGCTGCGTTTGATCCGCGAGGGCATGATGCAGAATGCCTGCACGATGGGGCAGACGCTGCTGGGCGGACTGTCTGATATGGCGGATCACCACCCATGTATCGGTGACGTCCGCGGGCGTGGGCTGATGATCGGGGTGGAGATTATCACCGATAGGGACAGTCTCTCACGGGCTCCCGAACTGCGCAATCGAATTGTGATGGAGGCGTTCGCGCAGGGGCTATTGCTCTTGGGCGCAGGCCCCAACACAGTACGCTTTGTCCCGCCCCTCAATGTCACCGAGGCGCATATTGAGGAGGGCCTCATGCTTTTCGAAGAGGCCCTCACCTTGGCTCAAGCGGGTTAGTGGGGTGATCCGGTGGGTTTGAGCCTGTACGACTATCGAATCAGGCAGCGCGACCATCTGTTGAGTATCACGCAGGCGCTGGTCTCGCGACTAAATCTTCGCGGCGTTCTGCGGTTGATCCTGCAGGCGTCGGTGGATATGCTGCTCGGGCAATCTGGCCTCATTGCGTTGAGGAACGAAGCCGGCGACTTCGCCTTCTGGGCCAGTTATGGGTTGCCGCCCGCTCTTGTCGACTCCTTCAGCCTGTTGGTAGAGGATGTACCTGACGTCAGTCGTATCGAGGACTTCTCGATTCCCGACCTCGCCGATAAGCTGGACCGCATAGCTGAGGCCACTGGACTGTTGCTGCGGCAGGTGGTCTCCTTACCTATGATCGTTGAGCGTGACCTTCTGGGCGTGATCTTCATCTTCCGGGCACAGAGCTCGCGCTTCTCACCTGATGATCGCCAGATTCTGGCAAGCTTTGCCGATTACGCCGCCATTGCTGTGCACAATGCACGCCTGTATGAAGCCGCTGATACCGAAAGACGCCGGCTTGATGCGCTGATCGACTCCAGCGCCGACGGTATTATGGTATTGCGACCCAATCTGCGATTTGAGCGTTTCAATCGCGCCTTGGTTACCCTCTCGGGCTGGCCCGCTGAGCTCGCCGTGGAGCGCCATCACGACGAAGTGATGGTGTGGGCGCGGCTCACCTCGCGGATGACGTTGGAGGACGCCGTGGCCCAGGGGTGGCCCATAGAGGAGGGGCGCGCGCTCTATGTGGAAGGAGAGCTGCGCCGCCGCAACGGGAGCTTGGTCTCCCTGGGTGTCACTTACGCGCCACTGATGACGCCCCATGGGCGTCTATTAAACATCATCGGTACCGCCCGCGATATCACGCGCTTCCGGGAAGCTGATGCCCTCAAAGACACGTTCATTTCAGTCGTGTCGCATGAACTGAAAACGCCGGTTTCGATTATCAAGGGATATGCTGAGACGCTGCGCCGGCCCGAAGCTCGCGACAACCCAGGGCTGGTCGATGAGATGCTCAGTGACGTCGTGCAAGAGGCCGACCGACTCGCGAGACTGGTGGACGACCTACTGGATGCCTCCCGTTTACAGGCCGGTGGGCTGCCATTCCGCGATGTTGACGAGATCGATCTTGAGTACGTGGCGCAACGTGTGGTGGCTCGCTACCGTCCCCGAACCCGCCGGCACGACCTGACTATGTCGTTTTCATCCGATTTCCCGACGATACACGGCGATCCCCAGCGGTTGGAGCAGGTCCTGGACAACCTTGTCTCGAATGCCATCAAGTACTCTCCCCACGGCGGAAGGATCGAAGTGCGGGGACGTGCGAATCCTGCCGAGGTGGTGGTGTCGGTTTCGGATGAGGGGGTCGGGATTCCGCTGGACGAGCAAGAGCGGATCTTCGACCGGTTCTATCGTGTTGAGGGACCGGAGACCCGTGCGGTAGCCGGTACGGGACTCGGCCTCTATCTGACGCGCGCCATCGTCGAGGCGCATGGTGGGAGGTGCTGGGTGTCAAGCACGCCGGGCCGTGGGTCTACATTTCATGTTGCCCTGCCAAGGGAGACCGGACTCGCCATTTGGAGAGACCAGAGTCTGGTATAATTACATCTGTGGATATGATCGGTCACGGTGCTACCCGTAGGGGGCAGTGCTTGAGCGTCACGATCATGCAATAACGACAAAGGAGTTAGTTCATGCCACCTCGATATATGGCAACAGTAACTTGTCCCTCATGCAGGACAAGATTTCAAACCCCGGTGGAGCAGATTCTGGATGTGCGAGTGGATCCCGGCGCGCGGAATCGCATTATCGGCGGAAGCATAAACGTTGCGGTCTGTCCTTCGTGTGGGACTGGGGGAGCTCTCAACATTCCGTTCATTTACCATGATCCCGAGAAAGAAGTTGCGCTGCTCTATTTGCCCATTGAGTCGGGACCCACCGAAGTGGAGCGCCAGCGTGCGGCAGGGCAGCTGGCCCGCCAATTGATGGATGCGATGGCACCCGAAGAGCGCAGAGGCTATCTATTGCAGCCGGAAACCTTCATCAGTATGGACACTTTGGTGAAGCGCGTCTTGGAGCTTGAGGGCATCTCAGAAGAGGACATGGCGGAAGCACAGCGACAGCGCGAATTCGTGGTGGAGCTGCTTCAGGCGGAGCCGGCTGACTGGCCCGAGATGGTGGCTAACAATGAGTCTCTCATTGACGAGGGCGCTTTTGCTTTCCTTGAGTACCTTATGCAGCTGGTCGCCTCCGGTCAGCAGATCGCCGAACCGGAGAAACTGGAGACCTTGCACGAGTTTCTGGTCCAAGAGACCGATATAGGGAAGGTATTGGCGCAGCGCTCCGAGATCTTCCGTTCCTTCGCCCAGAATCCGAGCCGTGAATCGCTGCTCGATGCTCTGACGCGCGCCCCGGACGAGGAGACCATCACGCTGCTCGTGCAATCGGGCATCAGTCTGATGGACTACGGCTTCTTCCAATCGCTGGTCAAGCAGATTGACACGGCTGAATCTCCGGAGGAGAAAGCCGAACTGCAGAAGTTGCGACGTACGATTCTCGATCTGCGCGATGAAATGATGAAGCAGAGTGAAGAAGAGGTTCGGGAACGGACCGCGTTGCTCAGCAAACTGATCCAGAGTTCCGATCCCCAGCGGCTGGCTGCCAGCCACATGGCCGAGCTGGACGAAATCTTCTTCGCCGTCCTCGGTGGACAGATGCGTGAGGCGCAGCAGCAGGGCGATACCAAGGCTGTCGAGGAAATCCAGCGCGCAGCATCGGCGGTCAACCGGGTGATTGAGGGCTCGATGCCGCCCGAAGTCTCCCTGGCGCGTCGTCTCATGGCCGTGCCCGAGGAGCAGCTCGATCAGCAATTGGAGTCTGCCAAAGAGCTTCTGACCCCGCGATTCCTGGAATTCCTGGAGGCCATGGGACAGTCGTTGGTCGAGCAAGGTCAAGCTGAAGCGGCGGAGCGTCTGGCACGGGTCGCAACGCGGGCCCGCAGGATCGCGCCGGCAGCCGCCGAAGCGGCAACAGAACGTCGTGAGCAGCAGCCGGCCGCACAGGCGCAACCGGGCGACTCGGACTCTGAGACGCGCACACCATCTGGCTTGATCATCGCCAAGCGCTAACGCCTTCTTCGACGCCAAACCCTTAGGTTCTAGGTCGCGCGTTTTCGAACCTAAGGGTTGTTTCTGTGACTCGTCTACACACCTGCATTCGTCGTAGGAAGATGGCCAGCGCAGAGGGGGCTGTATGGCTGAAGAAAAGCTTGT
>SLDA01000638.1 GCA_007125545.1 Thermoflexales bacterium | reverse complement strand
GCCCCGATCAGCTTCCGAAGGCTACGCGCTGGATCTCACGCACCCCGGACCAGGATGCTATCGCGCTGGTGGAAGCGGGCACGTGCGAACCGGAGGGCTTTCACACCGAGCAGGCCAAGGGTAACGTGAAGTACCTGGCGCCCGGCGCGACTTGGCACGCCGATTTCCGCATTGGCGCGCTGGCCTCCGATGAAGCCGAGCAGATAGCGGAGAAGATCGAAGCCGCCATTGAGGCGGCATAGCGGTCGCAGAATCAGGCACGGAGTTGAAACGCCGGACTTTCAGAGTCCGGCGTTTCTATCTGTCAACCCTAAGCCACTGAGCGTGAAAGGTATCACTCGATGGTGGCCACGATCGCGGCATCCCCGGTTGCCCGTTGGCCCGCCATCAACGCGGGGAATCTGCCTTCCCCGTTGTAGATACCCACACCAATGGTATAGGGACGCGCCGGGACATCTGAAGGGATGCTGATATAACGTACATCTCGGATGGTGTGGTCGGACTGCCATACCCACAACGGCACGAGGCCTGAAAGAGCAGGCCCATCCGCTTGCGCGACCAAATTGCCGCTTTGATCGTAGACGTGGACAAAGATCTCTGCCCCTACCGGTCCCAGGGATTGCCATAGGATGGTCAGCTTCAATTCGTTCCCATCGGTCTCCTCAACCAGAGCTGATAGGATCCTGGGCCCACCCTCATATTCAACGAGAGGGGCGTTCCCTGCCAGGCTTGCTCCTTCGGAAACCGATCCTACGTCGCGAATGACCAACCTGGATGGGTCGCTGTTCAGGTGCGTGAGCTGGATGGTCTGATATTGCTGCGCATAGGCGTACATTGCTTCTGAGTCCAACCACGATCCTCCAAAACCCAGAAAGGGATCCGTTTCCTGAATCACAGGCCCATAGATGGCTGTGGTGAAGTCGCCCCAATTCTGTCCCGTGTTGACCCGCATAAACTCGCCGACATTCGAGTACCAGGGAACAAAAACCACCCCATCATGAATCAGGGGATACATTGAACCCTTCCAGCTCACGTGATAGGGTAAATTCACAAACCCGATAGGGTGATTGTCGCCATCGGACACGATCGTTACGACATCGCGGTAAAGATCGGCCAACGTCGTGTGGAGGTCGCGTTGCCGGTTGACGTAGACCACACCGGGCGCGATGACGCCCACCAGGAGGATTCCCAGGGCGGAGGCTCGGCGCCATCCGGAGAGCCGTAGGCCCGGCAATCGCACGATAAGGCCGCTCCACAACATAACAGACCCGGCAGCACCCAATGCGTAGAGGCGAGGAGCAACAAAGAGGGCTGCATAGTTGAAAGCCATAAAGGCGGGAAGGGCGCCAACGCCCCACCAAACCAGAGAGGGGAGGATCCAACGGAGGTTCTCCCTATCGCGAACTACCAGCGATCCCAGGATCACTACGAGCGAGCCGGCGGCCAACGATATCATCGCGAAGTCATTCCAGCCATATCTTCGTTCCAGCCAACCGATGAAAGGCATAATGGGATAGAGCATGCTCTGCGTGAAGAACATACCTTTCGCATACCATCCATCAGCGGCACTGCTCAAGGCACCCGCACTCAATGAAGGGGCCAAATTCGAGGGGCGTAACAGGACGCTAATGAGGCTTACTCCAACCATTCCTAGCGCTATAAGCAGCCATTTCTTCCGAAGTTGCTGCGATAGCAAAATCCCGCCCACGATGAACCCTGCAACCGCACCACTCTCGTGCACGAACGTAGAGATGAAGATCAACCCCAAAGCAAGGAAGAAGCGTTCATACCTTCCGCTCACCTGCGCCTTAATCGCGCTGTAAGCAGCCAAAGCTACCATGATCACAACTAATAGGTGAGACATAGCTGTGATCCAAGGAACCGTAGTGCCGAAGAAGGGAAAGGTGACATACAAAATGCCAGCGCTCAATGCCTGTAGTCGATGGCCGGAACATAGAAGGCAGACCTTCTGGATCATGATGGCGCCCACGACGAGGCAGACCAAGTTGACCAGATGAAGCGTCACCTGCTGGATGCCCACCGGGAGCATAAGGCCCACCATATGGATAGCCGTGGCAATAGGACGAAAATAGCCGCCTTCAGGATTCTGAATGAGATCCTCCCATTGATGCGTGAACGCCCAAGTTGTGATCGGGAGATCATCATAGAAGAATGGGAGCCTTAGTGCATAACCATAAAGTATCAAGGTGAGGATAGTCAGGATGAGGATGTTGAGAATCATCAAGCGTGTGGTCAATGCCTTTGTACCAAGGGGGGTCGTTTTCATAGTTTTGAGTCGTTTGCCTGCGACGCTATGGCAGCGAAGACCCTTCCGTCGAGAAATACGCGCTGCTACAGAGCTGGATTCTGCAACAGTCTACCAGATGCCCGCGTATTCGCCAGTGGTTCCACCCACAATGTTCGTCTGCTGGACCCTAGTCATCCTCCGGTATCTGCACCACGCAGAAGAGGTTGTCATCGGGATCCTCTAGCACGATGAAATCGTCATCGGGGCGATATCGCCAGGGATAGCGCTTCGCCCCGAGCTCTACCAACCGCTCCACCTCACCGCTCTGGTCGGAGGTGTAGAGGTCGAGATGCAAACGGCCCCTCTTCCCTGAGCGCGGTTCCGGGACCTGGTCCAAAGATATGTTGGGCCCTCCTCCATGCGGATCCCGGAGAATGACCCAGCCACCCTTGGGCGGCTCCTTGGGAACGTAGTGGAGCGCCTCCTGCCAGAACGCCAGCATTTTGTCGAATTCGTAGCAGCGGATGACGATCGAACCGATTTTCATGCACCCATCCTCACACGGTGACGACCAAGCCGCGGCTCATCCCTTACCCTAGATATCGAGGCTGAGTTGCTCCATCATCGCCAAGGTGTCATAGTAGTCGGCCTCGCGGATAATCTTGCCCTCACGGGCCTCAAGAACACTACACGCGATGACACTGATCTTCTTGCCGGTAGGTGCGACGTCTTCGAGCGGCCCCTGATGCGTACCACTGAAGGTGTACTCAATGATGGACACAGACTCGTCCGGCGCGAACTGCTCTCGGATAGTGATGGTAAGGTCAGGAAACGGGGTCAGGAAACTCTTAAGCACATCTACGACGGCCTCACCGCCTATCTGCTGTACGCCATCGCCAGAGGTATGAATTGAGTCGCGGTGGAAGATCCGCTTGAGCGTGTCGAAATCCCGCTCCTGGATGGCGGCAAACATGGTCCGGTGTAATTCGGCTGCAGTTGTCATAGTAGCTCTCCTTTCAGGTTTGATACGAGTAAATACACAACCGCTGTAATCTTGCCTGGACCGCAGCACTCCCTTGCGGTGCAAGTCTATCTATTACTTTGCCGCAACACAGACAGAAGGCAAACAGAGGCTTTCACACATAGGACTCCTACTCCCTCGAGAGTGGAGGAGTCCTACGCCTGTCTATCCGTCCTTTGCGGCCTTCGTGGCGATGTAGGTGGGTGTGTACCGAGCTATCTCATCCCAGGGATCGTTGTCTTCGTAGAGATCCAGCAACCGAAACCCAGCCCGCATTTGCCCGCCCAGCAGCGACTCGAGGGTGTGGCTGAAGAAGAGGGGCCCGCCTTTGCCAACCAGATCCTGTAGCTCTGCCTCGGCCTTAGCGCTTACCGGTTCCACAACCTGCCACCGGTTTTTCG
>SLDA01000165.1 GCA_007125545.1 Thermoflexales bacterium | reverse complement strand
TGTCTGCTGCCACTTGGGCTCGATCTCCTGCGGTTTATAGGCTTCGGGCATTCTCATCCTCCTTGAACAAGACACTCATATCCGCGTCATTGTACCGCAAGCGCGGGGATTTGCCACACTTACCGGTGTCTAGTCGATTTCCCAATAAGGACATCTTTCCTGCTTGAGTGCTTCTCCGAGCGGTCGCTTGTGCGTGGCGGTGCTGTACAGTTGACTGCATCAGGTAGGTGTTGTGGTAGGGGCCTACATCTCCTCTATAAAAGCAGGTGGCACATGCTCTGTGAGGTAGATCTCGCCGGTGGGGCGGTAGAAGGCCTGTCCCTCGGTATGGGCTGCGTGCGCGTGCACTTTGAGGATCACAGGATCCGCACTGTGTCGGAGTGCTACGCGGCGCGCCGTCTCGGGGTCGGGTGTAAGGTGCACGTACTGTCGCTCCATGGACTGGATTCCATCCCGGCGGATGGCTTCCAGCATTTCGGGTGCCGTCCCGTGATAGAGCATTGTGGGGGGTGTGATCCGCTCGTACTCCGGTCGCAGCGCGGTATGTCCGTAAAGTGCACGAATGTGGAGGCTTGTCCCGCGCGCGACAACCTCGAACCGCTGCCTCCCGGGCATTTCCAGCACGGCATCAACGTCGGCGCGCGTGACCCAGCGGAAGTTTGGCAGCCGTTGCACCATGTGCATCACCTCATCCAGACGGGCGAATCCTTGCGCGTCCATCTTGATAGGGAAACGCATAGGGTGGTGTCGTAGCAGCAGCGCCAGGAATTTACTCAGTTTCCTGAGTTGCTGCTCGCGGCGGATGGCGTCGCTCACGCCTCATCTCCTGCCACACTGCCGGCGCTGTACGTCTGGGCCGTGCGCCAGAGGTTGGCTCGAATCTGCTCTCGTTCTCTTCTGGAAAAGCTTGCGAGGAAAGCCTCAATTTTGGCCCGACGTGAGGTCACCCCTGCCTGACATCCCGGCCCCTTGGAGATTTCCCAGCCGCTGGCACGGACATAACGTTTGATCTCGATCTCGCTGACATAGATGAGGGGGCGGATCAGCGTGAAGCGCCCATCGAAGTAGTCCAATCGCGGCGCCATTGTCTCTATTTGTGCTTTGGTCATCAAGCTCATCAGAGTGGTTACGGTCGCATCATCGGCGTGATGCCCGAAAGCGATCTTGTTACATCCCAGTGTGTCGGCGGCGTAGAAGAGTGTCTTGCGGCGGTTCCAGGAGCATCGGAAGCAATCCATCGGCAGGGGCTCTTTCTCTGGTACGGAGATAGGTGAGAAGGCATACTCAACACCCAGCTCCTTGAACCAAAGCTCGAGCTCATGATTCAGATCGGGGAGTCCAACCGCGCTGCCGTCGATGTGCAGGGCCACGACCTCATAGGCACCGGGAATATCGATGCCACGCATCAGGAGGTCGAGGAGGGTGCGGCTATCCTTACCACCGGAGACACCCACGGCGATGCGGTCACCGTCAGTGATAAGGTCGAAGTCGCGCACCGCGCGATTCACGCTCTTCAGCAGAAATCCCGCGATACTGTCAGGTGTCGCCATACCGGTTGGGACGAGTCTGGCTTGTGCTTGCTGCTTCGGTGTGTGCCGGAGAGCTACGGAGCCTTACCCGACCGCTGCCCCCTTCTCCAACCGCTGCGCGTATTGCTGAGCATAGTAAGCTTTGTAGAGCTCGCCATTCTTGATCGGCTGCCACCACCACGCATTGGCTACGTACCAGTGCACAGTTTGTTCGATGGCTGCCTCGCAGGGGACGGTAGAGTTCCAGCCCAATGCGCATAACTTGCTGATATCCAGGGCATAGCGGCGGTCGTGACCCGGGCGATCCTCAACATACTGGATCAGGTTTTCCGACTTGCCCAGCGTATGCAGAATGATCTTGGTCATCTCAATGTTCGTGATCTCTGAGCCCGTACCGACATTGTAGATCTCGCCCAAAACACCTTTGTGCAGCACCGTATCGATGCCGGTGCAATGATCTAGGACATACTGGTAGTCGCGCATCTGTTTGCCGTCGCCATAGACAGGCAGCGGGCGATCATCGATCGCGTTGGTGGTGAAGAGAGGGACGACCTTCTCGGGATATTGATAGGGGCCGATGTTATTGGATCCTCGCGTGATGGTGATTGGCAGGTTCCACGACTCCTGGTAGGCGAGCACCATGAGATCACCGCTGGCTTTACTGGCGGCATAAGGGCTGCGCGGCTCGAGGTGGTCGGCCTCTGTCGAGCGCCCGTCCAAGACCTGTCCATACACCTCGTCGGTGCTGATTTGATGATACCGCTCCAACTCAAACTTCCGCGCGGCTTCCAGGAGGACGTAGGTGCCGTAGACGTCGGTCTGAATAAACGAGCCCGGTTCCACCAGGGACCGGTCGACGTGCGTCTCCGCCGCGAAGTTGATCAACGTGTCGATTCTGTGCTGTTTGATCGTCTGCTCGACCCTATCCGCGTCACATATATCACCCTTGACAAAGGCGTAGCGACCTTCGAAAGCCTCGGCCACGTCCTGCAGGTTTTCCAGCCGTCCGGCATACGTGAGTTTGTCGTAGACCACTATGTTGTAAGCGGGATAGTTTTGGAGCATGTAGCGGACGAAGTTGGATCCAATGAATCCGGCTCCTCCCGTCACCATAATATGACGCATCAATCAGCCTCCTCCACATGGGGTAGATTCACTACTTGAGCCATTCTATCACAAACTCCGCTCCCGGCTAAGGGACTGGGCTATGTTGTGTCCAAGTCTCCCTCGTTTTCCCTTCGTCGACGGCACACGCCTGGAAAGCGCCATCGAGGAAGGGTCTGGATCTAGCTACGGTTTCTTCGCCTTACTCCATTGACTAGACGATCCTATCTAGTAAAATCTCTATGATATGGATTATCGAATAGATGCGCCGCTGATCGTGCAAGGGGACCGGACGGTCCTACTAGAGGTCAATAGCCCGGATTACGAGGCTGCTCGGGATCATCTGGCTCGCTTTGCCGAGCTGGAAAAGAGCCCGGAGTATATTCACACCTATCGCATTTCAGCCCTCTCGCTCTGGAATGCTGCCGCCGCCGGCCTGGATGCCCAGGAGATTATTGAGGGGTTGGAAAATCTCGCCAAATATCCCCTCCCCGACAATGTGGTCTTTGAGATTCGCGATGCCATTGGTCGTTATGGACGCGTTCGGCTGACGCAGGACCCCTTCGATGCCACACGCCTGCGCCTAACTTCTGATGAATCCATCCTGCTCGTTGAGCTCGAGCGTAACCGCTATCTCAAGGGCTATGTTCTCGACCGTCTCGGCCCGCACACGCTGCAGGTACCTGCCTCCCGTCGAGGTCACGTCAAACAAGCTCTCGTCAAAGCCGGCTTCCCGGCTGAGGATCTTGTCGGTTATCTTGTCGGCGCTGCGATGCCTTTTCAGTTACGGGCCTCGACTTTGGGCGATGAGCCGTTCACCATCCGTGGTTACCAGCGCGATGCCGCCGATGTCTTCTGGGCTAACGGCTCGGATGCAGGGGGCGCGGGCGTTATCGTCCTCCCGTGCGGTGCGGGTAAAACGATCGTGGGTATGGCGGCGATGGAAAAGACCCAGACCAATACGCTTATTCTAACCCCCAGCACGGTAGCCGCCAGGCAGTGGCGGGAAGAGTTACTCGACAAGACGTCGCTGACTCCCGATATGATCGGTGAGTACACCGGTGAACGCAAGGAGATCCGTCCTGTTACGGTTACGACCTACCAAATCCTGACCCACCGCAGGCGCGGCACCAAGGCTGACGGCAACGTACCCCTGGAAGAGCAGTATCCGCATTTTGCCCTCTTCAGTGAAGGCGACTGGGGCCTGATCATCTACGATGAGGTGCATCTGCTTCCCGCGCCCGTATTCCGCATTACTGCCGAACTCCAGGCCCGCCGGCGGTTGGGTTTGACCGCGACTCTGGTCCGGGAGGATGAACGCGAAGAGGATGTTTTTTCGCTCATTGGACCCAAGAAGTATGATGTCCCCTGGCACGATCTTGAGCGGCAGGGTTGGATTGCGCCTGCTGTCTGCTATGAGATCCGCGTAGAGATGACCGACGCCGAGCGGATGGATTACATTATGGCGGAACAGCGCCAGAAGTATCGGGTGGCAGCGGATAATTCACTTAAGCTTGGCATCCTGGATCGACTGTTGACCTATCATAAGGGCGACCGGGTGTTGATCATTGGAATGTACCTGGAGCAGCTCGAAAAGATCGCACAGCGCTACGGGTATCCGATCATTACCGGGAAGACGCGCATCGCTGAGCGCGAGGAGCTCTACGAGCAGTTTCGGACGGGTGTTATCAGCACGCTTGTCGTTTCCAAAGTTGCCAACTTCTCGATCGACCTGCCGGATGCTAGCGTTGCCATTCAGATTTCAGGCACGTTCGGGTCGCGTCAGGAGGAAGCACAGCGCCTTGGACGTATTCTGCGCCCCAAGTCGGACGGGCGACAGGCCTACTTTTATAGCATTGTGACCAAGGAGACGGTCGACCAGGATTTCAGTGCCAATCGTCAGCGCTTTCTCACCGAGCAGGGGTACCGGTATCTCATCTTGTACGGCGACGAGGTTCCCGGTGCACTGGCTCATACTCAGGAGCGGGCATAATGCGGTGGGGGATGAAGCGAGCGAACCTAAAAGGGACAGGTGGAGCAGACTCGTGGTCCGAGAAAAATCTCAGGCCCGAACTGGGCTACATACGGGAGCAGCCTGCACCTCCTACGCCGATAGATGGCGACTCTTTGAGTGAAATCTTCCGAGCAGATCCGGTATTGAGTATGGTCAACGAACTGGTGGAGCATGAATGGCGTGTTGCCGACCTGCGACGCGAGATCGAAGCCTTGGGACTACAGCCCAAGGGGCGCACGCGCAAGGATCTCGCCGAACAGCTTGCCGTCGCATTCCTCGATGAAGAGCGGCTTGAACGTGCGATCGCGGCCTTGTCCGATGTTGATCATTACGCATATGTCCTGCTGCTTTTCGAGGAGAGTCTTCACAGCTTCTACACCGCCCCTAAGATTCAGAAGCTCTGGAAGAAGGTCACCAAACCGGCGGCTCGTGTCATAGAGGTGCTGGCTAGCTCCCACTTGCTCCTGAAGACAAGTGATGGGCAAGTGTTGATCCCTCTTGGGCTCCGTCAGCGCTTGCCGTATCTCGCCTTATCTATCCCAACATTGAAGCAACCGGCCCGCATCGTTCCGGCTGCCGAGCCTCACGACCTGCTCGGGCACATACAGCAGCTCCTCGCCCTGATGCAGACCGAGACTGTCGAGTTGCGCCCGAGGCTGCGGTGGCAGGCACCTGTGTACCCCTATGCACAACCCATTGTGTGCTGGCCCCCGGAGCCCGCCGATGCTGAGAAACTCAATGTGAATTCAGAACGCGAGTGCGTGCTCGGGCTCTTACCCCCCGACCCATACTTGGATTCGCCGTCGCTCCACTCCTGGTCCCGCAGTCTAGATGCACCCTCTGAGTGGGCAGAGTTCTACTATCACCTGTTGTTGACGGCGGGCCTTATTGTGCCCGGAAGCCCCGTTCTGGTTAATGAGGAATTGGCCCATGCCTGGATGGCTTTGACGCCGGGCGAGCAGGTGTGTGCGGCTTACGTTGCATATTGTGGCATTATGCCGTGGGCCGTCTGGTGGCCTCGTTGGCGGAGTGGGGATGTGAGGGTCCGGCGGTCCTATCACGGGTATTGGGGCCTTAACTCGATGGATCAGACCCTGATGTTGGCTAGCTCCTATCTGCGGGGTATCCTGCTTGAGTTTCTCTCCTTTTTGCCCCAAAATGAATGGCTCGATATCAACGTCTTGAATGAGCTGCTGGTCCAGCTATTTCCGACCGTCGATTCCCACCGATACCTGATGGGTCTCACCCTCGAGTCAGTCCAGGGTGGCTGGATGGCGTTTCTACAAGCAACTTTGTCGGAGCTCCTGATGGGGCCGCTGAGTGCCTTCGGATTCGTAGAGGCCAGCCCTGCGCGCGGCGATCTGCGCGCTATTCGGCTGCTTGGATTTCAGGATATCCACTGGCAGCGGCTGAAGGAAGTTCCGCTCGAGGCAACTGGCAAGTTAAGCCGCAAGGCGATGCGGCTTGTTGTCGCCAAGGGGCCATTCCAGCCCGCTAAGGGTGCAGTTCTCGAAGTGCAGTCGCCGGTCCCACCTGCCTTTATGACATTTGTGCTGCGTTGGGCGCGACCCGCGGGCTTCTCCAAGAATCTGGTGCGGTATGAACTCGACGTGGAGCGCCTGCACCAGTCGTTTGAAGCGGGTGACGACCCCGAGGAATTGGGCGAATCCTGGCAATCGACCGTTGGCTTCGCACCGCTGCCCGAGATTGTTGAGTGGTGGCGCTTCTGGTGGGACCGCTACGGATCCGTACGCCTCTACCCTGCTCAAGCATTGCTTCAGACTCGCGATGCATTCACGCTGCAGGAAGTGCAGGCTGCTCTGCCGATGCTACAAGATTCGATACTGGGTGTCGTTACGCCCCATGCCGTGCTATTGGAGCCCGGCGACGTCGATAAGATCTTGAGCGCGTTGACGCGACAAGGCTATATGCCGAAGGAGTCCTCCTAGCTCTCATGGAAAGAACCGCGGAAATGTTGCAGGTGTCGTTGGGCACGTATCACGCCGACATGCTTCACGAGATGGCGGAGATCCTGGATCTGCAGCCCGATCGCAAGCCGGCTCGCAAGAATTGGTTTGTCACCGAGCTTAGCAAGGTGATTCTGAAACAGGCGCGCTCTGTCGACTTTATTCGAGAGCTCAGTTCAGCCGAGCGTGCGCTGCTGGCTCTTGTCGTTAAGTCGGGAGGTGTTGCCTCCCTGGCCGAAGTGGCTCGTCCTTTGCTGTTGGCCGGTATGGTTCATATCCGAGGTGAAGCTCGGACCGGAACACAACCTGAGCTAAAGGAGTTGGTGCTGGGGCTGATGCGCAAAGGCCTGCTCATCAATCTTGCGACTCCCAGCGGGAGCGCGACAACGCGATCTTGGGCTCAATTCCACCGCTTGGGCATTGCTCCTGAGGTGCAGAAGGTGCTTCCCTTGTCTCTTCTTGAGCCGCCGAAGCCCCTCTCCTCTGCCCCATGTCTAAGTCGCGAAGCGCCGCCTGTGCTGGTCGGAGGAAGCCTGGATCAGTATATGCGCAGGTTGTTCTTCGTCTGGGCCGAGCTGCGGCGGCAACCAGGACGGCAACTGAAGAGCGGAGGGCTCGGTAAGCGCGACCTGCGCCGCTTAGCGCAGATATTGGGCTTTGACGAGGAAGCGGAACTCGAACGCGTCGATGCTCTTCACACTATGTTGGTCGCACTCAACCTCGTGATGGGCGACGGGACGCAGATGGTTGCAGTTGACAACGACGCCGCCACGCTCTTCTGGAATGCAACGCCCGTGCGCCAATTGCGCGACTTGGCTCACGCCTACGCTTGGCTGGACTGGGAATTGCCGGAGGGTATCGATCGCACCGTGCTCTCTGACTACGTTCACACATACGGTCATCGGCCGTTGTCCGAGATCCGCGCGGATGTCTATACTGCAGTGACGCAACTCGTCCCCTATGGTTGGGTGGACTTCTCCTTTTTCGTGCAGTATCTGAACGCCGGATGCTCCGGGATGCTGCTACTGGGTGCGGACACTCTATCCTATGTCCGTGAGAATCTGCGATGGTATGGGTTTGACTACCGCGACTCCGTGGAGACTAGTCTTGCAAGCCTGGAGACCAGTTTTGTCCACGGCGTATTGGTCGAACTGGCCAATATGGGGATTCTGAATCTAGGCTATCCGGATCCCGATATGGAATCGGCGGAGATCCGGGAAATGTACCCCAAGGCTCTGCGATCAAGCGGCGTGGTTCGTGCCTACTATGAGGACCGCGCCGACGGCAACGGAGCCTCGAGTCAGAATTGGCAGGTGATCTTACAGCCCGATTTTCAACTGCTGGCTATGGGCCCGGTCCCGCTGCGCGTTCTCTCAGATTTACAGCAGGTTGCTCTTCACGAGAAGATCGGTGAGAGCGTGATCACCTATCGCGTTACCCGAGACAGTGCCTACGAGGCATTTCGGCGGGGTGAGACGGTCGACAGCATTATCGGTTATCTGGAGGAGGCGACGCAGCAGCCGGCGCCACAGAACGTGACCCGATCGATCGAGGAATGGAGCGAGCAGTATGAGCGAATTGTGCTGCGACGCCAGGTTCGTCTCGTACAAGTTGACTCGGCGGATCGCCTAGACCGGTTGTTGGATGATGAGAAAGTGGGGCGTCTTCTGCATCGTCTTGGGGAGTGTATTGCGTGGGTGCATCCTGGCGATGCTGCCAGGGTTGAAGCACGGCTCGCCGAACTGCAGTTGCTCGTGGCGCACTCTCGCACTTCCGACGAAGACTTGCCCCAAAGCCTCTATTGGCGTGATGGGGAGTTGGCGGCGCGCGCCTCCTTACCGAGCTTGTATCTAACCGGCACGCTGAGCCGGATCGCGGAGCCTCATGACGGGCGCTGGCGCGTCACACCGGAGACGGTGAAAGCTGCTGCCTCAGTGGGTACCGATTCTGCCGCTATCGTGAGTCTGCTGGAGCGTATGACCGGGGCGCCTTTGCCCGGAGAGTGGGAGAAGCGCATCAAGTCGTGGGGTCATCATTACGGAGAGGGCAAGATCGCGCAGGTGCGGCTGCTGCGCTTGGCTCGATCCGGTGCTTTGGATGAGCTGCGGCGAAGTGATGCACAACTGGAGCGCTGGCTTCATCCAATACCCGGGTCCCCTTCCATCGCTGTAGTTAACGAGTCCAACTGGGACGAAGCTCTTGCACTGCTGGCATCTTGGGGTGTGGAGGTTGAAGAAGGGCGTTGGTGGTAGCGTCTTTGAAGACCGGTCTTCAGTGATATAATAAGCGAGGGTGATCCTTTCATCGTCTCCGGAGGTCGTGATGAGTCCGCCACAAGCAGGCGCAGCGAAGCGACGCAAAGCACAAACCGTTTATGAACAAGCCCTCGCCGCCTACGAGCGTTGGGATATGCAAGAAGCAATCCGGCAGATGGAGGAAGTACTCAGTCTCCATCCGGATAATGCGAGCTATCATATGACGTTCGCGCAGGCGCTCTCTCGGGCCGGCGATTTTGATCGCGCGCTACGTGCCCTCGCCAATTATCTGCGCTTGGCCCCCGAGTCGAAGGTAGCAAGCCGCGTTGAGCAGCTTTTCGCCAGCGGTATGGATGCGGTGGAGGAGACTGTGACCGATAGGATGACTTCTGCCCGCATGCCGATTGACATGATTGGTTCGGCGATACAGATGTGGGTGGAGTTTCGCATTGCGCTCGGGGAAGAGCCCCTGTCAATACCCAAGCCGGAGGCCTGGGCCGCCGCATTGGATTATACGGTACGGAAGGTTAACCTACGTGATGTGCCGTTGGAGAAGTTGGCTGAATTCTACCAAGTTTCCCCGGATACGGTGCGCAAGCACCACGCCACTCTCATCGCGATGTTGGACGTGATGCCCTGCGATTATCGCTACTTCACGGGTGATCAAAATCCTCTCGACAAGCTTGTCGAGGCTGCCGAACTATTAGACAAACTGGAAGCCCGCTTTACGCGTACGTAGTGCACTCGCAGTGCGTGAAGTGTGCGGGGGCAATGGGTCGCCCCCGCTTTTTTTATGGAGTTTGAGGAATCTATGGGCACCATTTCTGAGGGCGCCAAGAGGAGATAGAGGATGGAGGTTGTATACCGCGAACGAACGTGGAGCTTTGACGAATCGATGACCGTCAAACAGATGCTGAAGAGGATTGATATATTGCCCGAGAGCGCGCTGGTTGTCCGCGATGGTAAATTGGTCACGGAAGACCAACTGCTCAAGCCCGGGGACGCGGTGAAGGTCGTCGACGTAATCTCGGGAGGCTGAGATGCGCTGCCGAACCTGCGGCGCTCCTGCCGCCATCAACATGCGTCAGCACAAGCTCTCGCTCTGTGCCGAGCACTTTCAGCCCTGGATCATCAAGCAAACCGCACGCGTCATTCGCAAATACCGTATGTTCACGCGCGAACAGCGAATCCTCGTCGCGGTATCTGGCGGCAAGGACAGTTTGGCCCTCTGGGACGTACTTCTCAAGCTGGGATATCGGGCGGATGGCCTCTATATCGACCTCGGCATTGGTAGTATGGAGACTGCTGCTACGCCGGCGCCCTACTCCCTACGTTCCCGAGAGAAGGCCGAGACGTTTGCCAAAGCGCACTCCGGCACTGTGCTGCACGTCGTGGACGTCGCCGCTACCTACGGAGAGAGCGTAGCGGAGATCTCCCATCGTAAGCGCCGCACTGACAGCCCCTGTTCCATTTGTGGCCTCATTAAGCGCCATGAGATGAATCGTGTGGCGCTCGAGGAAGACTATGACGTGCTTGCTACGGGTCACAACCTCGATGATGAGGCTGCTGTGCTCTTCGGGAATGTGTTGCATTGGCAGGTAGGTTATCTGCGACGTCAGGGCCCTGTGCTTGTGGCTGACGGGGAAGGACTGGCCCGGAAAGTCAAACCCTTTTGCCGTTTCTACGAGCGCGAGACAGCAGCGTATACCCTGATCGCCGGAATCGACTACATTTACGAAGAGTGTCCCTTTGCTACCGGTGCCACAAGCCTGGCGCACAAAGAGACATTGCTCAAGATGGAACATGAAACACCCGGTACGAAGCTTCACTTCTATGTCAATTTCCTGAGGGCGAAGGAAGAGGGATTGATCACGACGAACCTTGACATCCCGCCTGAGTTACACCAGTGCCCAAAGTGTCGACAGCCGACGATGTCTGATGCCCACTGTCGTTTCTGCCGGCTATGGGAGTAGGCCCTGTGCCAGAACTCGACTCTGACCTGGATAAAAGCTCGGCGGCGCCCTTCGGGGGCGAACTCACTGAGGCGATGGAATCAGTGTCCCAGGAGGTAGCGCTGCGCGGGGGAGTGGCCCGTCTCGGCGACATCGCCGATCGCCCGCGCCTGGAGGCTGAACGCCTGCTCGCCGCCGTGCTGGGCATGGAGCGCGCGCTGTTATTGGCACATCCCGAGGTGCGCTTGCGCCCTGCTCAGCTGCAGGTCTATGGCGATGCAGTTCGCCGCCGCGCACAGGGCGTTCCATTGCCCTATATCCTGGGCCGGGTCGAGTTCTACGGCCTCGAGATGCTGGTGACTCCTGACGTTCTCATTCCCCGTCCTGAGACTGAACTGCTCGTAGAGACCGCACTGGAGGATCTTGCGGGACGGATTGCTTCGGGCTCTTCGCCTCTCGTTGTCGATGTAGGGACCGGTTCCGGCTGTATTGCGATTGCTCTGGCGGCGACGCTTCCTGCCGTGCGGGTGATAGCTATCGACATTGAGGCGGCGGCTCTGCACGTAGCCCGCAGTAATGCCCTACGGTATGGCGTCGAGAATCGTGTCTTCTGTGTCCGTGACGACCTCTTGAGCGCTGTTGCCGGTCCTCTAGATCTGATTCTCAGCAATCCTCCGTATATCGCCGACCATGAATGGGCAGATTTGCCGGCATCCGTCCGTCAAGAGCCGCGCCATGCCCTGCTCGGGGGTCCACAGGGTCTTTCGGCGATCAGGCGTTTACTCGATCAAGCATCCTTCAGGCTTGCGCACGGCGGGTTGCTGCTCGTTGAAATCGGCAGCCGGCAAGGTGACGTGGTCCGTTCCCTTGCCGAGGCTGCGTTTCCCACTGCCAATATCGAGATTCTGCCTGATCTTGCCGGCTTGGATCGCCTTCTGGCTGTCCGCAAGCCATCGACGCCTACTCTGCCCAGCGCACCATTCCCGGCTGAAAGAGGGTAACCAGATCCGGGTGATACGGCAGCACGCGTATCGTAAGTCCATGCCGTCCGCTCATCCCGCGCTTCGCTTCCGCCTCGTAACGATAGTGGTTGTCGTCCAGTGATGCTACGGCGTTCATCGTTACCGCCTCACCACGCACCAGCTCACCACTCGGGTTCACAAGTCCTGCGTAGAGTTCGACGCGCACATCCTCAGGTGTGAGGCTGCCAAGGTAGACCCTCGCGGAGGCCCGTAAGGGTTCGCCCACCCGTAGCTGGGTGGGCAAATCGCCGTCGAGCGACTCGATTCGAATCTGCGACCAGTTGCTCTGTACACGGCGTCGCCACGCAGCTAGCGACTTCGCTTGACTGAAGTCATTGTCCATAAAGTGGCGATATCGTTCGGCAATCGGCATGTAGAACTTATTTGTATACTCTGCTACCATGCGGTTGGTATTAAAGAAGTAAGATAGCGCGGCGACGCTCTCTTTCATCCGCTCGACCCACTGACGCGGTACCCGACCTATCCGATCGTAAAACAGCGGCACTACATCCCGTTCGAGTAGGTCGTAGAGCGCCTCGGATTCTACTTTGTCCTGGTAATCCGGGTCGCTATACACCTCCCCTTGTCCGATAGCCCATCCGACCTCTGAAGCGTAGGCTTCCGCCCACCATCCATCGATGGTGCTCAGATTGAGCACACCATTAGCCGCTGCCTTCATCCCGCTTGTACCACTGGCCTCACGCGGACGGCGTGGATTGTTTAGCCAAACATCGCAACCCTGCACCATATACCGCGCGATATTCATGTCGTAGTCCTCGAGAAAGACGATATGGTGGCGGAACCGTTCCTGGCGGGCCGTGTTAGTGATCTCCTGAATCATAGCTTTGCCGGGATTGTCGTGCGGGTGAGCTTTGCCGGCGACGATGATCTGCACCGGCATGTCAGGATTGTTGAGGATACGTGCCAGTCGGTCCGGATCTCGCAGTATAAGGGTGGCGCGCTTGTAGGTGGCGAACCGGCGCGCAAATCCTATAGTTAACGCTTCAGGATCCAGAACCTCCTCCGCCGCGCGGACGTCGCTGGGTGAGGCGCCTCGCCGGGTCAACTGCTGCTGCAAACGCTGGCGTGCCACCGCGACCAGTCGCTCCCGACGGCGTTCGTGCGTGCGCCACATTTCATCTGAGGCGATATCGTGTGCTCTGCGCCACACATCTTTGTCGCCCGGCTCTTCTCGCCACCGTGGCCCCAAGTAACGGTCGTAGAGCACCTTCATATCACGTGAGATAAACGAAAGAATGTGAACACCGTTGGTCACGTAGGAAATCGGGATCTCTTCTGAGGGCAGTCCGGGCCAGAGTCCCTGCCACATCTGTTTGGAGACTGTGCCATGCAGCTCGCTGACGCCGTTGGTGTCAGCAGAGAGCCGGATCGCCAGGACCGTCATGCAGAACGGCTCGTTGTGGTCGAACGGGTTTTCTCGTCCGAGGGCCATAAAGGTATTCCAGTCAAGGC
>SLDA01000551.1 GCA_007125545.1 Thermoflexales bacterium | reverse complement strand
CGGCGATGGTCTGCAGCTGGGCCAGAGGCTCGCCGGTGAGCAAGGTCCGGGCACGGCAGACTGCATCCGTGTAGTCTCTGCCGACGAGATCCGTGAGTGATAGGTTGGGCGATTGTAGCCCTGCCACAGGAGCTGCGGCGGGCCGGGTATCCGATGAAAACTGGGTCATAGGGTTACTCCTTTCTCGCGAAAGCTATACGCGAGCGTAGTCAACGTTCAGTAGCTGTGCCAGCTTCTCCAGCGTCACAGCCCAATGCCCGTAAGCTAGGGCTTGGTGATGCGAGCCTCCGGCAAGGCTGAACCGATTCAGGAACCCCGACAGGCCATCCGCGCTGTCGGGCCGGAACTTGTAGTGGGGGCGACCCAAGTCAACGACGTAGGGGAAGTCTATCACCTCGCCCTCTGTTACAACGAAGCGCAGCCTCCCATCCGCAACCGTGGTGAGGCTCACCAGAGTCACGGGGCCTGGTTCCAGGCTGAAGGCCGGCAACAGGGGAGCCACTCGCAAGTCGACGAGTCCCAGTGTGCTGCGCAGCAGGTGCACGGGTTCGTCCTTGCGCGCCATCGTCCAGTTGCCTTCTCCCATGTGCATCATCAGGACGGCATCGCCCGCCGGGTCCATTGAGAACATCTCGGTGAAGTTCGCGGCGCCGGCAAGGTGGGCCATCAGAGCCACGGCGGCAGCGCTGGTGACATCGCCCTCGCCACCGAAGCCGTATCCCTCTCCCAGCAGCTCGGAGGCAGCCAGGAAGGGAAGCGTATCCAGCCGCCCCTCCTCGGCAATGGCGGAAAAGTGCGCGGCAAAGCCGTGAAGCCCCTGCTCCTCCAGGATGCTCCGAAGTGCCCAGGTCAGGCGGCTGCTGGCGGCGTGTTCTTCTTCGGTCACGTCCTCCGCGATGCGGAAGCGCTTGCGGTCTTCGGTTAGCGCCTGTTGGATTAGCTCGGCAGGCGCCTTGTCGGCTCGTTCGGCAACGGTCTTCATAGCGAGGTGGTACACGCTCACACCCACCTGCGCCAGGAGAGCTGTCTGGTCGATGCTGAAGTCGCCCATTCCTTGCATTGGATATCCCAACAGCGCTATACGCACCTGCTTGAGGAATCGGACGGCCCCGGCAGCCTTGAACCAGCTGGAAAGCTCGGCGAGTACGGCGTCATCACGATAGTGCCCGGTTATGAGGCGGACATCGCGACCGCTGCGTAACAGCACATTGCAGAGATCTTGGACGCCGTGCATACCGTGGTTCTCCAACGTCTCTTGGCTCGTCACCCGCGGCGTGATCGACCCCATCTGTTGTGTGTTGAGGATGACGAAGGGGAGTCGCGTGTGGAGCAAGGCGGGCAGCGCGATATGACTGGGCGCGTAGGTCAGCAAGACGACGACGATCAGGTCCTTATCCGCTGTCTCGAAGCCTGTCACGGCTTGGTCGACCTCTTCGCGGGTGTTGCAGACACCGGGAAAATCGACGGCGGCGTACGGGTCTAACGCCTGGACCAACTCCGCGGCGAATTCTGCCATCCGGGGCTTGAGTCCCGGCACGAGATCGTAGAGTTCCAACATAAGACACAAGAGACCGACTTTTGGTTTGCTCATAGTGAATGATCTCCTTCGGGTGCGTAGACGCGTTCATAGTATCGTCGGTAACGGGCAAAAGCTTCTTCATAGTGCGCTGTGTTAGCCGGAACCAGGTGGGTTTCGTGCTCGCGGAACAGCTCGAACCCCGATTCCATATCGGGGAAGAGTCCGGCGCCCACCCCGGCGATAATGGCTGCGCCCCGCGCTGCGGCTTGCCGGTCGGTGGGCAGCGAGAGCGAGAGGCCCGTACTGTCTGCAATGATCTGGGGCCAAAGCGGGCTGGCGGCAGCGCCCCCCACCAGCGTTAAGCTGTTAACCGGGACGCCACCGGCCGTGATCTCATCGAGTGCCCAGCGCAACTCAAAGCACGTTCCTTCCATAATGGCCCGGGCCATATCTCCGTATGTATGTTCCAGGGTAAGGTGGAGGAACGCACCCCGTCCTGCGCCGATGCGGCTGTGCCCGCCCACCAATGGATAGAAGAGCAAGCCTCGAGCGCCGGCTTCGGATCTTCCGGCTGCTGCGTTGAGCGCCACGTAGTCGGCGGAACGCTCTTCCCCGGCTCGAGTGCCTGGATCGCGGGTCGCCGGCTCCAACGTCCGGAGCAGCCATTCCAACGAGGCGCCAACACCACCCAGGGAGCGAATGGCCCCCCACCGTCCAGGGATGGCGTGGCAACTGATCGCCATCCCGCTGGCCAGGCCGGCTTCCAGTGTTTCGGGCACGGCGAGGATCACCCAGGCAGTGCCTGATGAGAGCAAGACCGTTCCCGGTCGCGTGACGCCGGTGCCTACTGCGGCGCAATACTGGTCGTGCGCACCGTTGACGACAAGCGTATCTGGGGGAAGTCCGGTAAGCCGGCTCGCTTCTGGCGTCAGGGTGCCCAGTGCGTGCCCCGAAGGTTCCACCCGTGAGAGTTTCCCCCGTAGTAAATCGATCTCCTCAAGCAAGTACGCATCCCAATCGCCTGCAGCGATGTTGAAGAGTTGGGTCATCGTGGCATCGGAGGGGTTCATGATGGCGTGGCCCGCCAGCCGCTGGAGAATGAAGTCATTGACGAACAGAACGCGCTCCGCACGCTCCAACACAGTGGGCCGCTCGTCGCGCAGCCAGCCGAGGTGCTGGAGAGGTAGCGTGTCGCCCAGAGGCCAGCCGGTTGTCCGGCGCACGAACTCCTCCCCAAGCGTCTGGCGGATGCCTCTCGCCTGCCGGCTACCGCGCTCATCCATCCAACTGATCGCGGGATGGAGCGGCGTGCCTGCTCCGTCACCGAGAATCGTCGTGCCACCCTGCGATGCCAGACTGAGAGCGATGACGCGGTCGCCCGGCGCCTGCCGGGATACGAGTTCGCGAATGGTCCCCACGACTGCCTGCCAAAGCTCGTCGGGATCCTGTTCGACCCAGCCGGGCCGTGGTGTGAGCAAGGTATAGGGTCGGGTTGCGACCGCCACAATCGCGCCCTGAAGGTCGAAGATCGCGGCTTTCGTCGCAGTCGTGCCTACATCCAACCCCAGGAGCAGCTGTCGCTCGCGTGCCATAGCAGCTGCTAGGCCTCGACTGCCTGGGGCCACGCGTCCGGCGTAAAATCCCACCCGACTTCGTCACAGACGGCCTCCCACCTAGCCTCCATACCCTCCCTGAAGAGAAACGGGACGAAGCCTAATTTCAGGTAAACTTTCAGCGCCGGAAGGCGAAAGTCATCTGTCAGTAAGTAAATCCGCTTGTAGCCGGCGCTGATAAAACGTTGCACGACCGCAGCGCAAACGGCCATCCCGAGTCCTTTTCCGGCATGGCGTTTGCGCGCTGCGACCCATCCCAACTCGCCGCCGTAAGGGTGGAGCGGTGTGGGCCCGTGCCCAGCCATCGCGGTTGCCACGAGCTCCCCGGTCGGGACGTGCTCGACCACGAAGAAGCCGTCAGGCAGGACACGTGCGAGACAGCTCTCGACACGCTCTGCTGTGAAGTCAGCAAAGCCGGCTCCATGCATGAGTGAGAGGTAGGCGCCAACATCCGTGGTCGGATCGAAGATGCGAAAGGCGTACCCCGGCATCAAGATGGGCTCGGGAGGGGCGGTGAGCAGTGCCTCGGGCCAGAGCATCTGCAGTTG
>SLDA01000519.1 GCA_007125545.1 Thermoflexales bacterium | reverse complement strand
CCATCGTGATCGATCAGCAAGACCGGCACATCGGCGATCGGCGCCGCCCCGCGGCCACTGAACGCAGCGCCAATCGCGAGGGTCAACACCAGAGGCGTCACCAGCATAGTGAGGATGGCGCCCCTGTCCCGGAATGCCAGCTCAACTTCCTTTGAAGCCAGAATCCAAAGTTTGCGCACGCAATAACCCCTCAGTCGCGCAGAGCGCGGCCCGTTAGGTGAAGAAACACAGTCTCCAGATTGGGCTCACGGATCTCAATATTGCGAATACTCAGCCCCAGGGCCGATGCAGCTCCCACGACCTGTGGCAAGATCGTCTCAGCTGACTCGGTATTCACGACGATCTCGCCATCGGTGGCTGTCACTCCAAGCACGTCGGGCAGCTCCTCCAGCACTCCTGCCAACTCGGAGGAGCCCAGCGTCTGGTTAAGGCGAAAGATCAAGGTTTGGTGCTCGCCAACCATGCGGGTCAGTTCATCGAGCGTTCCCACAGCAATCAACTTGCCATGGTCGATGATGCCGATACGGTCGCTAAGCTCCTGCGCTTCCTCCATATAGTGGGTGGTGTAAAGCACCGTCGTGCCGGAGCGGGCCATTCGCTTGACCCACTCGAGGATGTATCGCCGGCTCTGGGGATCGATGGCGACGGTGGGCTCATCCAGCATCACGAGCCGGGGGCTCCCAAGAAGGCCGACTGCGAGGTTGAGCCGGCGCCGCATCCCGCCGGAGAAGGTGCGTACGCGCGACTTGGCCCGCTCGGTAAGATCGGTGAGCTCGAGCTTGTCCGCCACCTCCCGCTGGAGTTCGGCACCTGCCAATCCGCGCATCTCACCCCAGAAACGGAGATTCTCCTCAGCTGTCAGCTCGAAGTAAAGGGCCAGATCCTGGGGCACGACGCCGATGCTGCGCCGGACCGCCATCGGCTCGCGAACGGTGTCGTGACCATCGACTCGCACGCTGCCCGCCGTCGGACTGAGAAGGGTGCTCATAACGGAGATTGCAGTGGTCTTGCCGGCACCATTCGGGCCCAGAAGGCTGAACATCTCACCTTCCTGAATCTCAAACGTAACCCCATCGACGGCATTTGGCCCGTTCGGAGTGTAGCGTTTGACCAGTTCTCTGACCTCAACAAGTGCCATACGCCTCCTCATAGACTACAGGCCTGACCGCAGAGCTATGATACATCAATGATGATAGTTGAAAAGGAAATATCAGAGAAGACATGACTTGCAGGCCTGCGGATTGTCGTGTGCGGTATAATGGCGGCATGGGCACCCTTATTTTGGCGATCCTCGCGTCGTTCAGCATCGCGCTGCTCATCAAATACAATGAGACGCACAAAGCGCGAACCGAGGTTGTGCTGGCGAGCAACTACCTCTCGGCAAGTGCCATCGGCTGGGCCGTGCTCCTGCTCAACTCTTCGGGGAGTGCAATCCAGGAGATCGGTCGCGAGACGTGGTTACTGGGCGCGGGCGGCGCCCTCCTCTGGCCTGGCGCCTTCTTTCTGATGATGTGGGGTGTGCGCCGCTATGGAATCTCGCTTGCCGGTTCCGTGGCCCGGCTCTCGCTGAGCGTGCCCGTGCTCTTCGCACTCCTCTTCCTGCGTGAGAGGTTGGCTCCAGCGACGGTGCTCGGCGTCGGCTGCGCCTTCGTTGCTTTCCTGCTGCTGAGTCCGTTCCGGCGGGCACACGGAGTGGGAGCGGAGGCGGCCCGAGAAAGACTCGACCGGCAAGCCGTGTGGTATTTCCCGGCGTTGGTCCTTATCTTCGGTATCGTCGACCTGTGGGTCAACCTCCACCACACTGTGGCACCGGGCAGGGAGCGCTTCCTTTTCGTGGTATTGATCTTCAGTGGCGCCGCCGCTTGCGCGTGGTGTGCGGTCGCGTTGCGCAGGCTGCGGCCAGATGCCAACGCAGTGATTCGTGGCCTACTGCTAGGCGTGCCTAACTTTTTCTCGACCTACCTCTTGATGGAAGCTCTCCGGGCACCCGTGTTTGTGGGGCTGTCAGCCATCGTCTACGCGATCTACTCGGCCACAGGCGTGGTGCTGGCCTTTGTGGCGGGCGCGGTCCTCTGGAAAGAGCCTCTGACCGGCAGGAATCGCTTGGGCGTAGGACTGGCGGTTGTCGCGGTAGTACTGATGAATTTGAGGTAATAGAAGGGCAGCCCCTGGAGGCTTGAGGGCACTCCTAGAGCAGGACTTCGCCGCCGGTGAGGCCCAGGGGCATAAGCGTCTCTTCCTCCTCGACCACCTCGGCTTGCAGGCGACCGGCGGATAGCTCTTGTAGCGCTGCCTGGAAAGCGGGCACGTCGTCTGCTCTGAACCTGCTAACCAAGGTCACATCGCCGGCGAACTCCTCATCCAACATCGCGCCGTGCGCGTCAGCGATCAGCAGGCGCACGCGCTCGTAGAGGTTGTAGGGCACGGCCATCATGAGGACGTGCGTCCAGACCTTCTCCGCCAGCGGCACCACACGAATGGCCTCGCGTACCGCGTCGCCGTAGGCGCGGACGAGTCCACCCGTGCCAAGCTTCGTCCCGCCAAAATAGCGCGTCACAACGACAACGGCATCACCGAGCCCGCTGCCCTGCAACACCGCAAGCGCGGGGCGCCCGGCGGTACCCGATGGCTCGCCATCGTCGCTGCAGTGCGCGATGATGCGGCTTCTGTGGCCGATGACGAAAGCAGGAACATTGTGCGACGCATCGGAATACTCAGCGCGGACTGCGTCAACCACGGACCGAGCCTCCTCCACCGTGAACGCAGGGGCCAGGGTAGCGATAAAGCGTGAGTTCACCACAATCAACTCGACGCGCACCTCCCGCGCCGGGATGTAGTCCCGGATGTCGGGGACGGGAGCGCCACTTTCGGTGCTGCCCATACTACACTACCAACTCCAGGACCTCGGCACGCACATCGCCAACGTGCAAAGGCTCGGCGAAGCTGCGGAGGTAGTCGACAAGGTCGAACTTCGGGGTCACGACGAGCTCTGCCTCAAAGCAACCGTCCCGCTCGACGTAGCGGCCCTCAAGGAGCACACGCTTCTTACGTGCTTTCTCGGGTATCTCGAAACGGTAGGCCGCTGTGAGGGCCCGGGAGTCCGAATCTATGCCTGATTCTGAGAGCTCCGCGGCAGAGAGATTTCGAACATTGACAGGGACGTACTGCGCCTGCAAGTAGCGCCGCAAACGGGATCCGGCGTCGGGGAAATGGACGGCAGGAAGGACGAGCCGCATGCGCATCTGCCGGAATTCGCCCGGCACAAAGGAGGACACGAAGCCTTCAAAAAGGAGATCGCCGGGCAGCAACTCTCCCTCCGTCAGCGACCGAAGCGCGTCGCTGTGCCAGACACGAAGACCGACGACGGTCTCACCATAGAGGCCGGTGTAGCGGGCAATGTTGGCCTTCGTCGTGAATACGGCCTCCTGCACCGCGAGCAGATCCCGAGCGAGCTGCGGATGGCGTTCGAGCAATGCGCGCATAATGAGAGCGTTGACCCATTCCGGCTCAGCTCCGACCACGAGTGGCGGCAGCCGGAAGCGAGCGTAGACCGGCTGGATCTGCCACTTTGCACGCATCGTCTCCCTCAATTCGGTGAGATAGCCGTCCTCGGGTCGGCGCATTGCGTGCCCTATGATCGCGGCGCGCTCCTCAGGCGTCGTGCAGGCGCTGCAGCCGAGACAATGACCGGGATCCCCTGCGCCTCCGAGGCCGCCGACCTCGCCCAGACAATAGCCCCGGTCGACCCCTGCCAGCGCCTCCCGGTATTGCTCATAGAGAAAAGCCGCCGGCACACTGAACTGCACAAAGTCCAAAGCATAAGGCCAGTCTGGACCCTTCTCGCCCAGAAAACTCTCTGTCCAGTGGCCCTCATCGATCATCCAACGCTGCAGTGCATCCCAGTAACCGGGCGTGAGATGTAGATCGTAGAGATGGCCTTCGCGCGCGAGCGCGATGAGAGGCGCGTGCAACCACGTTCCGCCCAACGCAAGCACCTGGGAAGCGGCATACTCGTCCCACGTCGTCGCCAGCCGGAACTCGAAACCGTTAGTCTCACATGAGGATTTGACAGCGCCGAGAATGGGCCGCCACTCAGATTCGTCCAGCAGCAGGCGATCGTGACGCAAGGGGGTAAAGGGCATACGAATCAGCAGGCCAAAGCTGAAGGTGATCCGCATGCCGCGGCTGTGAAGGCGGCGCAGACCTTTCAACCGCAGGACGAACGCGTGGAAAGACGCCAGATCCGCGTCCGTCTCATGGCCTGTCAGGATGTAGAAGAGCTTTATGTCGCGAACTCGCGCCTGTAGCAGCCGGCTAAGAACCGACTCAATCTCGGCATCGCTCAGGGTCTTGTGCAGAAAGGCTCGCATCCGGGCACTCACACCCTCGATTCCCAATGTGAAGCTGCGCTTATCCGCCAGAATCTCGGCCTCCATCAGATCCGGCAAGACGGCAAGCAGATCCACCCGCTGGCTGAGCACGTTGACCCGCTCGAACTGCCGGTTCAGCTCCAGCAGCATCGCCAATATGTCAGTATGCGTGTTGAAATTGAAGCTGTACATATCGACAGCCCGCACACCGTGACGGCGCTTCAATTCGGCTGCGGTCGCCAGAATCTCCTCCAGGGCAACCTCCCTATAGGGCTTGCGTTCGTAGCCCTCGAAGCAGAAGGAGCAGAAGGCGGGGCAGCCGAAGCTGGTCTGAAGGCGCGCCGTCGACGCCTCCTCACTGTTCAGAGAAGGGTAGTCCACGAGCAGATCCGCGGCTTCAGGTAGATGGCAGACCGCCTTTTCGACGAGTTGCTCCGCCGGACCTCCGGCGACCCAGAGGCCGGTTACCGTCTCGGCAACCTGCAAGAGCCGCTCCAGTTTGGGGAGAGACCGTCCGGCGTGGAGCCCCCGGACGAGCGCCTCAACCTCCCGTTCACCCTCGCCGAAGAAGAGGGCATCGACGACGGCGTCGCCGCCGGGCGCGAGCAGCGCCTGAGAAGCCAGCGCATTGGAGCCCCCGAGTATGAAGGGAGGCCAGGAGGCATCACGCTCGCCGGCAAGCAAGGGAATCCCGGAGTTAAGGAGCAGATAGGGCAGGTTGATCAACTCCAGGGAATACGCATTGGAGACCAGCACGAGGTCGAACTCGCGCACATCCCGGCGCGATTGCGTGCCCACGAGCAGCGGAATGCCGGCTTCAAGAAGGCGGGCCCGGTCGTGCTCGGGCGGAAAAAACGCCATATCGACGTAGGCGCCCTCGGAGGCGTCCCTTACACCCTCCGGCGCCGCCGTCCCCCGGCGGACCGCTTGATAGAGAAAAAGGTGCGGCGTCGAGCGGCTTACGTCGCGAAAGGGAGAGAGGCGGACGATGAGAACGCGAAGCGAGGCTGCGTCAAAGGGCGGATTGCGGAATGTCGGGTTCGGTTGCAGAGCAAAGAGCGGCGCCTGCTGCAACAGGGCCCCGTATTGGTCGAAGTAAGCATTGTAATTCGTCATCGTCCTGCCATTCTATCGCACTATTTGCAGCAAACCAGGACCGCCGAAACCAATAGCTTTGTGAATGAGGGGGGTGGCTTGCACGCGCGACGAGTTCTGGTATAATCCTGCGTAAGAGGAAAACAGATCATGATTATTATGACTTTGGGCGAATCACACCTGGCCATGCGCGGCGTCGTCGCGTTCAATCAGGCGCACCGTTCCTAGCGGTGCGCCCCCTTCACACAATGACCAAGGCCTGAGAGCCAAGAGTCGTAGGTAGCATAGGATTTGAGCCGTGGGCGCGCTCGCGCCCGCGGCTTTCTGTTTTTCACTCACCCACCCCATCTCAGCCGCAGCAGCTCGAGTCCACGGCACCCGTACAAGGAGAGATTGATCGATGAGCGAAGTACTGGTACACCTGGATCGGATAACGTTCCATCATGGCGCCGAGCTGATTCTCGACGGGATCAGTTGGGAAATCCAGTATGGACAGAAAATCGGACTGGTCGGGCCGAATGGCGCGGGTAAGTCCACGCTGCTTCAGCTAATCACGGGTGCGCTGCAGCCGGACGGCGGCATGCTCGTACGTCATGCTACGCGTATCGGCTACCTGCCGCAGGAGCCCGATTTCGGCACCGGGCAGGAGACGGTGTGGGACATTGTCTTGGGGGCCAATGCTGAACTCCAGGCGGTCGAGCGTCGCATGCGGAAGCTGGAAGCGCAGATGGCCGACCCCGATGCATTCGAGCGTGCCCTCGCGGCGCATACACACGCTCAAGAGGAGTTCGAGCGGCTGGACGGCTACCGCTACGAAAGCCGCTGTCGTCAGGCCCTTCAGGACGTAGGCTTCGAGGAGGCGCATTTCCATCTGCCTACGCGGGTCCTGTCCGGCGGTCAGAAGAAGATGCTCGGGCTCGCCCGGCTACTGGCGATCCAATGCAACCTGCTGCTGCTGGATGAGCCGGATAACCATCTGGACCTTCAGGGGAAGCTACGGCTGGAGCGCTTCATCCACCAGTTCTCCGGCGCGATCGTGATCGTATCCCACGACCGCTACTTGCTCGACGAGACGGTCTCATACATCGCCGAGGTGGAGGATCACGGCCTGACATGCTACCTGGGCAACTACTCCGCCTATGCCACAGAAAAGCAACTGCGTCTCTTGCGCCAGCAGCAGGCTTACGCAGCCCAGCAGAAGGAGATCAACCGGATCGAGGCGGCGATCGCGCGCTTCGAGTACTGGGCCAGCATCGTGATCAACGAGCGCCACATTCGCCAAGCAAGGTCGCGCCAGAAGATGCTGGCGCGAATGGACAAGGTGGAGAAGCCGGTCATGGAGCGCGAGAAGATGGGCCTGGAGCTCAACGGCTGGCGGGGCTCACAGAAAGTGCTGGAGATCGTGGACCTGGACAAGGCGTTCGACGGGGATGCCATCCTGCTGGGCCTGAATCTCCTGGTTTGGCGCGGAGAACGGGTAGGTATGCTCGGGGCAAACGGTTCGGGCAAGAGCGTGCTCTTTCGCTGCATCTTGGGTTCGGAGACGCCAACCTCGGGCGTGATCAAGGTGGGCCCAAGTGTCAGCATCGGTTACTACGCTCAGGAGCACCAGACACTCGATCCCGAACGCACACTGATCGAGGAACTCTGGGAAGCGAAATCGATGTCGGAGCACGCAGCCGTCAACTTCCTACGCCGCTTCCTCTTCCCTTACCGGCGCACGCGGGACAAGGTTGGGACACTCTCGGGCGGTGAACGCAGCCGGCTACAGCTCGCGAAGCTGATGCTCTCGGACGCCAACTTTCTGCTGCTGGACGAGCCGACCAACAATCTCGACCTGCCCTCCTGTGAGGTGCTGGAACAGGCGCTGGAGGAGTTCGAGGGCACGGTCCTGGTTATTTCGCACGATCGTTACTTTCTGAACCGCATTGTGGACCGGATCGTCGACCTCGAAGATGGTGCGCTGACCGAGTATGCCGGTGACTTCACCTATTACGCCGAACGGCGGGAGAAGGAAGCGGCGCGGGTCGCAGCAGAATGATGAGACCCTGGCCAACTGTCTCCAGGGTGGTGCGCTACCCTGGAGACAGACGTTCCCAAGTGGTAAGTGCCAGGCTCACCGGGTCGACGCGAGCTGGGAGCTGTGCGTCATTTGTCCGCAGCGCCAGACTGAGGGGCTGAGGCATGTCCGCACATTGACATGCAGACCCGCGGACAGGCGTCCGCGGGGAGCAAGGTTATGGCGGGAGGCTGGGTGTGGCGAGCCCTGTGTGGCGGGAGGCGGAGAGTGTGACGGGACGTTATTGGGGCGTTCGCGCCTGTGGCGGGACTCTAAAGGGCTGGATCCGGCTTGTCCGGCTCTAGCAGCCCTGGCTCCGTCATGCGCAATGGGTCGAGGAGTGCATCCAGCTCCGCTACGGGCAGCACCTCCCAGGCAAGCGCGACATCTCGCACGGTCCGGCCCGATGCGCCGGCCTCCTTGGCGATCTCAGCGGATCGGGCATAGCCAAGGGCGGGCGCCAGCGCCGTCGCGAGCGCGAGATTGCGCCGCACCGAGGTGCGGCACACCTCCGCATCCACCTCCAGCCCGGCAACGCAGCGCTCGGTAAAGACAGTGGTGGCATTCGCCAGGAGCTCCACCGCCGTAAGCGTGTTATGGGCCAATAGCGGCATCATCAGGTTCAACTCGAAGGCGCCGCCGAGCCCGGCCAAAGTGTTTGCTGCGTCAAAACCAATGACCTGGGCACAAACCATAATGAGCGCCTCGGCGAGAACCGGGTTTACCTTTCCCGGCATTATCGACGAACCGGGTTGGACCGCCGGCAGGCGCAACTCGCCCAGGCCATTGCGAGGACCGGAGCCCATCCACCGGATGTCATTGGCAACCTTATGCAAGCTCACCGCCACGGTTTTGAGCAAACCCGATACCTCGACGAGGGCATCGCGCGCCGCGTTGGCCTCAACATGATCGGCTGCCTCGACAAACTCGGTTTCGAACGCGGCGTTGAGATGCGCGATAGCCCGCTCAGGGAAGCCCACGGGGCAGTTGACGCCGGTCCCTACCGCCGTGCCGCCCAGCGCGAGAGGGCGCAGCGCGGACAACGCCCTTTCAGCGCGCGCCAGACTCTGCTGCGCTTGTGCCTGGAACCCGCCAAACACCTGCCCCATGCGAATAGGTGTGGCGTCCTGCAGATGCGTGCGCCCGGTCTTCACCACGGGATCGAACTCGCGGGCCTTCTCGCCCAATGCCGCCTCAAGTGCCTGCAGCGCCGGGAACAAGCGCTCGCGCAGCGCGAGGGTGAGCGCGACGTGGATCGCCGTGGGAATCACGTCGTTGCTCGATTGGCTCATATTGACGTGATCGTTAGGATGGGGATGGCCCGACGAGCCAGACAGCAACTGACCGGCCCGTCGGGCCAGGACCTCATTGACGTTCATATTCGTCGACGTACCCGAGCCGGTCTGAAAGACGTCGATCGGGAAGTGCCGGTCCAGCTCTCCGGCTATGACCTCGTCGCACGCCTTCACAATGGCATCCGCCAGCGTTGGGGACAGATATCCGAGCTCGGCATTGGCCTGAGCACAGGCCCGCTTGATGTGTGCCAGCGCGCGTATAAAGCAATGCGGCAAGGTGAGGCCCGAAATCGGAAAGTTCTCCACGGCGCGCTGTGTCTGCGCTCCCCAGAGCGCCTCGGCGGGCACCTGCATCTCACCCAGCGAGTCGGCTTCGATACGGAAACGGCGGCTCGATGGGCTGTTACAGTCCGTCGGGGATTGGGTCACCGGTACGCCTCAGGATGCATTGTTGCCGGGTCGATCCAGGCAGCCCAAGTGCCAAGAGCACCCCTCACCGCGAATCAAACCTTCCGCTTCCTCGGGACCCCAGGAGCCGGGCTCGTAGGGGAAGGGATCGCCCTTGTCCAGCAAGGGTTCCATTAACTCCCAGGCGAGCTCGATCTCATCCGCACGCGTGAACAGCGAAGCATCTCCTTGCAAAGCGTCGAGCAGTAGACGCTCATAGGCTTCGGGCAGCGCGCCCTCACCGAAATTGTCGACGTAGGAAAATCCCAGATTTGCCGGTGCAGGCCGCATCCCGGCACCTGGCTTCTTGACCTCGAAGCTGAGATGGATGGCCTCATCGGGCTGGATGCAGATCACGAGCCGGTTAGGGGCAAGGCTCTCGCTCTCAGGAAAGAGGAGATGGGGCACGCGCCGGAACTGGAGCGCAATCTCGGTCACCTTCTGCTCGAGTTGCTTGCCCGAGCGTAGATAGAAGGGGACCCCTTGCCAGCGCCAATTGTCCACAAAGAGACGGAGCGCGGCGTAGGTCGGCGTTTGCGAGTCCGGGTCAACCTTCTCCTCATCGAGATACCCACGGTACTGACCCACCACAAGGTCCTCCCATTCGGGGCGGCGGACGGCGTGTAACACCTTGACCTTCTCATCGCGCAGGGCTTCTGCGCTGAGCCTGACCGGCGGCTCCATTGCCGTCAGCGTCAACAGCTGCAAGAGATGGTTCTGAAACATATCTCGCAGGACACCGGCATCGTCATAATAGCCGGCCCGGCGGCCCACTTCCACCGACTCGGTCACGCTGATCTGAACGTGGCTTATATACCGCCGGTTCCAGAGAGGCTCGAAGATCGCGTTGGCAAAGCGAAAGGTGAGAAGGTTCTGCACGGTGTCCTTGCCCAGGTAGTGGTCAATGCGCAAGACCTGTTCCTCGTCAAAGACAGCGTGGATGCGATCATTCAGGTTCCGGGCGCTCTCGAGATCGCTGCCAAAGGGCTTCTCGACCACGATGCGGGCCCATCCACCCTCATTCCGGTTCAGCTCCGCCTCTCCCAGACATTCGGCAATGTCGGCATAGACCACGGGCGGTACTGCGAGATAGAAAAGGTGATTGCTTTGGGTATCCGCCTCAGCATCCAGCTCCTCCAGACGCTGCGCTAGACGCCGGTAGGTCTCAGGGTCACTGTAATCGCCCTGAAGGTAGCTGTATTGCTCGGACCAGTCCTCCCAGAGCTGGCAGACCTCCGGCTCACGACGCGCATAGTCATCGATGCCGGCGTAGAGGTGTTCGCGAAAACTCTCGTCGGTGAACTCGGACCGAGCAACGCCCACGACCCGAAGGCCTTGCGTCAGCAGACCATCGCATGCTAAACTGTGCAAGGCCGGAACGAGCTGGCGCTGTGCAAGATCCCCAGATGCGCCGAAAATCACGATGATGGCCCGGCTTACATCGTCACCCATACCTATCTCCCTTCACCCCGTACTCACTAATCCTGCCCATTCCTCATCCTTCAGGTGCTTTCATTATACGAGAGGGGGAGCAAAAACGGAAATGGGTGTGTGCGCGTCAGTCTCCCCTGGCCGTGAGTCCTTGTCTCCCATCGCGATGGATGTATAGTCAGATAATGATGACAGAACAAGTTCCCGGTGATGTGAATCTGGACGAGGAGCGTCAGCAAGAAGCGCGTGAGTATGCCCGCATCCGACGCAGGTGGATGCTAGGCGAGATCGTGTTCACGCTGGCTCTGCTTCTCGTCTTCTGGCTGTCGGGGCTGTCGGTATGGCTGCGGGACGCCCTGATTGCTTGGGGTCTCACGAGTCCGTGGACACTGACTGCCGCTTACGTCGGCATATTGATCGTCGCTTCGACCCTGATCTTCCTGCCCATCAACTACTGGACGGGGTTCGTTCTGCCGCACCGCTACGGGCTCAGCACGCAAACGGTGGGCGGGTGGCTGGCGGACCAGGGCAAGGTACTCGGACTGGAGCTGATCCTCGGCATTCCTATCGTACAGGTCATCTATGGGCTGCTGCGAACGCAGCCCGACACCTGGTGGATCTGGGGCGCGGCGCTTATGCTGGCGATCACTCTCATTTTCGGAGCGCTCTCGCCGGTGGTGCTAGTACCGCTCTTTTACAAGCTGAAACCCCTGGAGGATGAGGCACTGGTAGAGCGTGTTCAGAATCTGGCGGAGAAGACCGGCACCCGGGTGGCCCAGGTGAACACCATTGACCTCAGCTCGCGTACTACGGCAGCCAATGCTATGGTGATGGGATTGGGGTCGACGAAACGAATTGCGCTGGGCGATACCCTCTACGAGGAGTACTCCATCGACGAGATCGAAGCGGTCCTGGCGCACGAGCTTGCGCATCAGGTCCATCATGATCTGGAGCTGGGGATCGCATTGAACGTCGTCACAACCGTCGCCGGCTTCTACCTTGCGCACGTGACACTGCGCTGGGGGGTCGAGCAGTTTGGATTCGAGGGCATTGCCGATCTGGCGGCCATTCCGCTGGTGATTCTTGTCGCCACCCTGGCTTCATTGTTGATTATGCCATTGGTGAACGCTTTCTCGCGGTGGCGGGAGCGGATGGCCGACCGTTACGCTCTTGAGGTCATCGACAATCCGGAGGCCTTCGCCAACGCTATGACCCGGTTGAGCAACCAAAATCTGGCGGAGGTGGATCCTCCGAGGTGGGTAGTATGGCTCCTGTACGATCACCCTCCCATTCGTGAGCGACTGGAGCTCGTGCGCCGTCAGCAGACGGCTTGATCATGATGCGCAGCATCCTGCCCGACACCACGGTCACCTATCGTGACCGCCTCCGGGGAATGACAAGCCACAGGATCAGATAGATCTCGATGGCAGGATGTCCTAGTGGGAGTGCCAGGATGAGGAAGAGCACTCGGAACCAGAAAGGCTTGATCCCATAGAACTCCCCCAATCCACCACACACGCCGGCGATGATTCCGTTCTGTCGTCGCAATTTGTTACGATCTGACATGGGTCTTACCTCCGAGGAATGACGAGCCACAAGATCAGATAGGGTCCGATGCCGGGCAGCCCACCCGGGAGTGCCAGGATAATAAAGAGCAGACGGAACCAGAATGGCGCGATCCCGTAGAACTCTCCCAACCCACCACACACACCCGCGATGATCCCCTTCTGCCGCCGCAACCTGTTTCTATTTGACATCGTCCTTACCTCCTGTCATGATACACTCTGTATGCGTTCACCTTATACTACGCACTTGAGGTCGTTAAGTTGCGACCGGGGCATAGCGTCGTGCCATGGAGAAAATGGCTTGACTTGCCAAGCCCCTCTTCCATGTTAAACTTCCTAGTCGCAAAACCTACGCGAGGAGGCTTTATGCAGCCAGAAAAGTCCGTGAGGTCAGTGGAACGACATCGTACAGAGCGGCAGAGATATTCGAGAAGCCACCGCAGCCGCCGCTTGCTGTCTCCCCTACCTTTTGTCATCATCGCTGTGATGCTGTTGCTCTTCACCGCGCTCGCGCCTCTCCGCCCGACACTGGCGGCACCCTATCAACAGACCTCAAATCTCGTCATCGGCTTTCCATCCGCCGGCAGCACGCTGAGTGGCGTGGTAACGATACAAGGAAATGCGACAGCCGAGGGTTTTGAAAACTATAGCGTCTACTATGCCGCCGGTTCGGAAGTGCATGGGGGCACCTCGTGGCGGTATGATGATCCGATCATCGACTTTGTGCCAACTATGATCGTGAACGGCTCGCTGGGACAATGGGATACGACCCAGGTTCCCAATGGGCAGTACGTCCTGGCCCTTGCAGTCCGAACGAATTCAGACACCCTTGTTGCCTTCGTCAATAACTTAACTGTCTATAATGAGGCAGCAACTCCGACGCCGGAACCGACGGAAACGCCAGAGGTGGATGACGCGGAGGAACCAGAGCCTACCGAGCCAGAGACGGAGCAAGAACTACCACCCCCCGTGGGCGCCACGATCGAGCTTCCACCCACGGCCACGCCGCGGCCCACACCCACATTCACTCCGGAGGAAGCGATGGGTGGCACCGGTACGGGCGGT
>SLDA01000516.1 GCA_007125545.1 Thermoflexales bacterium | reverse complement strand
CGGCTCTCTGGCTCTCCCCCCTTTACGCATTGCACGAGTGTGCGCGTCCGGCGGCACTATGCAAGCCGGCACGTGGTAGTCGCGCGTTGGGGGGAGTGGGAGGGGGGCGTCCGGCGCAGACACATGCGAGCGGACGCAGACACAGAGGCAGACCCCCACCCGGCCTCCCCCGACGGGGAGGAGCCAGAGGCAGGGGCAGACGCAGATGCCCAATAAGCCTCCTCCGACGGGGAGGAGCCAGAGGCAGAGGCAGGGGCAGGGGCAGACGCAGATGCTTAGTAAGCCTCCCACGACGGGGAGAGGCCGGACGCACAGACCGGCTCGTCCTTTCGCGCCCTGGTCTGCTCGTGGTACAATAAGGACCGTTCGATGAGGTGCGCCGAGCCGATCCAGTCTGTCGCAAAGGAGTTTCGCGTGACGCAACGAGACATCGTCGGGTTGATTCTGTCGTATCTTTACGCATTCGGTCTGCTGTTTGTCGTGGAGGCGGTCGGCAAGCGCCTGAAATGGCCCCAGTACTTCACCCGTAAGATCGTGCATATCGGCGCGGGGATGTGGATCTGGGGCATTCTCGCCCTTTTCGATAACCGCACCTACGGGCTGATTCCCTTTGCCACGTTCATCATCCTGAACTTCATTTTCTACCGCTTCCAGATTTTCAAGGCCATGGACACGCGAGACTCTTCGCCCGGTACCGTCTACTTCGCGATCTCGATCACCGTCCTCTTTGCCCTGCTCTGGCGCACCGACGGGGGCGTCGATCGGGTTGCCGTGGCGGCGGCTGCCGTGATGGCCATGACATGGGGCGATGGCATTGCCAGCATCGTCGGGCAGGCACGGGGCAAGCGCTTCTACGAGGTCTTCGCGCACCGGCGCTCGTGGGAGGGCTCGGGCGCGATGGCCGTTGCCACCTTTGTCGCCGTCCTGGGAACGCTGCTCTTCCTGCCCGGTTCCGGCTGGAGCGCTGCCAGTGTCACCATCCTGCCCGGCAAAGCCCTGCTGATGGCTCTGACTGCCGCCCTTGTGGGCGCGGCCGCAGAGGGCGTATCACCGGCAGGGACCGACAATCTGACCGTCCCGCTGCTGACGGCGGCGGTACTCTATCTCTTCACGCTATGATTCGACTCCCGGAATTGCTACTGGGCCTCCTCTTCAGTGCCTTGATTGCGTTAGTGGCGTATCGTCGTGCAGCGCTGGACAAGAGTGGGGCGCTGGGCGCGATCATCACGGGTACGGCGATCTTTGGCTTTGGTGGGTGGAGCTGGGGTGCCCTATTGATCACCTTCTTCGTACTCTCGACCCTGCTCTCCAAGTTCAAAGCCCGCGCGAAGGAAGGGTTGGCGGAGAAGTTCGCCAAAGGCTCACGGCGAGACCTGGGCCAGGTCCTCGCGAACGGTGGCGCCGGGGCACTGCTCGCCCTGGCCTATGCACGGCTGCAGGCGCCGGCCCTGCTCTTTGCCTTTGCCGGCGCCATAGCGACCGTCAACGCGGACACCTGGGCGACGGAGCTTGGGGTGCTAAGCCGCCGTCCGCCACGCCTGATCACCAGCGGGGAGGTCGTGGAGCCCGGGACCTCCGGTGGCATCTCGGTATTGGGCACGCTCGCGACACTGGCAGGTGGTCTCGCCATCGGCGGGGCCGCGACGGGGTATCGCGCGCTCGAGGGATTGCTGGGCGGTGATGTCGTTATGCCGCCGGCGTCAGCGCTGGTTGTTGCCGGCCTCTTGGGCGGTCTGGCAGGCTCGCTCTTCGATAGCTTGCTGGGCGCGACCGTGCAGGCCATCTACTACAGCGAGGGGCGTGCCAAGGAGACCGAGAGGTCCATAGACCCCGACGGTGCACCGAATCACTTGCTCCGTGGGAGGCGCTGGCTGAACAATGACTGGGTGAACTTTCTCAGTTCGTTAGTTGGTGCTGCAGCGGGCGCGGTCGTATATGGAGTGATGAAGTAGTGGCGATGTGAAGTGGGACTTGGAACTTTAAACTTTGAGCTTTCAACTTCGAACTCCTAACTTAATCTCTTAATACTCAAGGAGCTGACTATGCCAAAGATTTCGATTATCGGTGCGGGTGGATATGTCTTTCCGCTGACCCTGATCCGGGATGTGCTTTCCTTCCCGGCACTGCGCGACGCGCAGTTCAGTTTGATGGATATCGCGCCCGCGAATCTGGAGCGGACCTACAAGCACGCTCAGAATCTCATTGCAGGCCACGACCTCCCGGCGACCGTCGAGGCTACGACCGATCTCCGTACCTCGTTGGAGGGCGCCGACTTCGTGGTTGTCACCTTTCAGGTGGGCGGCCTCGAGGCCTACGAACATGACGTCGAGATTCCGCGCAAGTACGGGCTCGACCAGTGTGTGGGCGACACGCTGGGGCCGGGAGGCATCTTCCGGGGATTGCGGACGGCTGCGGCGCTCGACGAGATCATCGGGGCTATGCACGCGGAGTGTCCCGACGCCCTGATGATCCAGTACGCCAACCCGATGGGCATCAACTGCTGGTATTCGTCCGATGCAGGGATCAAGACGGTGGGGCTCTGCCACTCCGTCCAGGGCACCTCCGAGATGCTCGCGCGTTATATGGGTTTCGAGCCCGGCACCTGGACCTTCAAGGTTGCCGGCATCAACCACCAGGCGTGGTTTATCGAGTTCAAGCATAACGGTGAGGACGTGCTGCCCCTGCTGCGCCGGCGGATGAACGAGGTCGCTGAGCAGGCCCGCAAAGCCCGGACCGAGGGCAACACCAGTGATGAGCTGTATGGTGGCGGTGGCGAGCAGGTGCGGACCGCGATCATGAATCTGACCGGTTACTTCCAGACCGAGTCAAGCCACCACGCCTCTGAGTATCTGCCGTACTTCCGCCGGTCCCCCGAGGAGACCAACGCCTGGGTTCCCGAGCGCTGGGATTACTACGAAATCTGCAAGAATCACGACTTCGAGGGGCTAGAGCGCCGGGCAGCCGAACTGGCTGAGGCGCCCCTGGATCCCAGCCACGAATATGGCGCCTATATCATCGACTCGATGACGACCAACACCCCCCGTGTGGTCTACGGCAACGTACCCAACACGGGCATTATTACCAACCTTATGCCCGGCTGCAGCGTCGAGGTGCCGAGCCTCGTGGATGCGCAGGGCATCCAGCCCACCGTGGTCGGCGATCTGCCCGCTGCCTGCGCCGGGATCAACGCCGGCAGCGTGGCGGTGCAGAATTGCGCGGTCCTTGCAGCGCAGACCGGCGACCGCGACCTGGTCTACGCCGCCGTGGCGCTGGACAAGTACACGAGCGCTATGCTAACGCTCGACGAGATCGGCAAGATGGTAGACGAGATGTTCGAAGCCGAAGCTCAGTGGCTTCCCCAATTCAGCTAGCTTTGTCCCCCGTAGGGCGAAGTGAAACTTCGCCCTACGGGAGATGGCAAATCAGCCTGGAGATTCTATGAATCTGAACCTGACCCGAATAGATCAACTCTTTGCCCGTCCCAAAATCGACGACGTGCCGGGCGCTGTGGCCGACGCACTGGCGCCGCTGGCAGATCGCCTTCAGCCCGGCGAGAGTATCGCGCTCGCTGTGGGGAGCCGGGGTATCGCTAACATTGCCGCGATCGTCAAGGCCACTGTCGACTTTGTTAAGGCGCGGGGTGCTGTGCCCTTCATCATCCCCGCGATGGGCAGCCACGGCGG
>SLDA01000127.1 GCA_007125545.1 Thermoflexales bacterium | reverse complement strand
CTGCCCGATCCACAGCCTCCTGCGAACGGGAGCAGATAATGACGTGGGCGCCTTCGGCTGCCAACGTCTTCGCTGTGGCATAGCCAAGCCCCCGGCTGGAGGCGGTGATCAGGGCTACTTTGTCTTGAAGCATAAGGTCCATAGAAAACTCCTTTTTACACTAAAGGGGTGGATGCTCTGTCGGTAGCGAAGCGCAGTGTCGTCTCGCCGATGCTAATGCGATCCCCGGAGGTCAGTGGTTGCGGCTTGACGATACGCTCACCGTTGAGATAGGTGCCGTTGTGGCTGTCCAGATCCTCAACCCACCAGCGTCCCTCGCGCCAAACGACCATGGCATGGTTGGCTGATGCGAAAGGATCGTCAATGACCAGATGGTTATCGTTGTTGCGACCCATAGCTGTAACGGCGCGCAGGGTGAACTGCTGCTCGGGAGGCGCGTCACTCTCCGCGGTCAGCGTCGCCGGTTCAATGGGCTCCGCCTCACTACGCGCGTGGTGGCGCAGATCCTGCCATATTCCGTAGAAGATCAGCGCGAGGAAGCCGTAGAGCAGCCCGGTTAGCGCGAAACGCAAGATCAGCAGGAACTCTGCCATGCGGGCCTCAGTCGTTGGACTGCGGAATCGGCTGCGTGTGCCCCCGCTCAGGACGGTCCAGTGGTTCTGACTCGGCGTAGATGAGGTCAACACCTGAGAGCGAAATGATGTCACCGGGGCGCAGAACGATTTCCTGGACCGGGAAGCCGTTGACGGTGGTGCCGCCGGTGCTGCCAAGATCGTGGAGAATGTACCGCCCGTACCGCTGCCGCAGCCGCGCGTGGTGGCGCGAGACCTGGCGATCCTCGAGTATGAGATCGTTATCCAGGGCCCGTCCGATATTGACGACAGGTTGTTCAAGATCGACGGTACGTTCGCCCTGGATGATGAGATAGGCTTTCGATCTCTGGGGAGAGGGTATGAGAGCAACCTGCTCCAGACGGTTGGGATCCAGGTCCTGGGTTTGGCCGCTCACGAGTGGAGCTCGATCTGCCGGTGTGATCCGAACGTCGCGCGGTGCGAGATCGGGCGTGGCGACCAGGGTGACCATCGGCAGGTTCTGCATGCGCAGCTCGAAGCGCTCTACCAGGCCGGTCAACGCCTCGGTGAGCCGCTGGTTGAGATCCGGATGGTGATACTCCAGCGCGGCCAGATCATCGGGATTCAGCTCGATGCGGTAGCGTCCGGGTACTTCCGGCCTGCCATCCGCCCCGATGCGCTCGCCATCCTCCAGCGCACGCATCAGATGACGCACGACTTCCTGTGGCAATAGCCGTCCGGCGAAGAGGCGGACAAACGGTTCCTCTACTAACTGTTCGATCCAGCGCTCCAAATGCATTAGCCCGTTCACATCGACTATTATAAGTGGGAATCGCGATAAGGACAAACAAAACTGACCCCTTTTACCTTTGTGACTTGAGCGGTATAATCCGCGGCGTATGAGAGTCAAACCCTTCCCATCAATGCTTCTCTTATTCCTTCTCAGCAGCCTGCTGCTGACGGCGGCCCTCGCCGGTGCTGTCCAGTGGCAAGCTCGCCACCGATTTCAGACGCGGGGGTGGGCCACCGAGTTCCCCGATCCCGTCGCCGATACGCCCGGGGCTGTGGGGCGCACGCTGTCACGCGCTTGCGTCAACGCATCGCTGGCGGATTACGCCGGGCCCGAATTGGCGTGGGCATTGGACCAGATCGAGGCCGGGGGGTTCGACTGGGTGCGCCAGTCGATCTCCTGGGCCGCCGTCGAGCCGGTCCGGGGGACGTGGGAATGGAGCGACACGGATCTCGTGCTGGACGCTGCGCTGGCCCGCGGATTGCAGGTGCTGGTCGTGCTGGAAGATGCACCTGATTGGGCCGGGCTGCCCCCAGACCCGGTGGCCTTTGCCCGCTTTGCAGGTGCCGTGGCCGCACGCTACGGTGACCGGCTCACTACCTACCAGATCTGGCACAATCCCAACCTTGGCGAGAGTTGGGGCGGCTATGCCAATGCCTTCGGCTATGCCGATCTGCTGGCACGCGCGGCTGAGGCGATTCGGGCCGAGGATCCGGATGCCCGGATCATCCTGGGGAGCCTGGCACCGACGGTCGAAACCGGAGACCGCAACTTCGCGGAAGATCTCTTCCTTACGATGCTCTATGAAGCAGGTGCCGGTGGCGCGTTTGATATCGTCGCCGTCCAGCCCTATGGCTTTGATACCGGGCCCGACGATCGCCGGGTCGAGCGTGACGTGCTGAACTTCTCGCGCGTGATCCTGGTTCGTGAGGTGCTTGTGGCGCGTGGCGAGGGGCATAAGGCGATCTGGGCGACGCATTTCGGCTGGAACAATCTGCAGTCGGGCTGGCCCGGGCCCACGTCGATTTGGGGTGAGGTGAGTACGGATCAGCAGGTGGCCTATACGTTGGGCGCCCTCGAGCGGGTGGCGCGCGAGTGGCCGTGGATGGGCGTGACCTGTCTCAATGGCCTGCAGCCGCGCCCGGTCGTGGACGGACGACCGGTTCCGGATGCGCAGGAGCATTGGGGATTCGCGCTGATCGGCCCGGATGGGACGCCCACACAGCTCTATGCGGCTTTGCAGGCGCGGAATGCGGGCTTCGCGTTACCCAGGGCCGGCGTTTACCGGGCTGACACGGATCTGGCCGAGTTCGCGGGGCCGTGGACGCTGGGACCGCAGGGCGCGGATATGGGAGAGCCCAATCCTACACTCCCCTCTGTGAGTTTTGAGTTCGAAGGCACCGGTGTTGCATTGACGGTGCGACGGGGACCCTATCGGGCCTTCCTGTATGTTACCGTCGACGGCGAGCCGGCGCCCGCACTGCCGCGCGATCGCGACGGCAACGCCTATATTGTGCTTTACGATCCGTTGGCCGCGACGGTGACGGTGCCCCTGGCCGTTGGCTTGCCCGATGGGCCGCATCGTGTCGAGATCTTGGCGGAGCGTGGCTGGGGACAGTGGGCGCTTGCGGATTGGCGCGTCATCGCGGCCCCCGAGCGCGGCCGCGCACCCAACCTGGGTTGGGCAGTCTTTGGCACCCTGGGCCTGCTAGGTGTTGCCGGCATCGTCTGGTCGGTGCCGCGCATCCGCTGGGATCGCGGGATGCGAGCCGTCCGCGAGGCCCAGGCGAGGGTGGCGGAGTGGGTGACGGTGCTGGTCTCCTTCCTGGCGGGTGCGCTGACGCTCTTTGCTGCCTGGCAGATGCTGATAGGAGACGGGATCTTCCGCCGGCTGGGCGACCACGGGGATGTGACGGCGCTCATTCTGACAACCGCCTGTTTTTACTTCTCACCCTGGCTGCTCCTGACACTCGGGGCGGGGGCGATCCTGGCATTCCTGGTCTTCTTGCGGCCCGATTTGGGGCTGGCGATGGTGGTTTTCGCCGCGCCGCTCTATGCTATGAACACGCACCCGGTGGTCTATATGGGCAGCTCCTTCTCGCTTGCGGAGATTGTCCTGATCCCCACCGTGCTGGGTTGGGGGATTCGCTTCTTTGCGGCCTGGCTGGATGGGCGACGCTCGCGCGGTTCGGAGGGGACCCACGTCACGCATCTGTCCGGTCGCTGGGGTGAGCTCCACAGGTTCCTGCGCCCGCTGTTGCTGCTGGTCGTGGTAGCGGTGCTGGCCACCGTGGCGGCACAGCATCGCCGGGAGGCCCTGCGCGAGCT
>SLDA01000575.1 GCA_007125545.1 Thermoflexales bacterium | reverse complement strand
GGGCAACCATCTCCGCTGGGCCTTCCCACCGCAGCTCGGCTTTCCGGCCCGCGGCTTCAGTGTCTACCGGCGCCCCAGCGCCGGCTTCAAACCGGAAGCGTGTCTCGATCTGTCACAAGCGGCCTCGTTCGCGCCGGGTTCGATCCTGCAAGGCGTGCGTTTTATCTATCCCGAGAGCGTCCAGATTCAGCCAATGCTCTCGGGCCTCAGCATCCAGCCGCCGGGCGAGCAGCTCCTTGAGCTGCAGTTTTCGCAACCGGTGGCCTACGTGCGCCTGGATGTGAGGGGTCCGCAGGCCACGCTGCGCCTGAACGCTTACGCAGGGCAGCACCTCGTCGCGACGTCACCCCCCCACCCCTTACCCGCGGACACCGTTTCCCTCGAAGTCGCTGCGCCCTTTATCACGCGGGTGAGTCTGCCGCTGCAATTCACCACCCTGCTTCAAGCCTGCTACCTCGGGGCGGAGACGACGTGCCGGGATCCGAGTTGGGGCCGGCCCCTCATCCGGCTCCCGCTGCCCAGGACGACGGATGACGCGCTGGCACGCCTGGAACCGGAGCTTGCCAACCGCTATGCCGCCAACCGCGATGCGGCGGTGAAGCGCTACAAACCCGAACTGGAGCAACTGCTCAAATGGCTGTGGCTGCTGCAGGATCCGGATGCGCAGGCGTTCGAGATACCCGGGGTCCCGCCCGACAAGCTGCGATTGCGGTCCTCGGAGCCCGATCACCCACTGCAGTCGATTCAGCCGCAATCAGTCCTGCTCCTCGCGGCGCTGGATCCCAATATCGCGCGTTTTCTGAGCCTCTACTGGGTCGACGAACGTGTACAAAGAGGCCGGGAGGCTCCCGTCGCCTACGACTACAAGGTCGAAGGCCATTGGCCCAATCGGAACGTGGGCTGCGGCCTTGTCTTCGGCCTGGGTCCTGAGTCCTCGGCCCTGCCCCGTGCCGAAAAGCCCCTGACCGGTCACCAATTGCCCGGCCTTCGTTTCCTGGGCCAGGAGCCGCTGGGACGGGTCGGGCTACGCTGGCATCGTCCCCCGGAGGGACAGGGAGCGGTTCACCCCGTTCTCTTCGATCTCTCGCGCAGCTCACAATCCGAGGCGGTCTTGCTGACGGACGAGACGCCGGTGCTCGTGCCGGCGACAGCCTGGCAACAGGACACAGCCGCACTCTTCATCGAGGGCGATGTGCTCCTGGGCAAGCACACGTACAGGCTACAGCCCATCGACCTCTTCGGTCAGCTGGGCGATGAGATCGTGTCGGACGCTATCGCCGTCCAGGATCTGGAGGCACCACCGCCGCCCGTGCGCGTGCGGGCGCACCTCACACAGCCGGGCTATCCCTGGCTGAAGCCGGAACAGCGCCGGCAGATCGGGGAGCCCGCCACGCTCCTGCTGCAATTCGAGTATGGCGATGCTCAGCACCGTCAGGCACCGGACGCCCGTGAGTTCCGGCTCTACTGGCGGGAGACGAGCCTGTTCGAGAGCCACACCGTGACCCTGACCCGGGTCTCCAGCACCGGATCTCCGGATGGTGGTGGTGGCTGGACCCATACGGTCGAGGTCGGCGCCGGCAGCGGGCTCGATCTCTCAGCGTTCGAGGGCGGCAAGCTCTCTCGGGAGAGTGGCAGCCTCCAGGCGCTGCCCGCTGCAGAGCGGCACCATTACCAGATCGCCGGGGTGCCGGCGCCGAACCGTTTGCGCCTGGCACCCAGCGATCACGACTTTCAAGACGGGACCTACAGGCTGCTCTCCGACCCCCGGCTGCGGAGCAACTGGCAGCCCGTCCAACGCGACGAGCCCGTGCGTGTCGACCCACCCCTGGTAGGCTCGCTACAGGAAGCCGGTCCGGGCTTCATGGCCCTGGCCGTGAGCGTGAGGACTCTCACCCCCCAGCCCGATCCGCTCACGATGCTGACGCCGAACAGTGGGTACAGCGCGCCGGCGGAGGCCGCGACCTTCGTGGAGGTGGACCTGGACCGGAGCCTCCTCGACCCCGACCACTTCGCCGGGGGCACCTTGCTCGAGGGCGGACAGACGTATCCGATCCTCTATTCGACCGCCGGCGGCGCGAACACTCCGGCTCGCATCGGCCTGCCGGCGGGAGCGAGCATCGCGCAGGGCGCATCTCTGGAGCTTCGCTCGATCACTTCTTTCAAAGCGACCGTCGGCCAGGTTCAACGGCACTCGAACACCCGGGCGACCGTCACCGTCACGCCGGAGCAGCCGCACAGCCTGGCCGGGACCGCCCTCCTGGCGCGAGGCTCGGTGTCCCTGGGCGGCAACCGCTACGCCATTGAGGACGCCCGCAGTGAGCAGGCGATCCTCGAGCTAGACTTGCACACTTCAGGGAAACTGGCACACGACCTCGGTGGGTGGGTCGGTCAGGAGGTCGAGATCAGGCCACTGCCCGCAACCACGCTGACGCTGACGGGCTCGCTGCCCTCCGGGGCGGGCCAGATCCCCGGCGGCGAAATCGCCTTCGACGTAGACGCAGGCGACGTCGGCACAGCGGGAGAACCGGTCACCTACGTGGGCCACGTCCTGTCCGATCTCCGGGTCGAGGGCGCGCAGTTCGATCTGCGTGTGAGGCTGTCAGAGGCCGCCGAGAAGGCGCTGCAAGCCGGTCAAGTCACGGTGCGCTACACCGCGCCTTACCGTCAGGTGCTGGAGGTCCACCTGCCGGAGACCGTGGGTACTAACGGCGCCGGTGAAGCCCTGGCACTCTCCATACCCGATACCGAGGCCCGTCAGAATGTCTACGTGGCGATCAGCACGGTCGACGCGCGAGAGAACGAGGGGGCGCTCTCCTCGCCCGCACAGGTTGTGGCTGTGAGACCCCCACCCACAGGCGCCCCTGACGCCCCCTACCCCTGTGGTCAGGCGGTTGATGCACCAGCCGGGTACGCCACACCTCCGGATCGGCGTGGATTGGCGACCCTGTGCCTCACCTGGGGAAGCGGATCGCTCTCCGCCACCGGCGGGCTGCGCTATGAGGTGGCGCGGGCATTGGACAGCGGCATTGTGGCGACACATCGCCGCAACTGGCTGTTGGGCAAGGCGGACGCGGCGGCGCCGGTGAAGGCAGGTCCATCGCGGACAGGCGCTCTGGAACCGGTGAGCTACGACGTCGCGCGCGGCCTCCATCGGGTCGAGTTCGCGGCAGACCTGGGGACGACAACGCCGGCGGAGTTCCGCGGTGGGCGGCTCTCGCAGGCAGGCGCCCACTTCCAGGTGACAGTGGTGGCCCTCAAGAGCACCGGCGTCCTCGAGCTGATGCTGCGCCCGGTTGAGCAGGGCACGCCCGTCGCCGGAAGCGCGGACCTGGACGGCCCGCCGGATTACGAAGACGTGCAGCACGATGCCGTCGCCCTGCGGCAACTTGCCGAGGCCAATCCGGAGGCTTTCGGGCTCGTCACAGGCACCCCGATCCCCGAGCAGCAGTTCACCGACGAGATCCCCGGCATTGGCCGCAACAGCTACTTCTACCGCGTACGCGCCGTGGATGCGGCGGAGAACCGCTCGGAGTGGTCGCCGGTGAGCGTGCCCTTCCATCAGGTGGATACGAGTCCGCCGGATGCGCCGGAGAGCGTGCGCGCGCGCCCGGGCGATCGATCGATCATCCTCTCCTGGCTGACCCCCACGGATCCGTTTATTGCCGGCTACCAGGTATTCCGTACGCCGTT
>SLDA01000598.1 GCA_007125545.1 Thermoflexales bacterium | reverse complement strand
AGATTTATGATAGTGAAGGTTACGTCCCGCTTCCGCTGCACCTGCCGCCCGGCATCTACGATCTGGTCATGCAGGTGGCCGAAGGCGGTGCCTGGATGGGCCTGGCGTATTCTGACGACAGCTTCGGCGGCATCCAAATGCCGTTGGGCAGCATTAGAGTTGATCCCCCGCCCTATTCGGCACCGGCCCTGGACTCGCTACCGGCTATGCCCGAGATCGCGTGGCCCGGGATGCAGGTACTGGGTGTCCGCGGGCCGACAGGTGACGTATGGGCCGGCAGACCCGTTTATATGGCTCTGGGATTGGAGCGAACTGCGGGGTCCACTCCCCCCTCGCTGGCCTGGGAGCTCGAATGCGACGGAGCGCGCTTCGATGGCGGCGTCCTTGCCTGGCCCCTTGATCCCCCGCAGGATTGGGTGGAGGGACGCCGGTATATGCTGCGCTTCGCGCTCCCGATCGATCCGGCAATTCCAGGAGGGCCCTGTCGTGTGTGGATGGCACCGTTTGGGGGCTCGTCGGCCTCGTCCGATGTCGCTGCTGGGGATATGCCGCGTCCTTCGCTGGATCAGGCAGCGGTACTCGTTGGCGATGTTCAAATTGTGCAGCGAGAGCGGATCTTTGAACTGCCGCAGACACCCGAGTTTCCGGTTGCAGTACGCAACACTTTCGTAGCTCTTCGGGGTGCCGACCTATCGGCGACTTCGCTCTCCCCAGGAGAGTCTTTTGCCATCACCCTCTATTGGGAGGCGCTCGAGCGGGCCCCAAGGCATTATACGGCTTTCGTTCACCTGGTCGGCCCTGACGGAGGCGTGTGGGGTCAATCCGACGCTGCGCCTGCCGGCGGCAGGGCTTCGACGCTGACTTGGCTGCCGGGCGAGATTGTGGTTGACACCCATTACCTAACTCTGGGCGCTGAGGCACCTACCGGACCCTACGAGCTTTACATTGGAATGTATGATGCGCAGAGCGGATCACGGGTTTCACTGCACGGTGAGCAAAAGCGTCTTCCTGGTGAGCCGGTGCGTGTAGCTGAGCTTGAGGTGATACGCTAGGTGCTCAAACATGCTCTTGAGCGGCGTTGTAGTGTTCAGGGGGTATTAGGCCTATGACGATAGGTTGCGCGCCGTTCTGATCCTCGCTATTGCTTCGTCCATCCGCTGCTTGCGAGTACGCAGATTCGCCAAGAGCGAGAGAATCTCACTGTGCTCCGGGTTTTTGAGGTATTCGTAGTGCTGCAACGCTTCTTCGATAACCCGAATCGCCATCTCGTTGCGACCGGATTTCTCCAGAATTAGTCCGATCTCAGTTAAGCTCTGCGTGACACCCGCTCTATCACCGAGTCTGCGGCTGACTCGCAAGCTGGCGGAAAAGCATTCAAGAGCACTGTTCAGATGCCCTAACTCCTTCAAGATCAGACCCTGCTCACGCTCAACCGCAGCCAGACCCAGGGGTGAGTCGAAGGTTTCACAATGCTCCCTGGCAGCTTGAGCGTAAACGAGGGCTTGCCGTAGATCACCTGTTTCCCGTTGCAGGATCGCGAGACGGTAGAGACATTCGGCTTCGCTTTCCTTATCGCCTTCTCGCCGGATCGACTGCAGCGCCAACTGGAAACTGGCAATCGCATCGTGTATATGACCGAGTCGATGCTGTACTATACCGGCTCGCATCATCACGTGAGCGCGCTGGAGATCCGCGGTCTGAGGGTCAAGGGATTCGTACACCTGGCGATAAACGTCGAGGGCTGCAGAGAGCGGCCCTTCCTCAAGGTGCAATTGTGCTAACTGATCGATGCCGGTAGTGTAGCCGGGCTGTGAAGAAAGCATAACGCTGCGGCGCATTAGCGCTTCTGCAAGATCGATCTGTGCTTGCCGCTTGAGGGTAGGTACGATGGCGTGCACAATCTGCGTCGCTTCCTCTATCTTGCCGGCTCTCCACAGGTGTTGCTGCCATGCCATGGCCCGGGTCAGCACGACCTGCGTTTGTGCGGAATCGCTCTGCTGGCGTAACCAAGTTCCCAGTATGCCATTGGTATCTCGAGCTAGCCATTCGATTCTGTCGTCCGTCCATGCTGTGATGTTGCGTGCAAGCACTTGCCTCCGTGCTGCATCGATAAAGGGCCCACCGCAGTGCTCCGCAGCTTGCAGATGTAATTCTACCATCTCACTTGGATCCATGCGGCCTAGCACTTCATCTCGCACAGGCAGGTAGACATCGAACTGGGTATCGGAGTGGTCAACTCCGAGAACGAGGGTCTCTATCAGACCGAGCCGGTGCCAGTGCTCAATCAGAGGCTGCGCGTGCTCTACAGTAACCGGGGTAAGCTCAGATAGATTTGCTGCTGTGATAGGATACGAAAGGAGAGCAAGGGATTGCAAGATCTGATACTCACCGGGGTCGAGCCTGCGCAGGATTTCGTCGATCAGGAAGGCTTGCCATAGATCGGTTGACCGCTCTTCTACCGGAGGGGCTGCCAGTAAGGAATGCAGCTCCACCCCCATATCTAGGCATCCAGCCAGCAGCGCCAAGCTTTTGGGATGGCCTCCAATGAACCAGTAGATCGCCTGCTTTTGGGTTAGGGTGGCGCTCCTGAGTTCCGGCAGTCCGTTCATCACCTGGATGGCCGCAACTTCGGACAGAAGCGGAAGGTAGATCTCGCGTATGTCGGCGTCTTCTATATTTGCGAGCTCGTCCCATCGCCGGGCCCCAGTAAAGAAAAAGAGTGACCTTGACGGAACAGTCATTAGCCCGAGCAGGATATCCCGCACTACGTTGTTGGAGATCGTGTCCCGACCTTCATCGTCTGGTGCGAACCAGCGGTCGATGTTCTCGAAACAGAATAAGTATCGCTTGTTCGCTAGCAATGCCTGTGCCTTCTGAGCTCTTTTTAATGGGTCCTGTCTGGCGTCGAGCAGGAGGCGGGCAGCTTCTTCTTCGGTGTCAGACTCGCCCGACCGCCAGAAGTCCGAGATCTGAGCCAGAACGCGCAGAGGTTCGGCAGTTGCAGAGCAGCGGACGACCAGTGACCTGGATGGGCTAACAAGGTGGTCGAGAAGGTGGCTTACAAAACTGTGCTTGCCGACGCCGGTGCTTCCCCAAACATAGAAGATGCGAGCCGAATCCTGTAACGCCCGGCGTACGGCGTGAAGGTCAGCTTTTCGACCAACCAGCGAGATGCTTAGGCGCGGTGGTTTCAGCACCGACGGAGAGGGCTTCTTCTCCTCGCACACCTCTGCTGCTGTGTCCCCCTGAATAAGCTGCAGATGCGGCTGTCGCTGATATAGGACGGGAATTGCCCAGGCGAAGTGTTCTGCGGCGGGGACCTGGACTTCGACAAGCTTGAGCGCTGCTCTGCCCTGGTACAAACTCTCTGCAACGGTTTGGGAATCAGCCAGGCTGCCATAGAAGGCTTTGTAGAAGGCCTGCGCTGAAGAGCCGCTCAGTGACGCTGGAATGGAGAGCGTTGCCGGTATATCGTGGTGCAAGAGGTCGTGAGCGACGCCGGCAAATGCATCTGCGACGCCGAATTGGACACCAGGAGATCCTGAGAGCACAACTAGGTTGGGCAAGGACTTTTCCAGCAAGGAAGAAAGCTGCCCCCCGCTGAGCAGTTCACTGCGTCCCACACTGTCCTCCAAGCAGAGGAAGCTCTGCCGCTGAGGAGGCTGTTGAACGCCATAGCCGATATAGTGAATGATGTGATAGAGGTGCCTTTGGGTTGCTTCCAACAGCATCGCCGATGTCTGTTCGGCGGGCACGTCCAGGTGAATGATCCCGCGACTGACCTCTTCTGCCAGCGCTCTCTGGAGCACCGCCAGCTCGTGTTCGGCATCAAATGACGTTGAATCGTCGGGAGCCGCAACCAGAAGGAGAATTCGTAAAGGAAGCGGTGTCGCCTGAAGTGTGAGTGGTTTGAGACCGTGGGGACGATGGCTTACCGGCATGTTGCCGGTGAGGCAGAGATAAGTGTCGCCATCGTAAAGATACTCCCAGGGCAATCGGGACAGATTCCTGGCTTCTGAACTCAGCGACAGTGTCAATTGGCTTTGTCGAACCTCCTGGTGCGAGGCCAGGTACTCGCACAGGCGGCGATCGTTGTCAAAGAGACTCCGATAGAGCTGCCAGCCCTGAGCAGCGATCTGAACTGGGTCTGGAATGGATTCGGCGCTCTGAGGTAGGCCGGTGGCATCGGACAACCGGTCCGTGCTGCCATGCACGAGGCTTCCCGTGTCGTACTGGAATTCGTGGGTAGCGACTTCGGAGTCGTTGCCGGTGCGGATAACCGCCTGATATCTGTTCCCCAGTTTGCGTATCTCAACTCTCAGTTCCGGTCGGACCTGGGTCATCGGCTCTTCTCCTGGCTGTGCTGTTGTCTCGTACCGGAAAGACGCCCCAATCGCCTTGGGCAGACGTCTTGGGGCGTACTTCGATGATCTATGATGCTAGTTTCTTTCCCTGTTCGACTTCGGATTGCGGAAGGTCATACGAATCGGTGTACCCGGGAAGGGATACAGTTCGCGAATCTGGTTCTCCAGATAGCGCTGGTAGGAGAAGTGAACAAGCCTCGGATCGTCAACGTGAAAGACAAAATGGGGAGGGGCCACATCGGTTTGGTCTACAAAGAACAACCGCAGGCGTCGCCCACCGCGGCTACCAGGCGCGTGCTCGATCATTGCCTGCTGAATCAGGTCATTGAGTTGTGCGGTTGGAACACGTTGGTAGCGCGTTTCTACAACTTCTTTAGCTGTGGGCAGGACCTCCTGCACATTGAAGCCGGTGAGTGCGGAGATGAAGAGGACGGGGATATAGTTTAGGAACTTGAGTTCGGAGCGGATGTGTTCCTCAATGTCAGCGCGACGCTCTCGCAGTTCAGGGTCGATAGCGTCCCATTTGTTAACCACGACGACAATGCTGACCCCTTCGTCGAGTGTCATCCCGGCGATATGGGTGTCCTGCGCAGCAACGCCTTCCGTGGCGTCGAGGAGTAGCAGAGCCAGATCTGTCCGTTGCAGCGCGCGTGCTGTACGCAGAACGCTCCACTTCTCCACTCCTGCACCGACCTTGCCGCGACGACGGATACCGGCTGTATCGATCAGGACATATCTCTGGCCTTCATACTCCATCTCCGTATCAACAGCGTCGCGGGTTGTCCCGGCGACAGGACTGACAATGGCACGTTCATGGCCCAGCAGCCGGTTAAGAAGAGAAGACTTACCCACGTTAGGTCGTCCGATAATGGCGATCCGAATCGCATCATCATCCCGAACTTCAGGTTCCTCCTCCCAAGTCAGTGAACTCACGATCATATCCAGCAGATCTCCCACGCCGATGCCATGAATAGCGGAGATGGTCAGGACCTCGCCCATTCCCAGCTCATAAAACTCGAGGGCATTCTGCTCTCGAGCCTCGTTATCCGCCTTGTTTGCGACCAAGAGGGTCGGTTTCTTCGACCGTCGTAAAATACTCGCGACCTCCCGGTCTGGTCCTGTTAATCCTGCTGCTGCATCTGTAAGAAAGATAATGAGGTCCGCCTCGTTGATGGCAAGCTCTGCTTGGCCGCGAATCTCCGGGATGAACGCCTCCGAGTCCTCCAAAAGCGGTCGGTCGGTGGCCGGACGGAGGCCGGCCTCGACCGTGGCCGGGAGAATCTCAATTCCCCCTGTATCCACGACGAGGAAGGTCTGCCCATTCCACTCCGCATCCGCGATGATGCGATCACGTGTGGTGCCCGGGATCTCGCTGACAACAGCTCGCCGCTCTCCGACAATTCGGTTAAAGAGTGTGGACTTGCCGACATTGGGCCGTCCCACGATAGCTACTAAAGGTTTGGTCATAGATTTTCAGTTATCTCCCAGGCCAAAGTATACTCAGATTTGCGCGAACTACAATCTTTGCTTTTTTCTTGGCTTATGGCAGAATGGCGATGATTCTGCGATGCGTCCCGGCGTGATCCAGCCTCTCTGAGCCCTACGGAGCTTTCTGGTGCTGCTGGCACTGCAGGCATGTCCGGACACAGAACTTGGTGGCAGACAGCTACACCAGGAGGTGGTGTATGAAGCAGGATATCGATAGACTCATGTCGGAGCGTGAGCTTGATGCCATTCTCCTGCAGGGCAAAGTATTGGGCAATCCCCCCTTGCTCTATATGCTTAATGGCGTGCACATGACCTCGGCACTGGTGATCAAGAAGCGCGGTGAGGAGCCGAACCTGATTGTCGGGCCCATGGAGCGCGACACAGCGATATCGGTGGGTTATCCTGTGAAGCTGACGACGCGCTATGAGTACAATGCGTTGCTCAAGGCGCATCAGGGCGACACGCTCAGAGCTTCGCTGGCCTACTACCAGCGCATCTTCGAGGATCTGGAGGTTTTGGGTAGGGTCGGCTGCTATGGCTACTTGGATCAGGGATACGCGTATGCGCTGCTATCAGCCCTCGATGCAGCGCTACCCGACGTCGAGCTGGTGGGTGAGATTCAAGATGACTTGATCCGTGCAGCTCGCGGCACGAAAGATGCTATGGAGGCTGCTCGCATCCGTGAGGTGGGACGGAAGACGGTGAGTATTGTCGAGCAAACCCTCTTGTTCCTCCAGTCACACGCTGTGGGCGAAGATGAGGTGCTTCGCAAGGCTGACGGGACTTCTCTCACCGTTGGCGATGCCCACCGGCAGATTGTGAAACTCATCGCCGAGCAAGGCTTGGAGGATCCCGAGGGCTTTATTTTCGCAACGGGACGCGAGGCCGGTATTCCGCACAGTCGCGGTAACCCGACGGCGCCGCTGCGCTTGGGGGAGTCTATCGTCTTCGATATTTTTCCCCGCGAAGCTGGGGGTGGTTATTTCTTCGACCTGACGCGGACGTTTTGTCTCGGATACGCTCCCGAGCCGGTTGCCCGTTTGCATCGTGACGTCGTCGATTGCCTCCTCGCCTTGCAACGTGAGATGCGGGTCGGTGAAGAGGTCCGCTCCTACCAACAGTTGACATGTGCCTTGCTGCGGGACAAGGGTCACCCCACCATTGAGGACGATCCGGCTACGCAGAACGGATACGTGCACAGTATCGGGCACGGCGTCGGTTTGGAGATTCACGAGTTGCCCAGTTTTCGCGATGACCCCGGCAATACCGTGCGTGTGACGCCCGGACACGTCTTCGCGATGGAGCCGGGGCTCTATTATCCCGAGGATGGGATGGGATGTCGGGTAGAAGACATGCTGTGGATAGATGAGGAGGGCGAGGTCCGCAATCTGACTCAGATGTCCTACGAACTGGTGGTTCCAGTTGAACGTTAGGGCCCTAAGGAAAGCATAACATGACACTTCGTATTTTGGGCATTGAGACATCTTGCGATGAAACAGCGGCTGCGGTGGTCGAGAACGGGACGACGATCCTATCGAACGTCGTCGCCTCGCAAGCCGATTTGCACGCGCAGTACGGGGGGGTCTTCCCGGAGTTGGCCTCTCGTATGCATGTGGAGGCGATTATCCCCACCGTGGATCAGGCTCTGGCGGGAGCCCACGTCGATTGGGATGACTTGGATGCCATCGCCATCACGTATGGGCCCGGTTTGCCGGGCTCTCTGCTAGTCGGACTTAACTATGCCAAGGGTGCTGCCCTGGCGAAAGGTTTGCCTCTGGTCCCGGTGAACCATCTTGAAGGTCATTTTTATGCGCATTGGTTGCACACGGGCGCGGAAGGTAGCGCAAATGGCAGTCTGCGCTTTCCACTGCTCGTCCTGATTGTCTCCGGAGGCCACACGGAACTGATTCTCGCTCACGACCATGGTCAGTACGAGCGCTTGGGGGGTACCTTGGATGATGCTGCCGGCGAAGCGTTCGACAAAGTTGCGCGCTTGTTGAAGCTGGGCTATCCCGGCGGTCCGGCGATCGAACTGGCGGCGAGGAATGGGGAACCTACTGCTTTCGACCTGCCGCGAGCCTGGCTCCCCGGCAGTTACGACTTCAGTTTCAGCGGCCTGAAAACGGCTGTGTTGCGCATTCTACAGAAATATACCGGACCCGTCCCGCGATCTTTTTATCCCAACATGGCGGCGTCGTTCCAGGCTGCGGTCGTCGACGTGCTGGTGGAAAAGACGGCGCGCGCTGCCGAGGAGTTCGGAGTTAATGCCATCCTGCTCTCGGGGGGTGTGTCCGCGAACACGTCGCTGCGCGAAGCAGCACGTGCTGGCGTACCGCTACCGGTCTATACCCTGCAGAAGATCCTATGCACCGATAACGCGGCGATGATTGCTGCGGCAGGCTATTACCGCTATCAGGCAGGAGATCGGGCGGATTGGGATCTCGATATCGATCCCGGCCTGCAGCTAGCGTAGATCATCGTGAGGTTGTTTGGGCTCTCGGAGCTAGGGCGTGCTGTACGAACCGGGGATATAGACGCGCCAGGGCATAACCTCGACCCTGTAGGTGCGGTTTAGGAAGTCTGTGCCACTCCACCCCCCAATCGTATAGAGCGCTGTGTCATGAGATACGACGCCCAAGTTCCGCCACTCGCTGATGATGGGCGTCTCAACCACAGTCCATTCTCCTGTTAGGGGTGTGTAGCGCTCGTTGAAGCCAAGTGGCGTGCGCCATCCGCCACCGATGGCGTAAATGCGGCCTGCAATGGCGGTAATGCCTATACCTCCTCGCGGCTGCAGCATAGCGCGACAACTCCCCCAGCTGCTGGTCTCAAGCGCGTAGACCTCGCAGGTCGCCCACTCACGTTCGCCGTCGTACCCACCGACATAGAATATGCCGTCGTCTACGACTGCTGCACCGCCGAATCCACGCGCCTGTTCGGGCGAAGGTAACTCCTCCCACGTATCTCGGCCCGGATCATAAGCGTAGCCTATGGCCCGATAACGGGTGCCGTCCCAGCCTCCGAAAAGGTATGCGCGTTGCCCGTCGGTCGTCAGCGCGTACGCGCAGAGCGCTGTCGGCAAGGGAGCGACCTCTCGCCATGCATCCTCTTCAGGATTGTAGATATGGACAGCGGCATCTGGCGTCCACTCTGCGTCATCCAGGCAGCCACCCGGGACGAGGATGTCGCTATTTAACTGGACGGCGCTTACGTTTGCCAGATCGAGTGGACGGGGATGACCCGCACGCCAGGTGTCAGTTTCGATGTCGTAGATGTCGACGCGTCCACTGGCCCCATGATCGGTCATACCGCCGATGACGTAAATCGCATTGCCTTGGGCCGCGATGCCCATGCCCGCACGGCGGACCGGCAGAGGCGCCATCTCCTGCCAGTTCTCCCCGGCTGCGTCGGCAGTGACTTGCGAGACGCTGATGCCGGCGCCGAACAGATTGCCGGGGCCACTAGCCGATGCTGGTGCAGCCTGCTGTTGAGGGAGAAGGAGTACGATAAGCAGCAGTGCTGTTCCGAGTGCCAAGGCTACCCAACGCTGCCAGGGCCATGCCGGCCCAAGATCGGATGCTTCCGCCGGTGACGGGATCCCGCTAGCTTCCGCAGACAACTCGGTATCACGATTCGCCGCATCTTTTTCGCCGGTTTCGCTCGCTGTTGTCTCGTCGGCTGTGCCGGGAATCTCGATCCAGCCTTCTTGGATCGCCAGCATAGACAGCTCAGTTCGGGATGCCACGCCGGTCTTCGCAAAGATATTGCGGAGGTGAACTTTGATGGTATTGTGACTGACGAAAAGACGCTCGCCCACCTCACGATTTGTGAGGCCCTCTGCGACCAACTGCGTGATTTCGAGCTCGCGCTCGCTCAGGCTTTCCCCGTATTCAGCAGCCATATTCACTCGGTTTAGGAAAGCGGACCTCTTCTTTGCCCGCCAGCTTATCGAGAACCCGTTCAGCAATGGTTTCGAGATGTTCAGGATAGCATACAAAATCCAGCTCGTTCCCTGGTACGGACAAGACAGGGCACATGTCGAAGTCGTCGATCCACTCTCGATAGTAGGTGCCCAGAAGCGCCAGGTAGTCATCGGCGATGCCGGCTTCCATCTCTCGCGCTCGCTTCGTAATACGGTTACGCAACGTTTTGACGTTAGCATCGATGTATATCAGCAGGTCTGGCCGTGGGAGCGTGGCGATGATGAAATCATATAGGCTTCGATAGGCCTGATAGTCTCGCGCGGTCATATTGCCGAGCGCGTGTAGGGCTCGTGCGAAGATATGGGCGTCTTCGTAAATACTGCGGTCAACGATTGCGGATTCGGACAGTGCGGACAGTGCTGAATGCTGCTCGGCCCGGTGCCCGAGGAAGAAGATCTGTAGATGAAAGCTCCAGGCACCCATATTGGCGTAGAAGTCGCTGAGATACGGATTATCGTTGACCGACTCGTAGGCAGTGTGCCATCCCAGACGTTGGCCCAACCGTTCAGCCAACGACGTTTTTCCGGCACCGATATTGCCCGCGATCAAGACGAGATGCTTTGTCATTCAGGTTCCTTAGCCGCCTCTATCAGGGGCCATACAAGCGGAAATAGATGGCCCGTTGCGTGTCCGGGCGCACCAAGGCCTCTTCTGACAGTCGAGTTCCAACAACCCATAGAATGCTCTCGCCAGCCACCACCAAGGGCAGGTGATCGCGCCACAGACGCGGCATCTTGATGTTAATTAGAAAATCGCTAAGGCGGACTTCGGCGCCCTGCATTCCCTGCGGCTGAAAGCGATCCCCTTCTCGCCGCGCGCGCAGGATCGGCGTCTCGCCCAGAGTTGCGGCATCCATCCATTGTACCAGGGGGTTTGGGTTCTCCCGGATCGTCGTCATGCTCCAGTGGGTTATCTCCCTGGCCTCAAGTGTCCAACCACCCGGAAGAAGGGTAATTCCGGGAATCGTCACACGGATCACTTGCCCGGGCTCTAACCAGGGGCGTTCCGCGGGCAGATGCAATGCATTCCTCTCACTAATCGTTAAGGTTGTGTACCCAATCGTCATCCGGAGGTTGTGCGGCAGAGTGGCCTGCGCTCCGGTCTGGCCCTCTTGTGCTGTCTCAACGGCACGTTCGGTGTGTTCGAAGTCGATGTCGCGCAGGCTGCGGTGGAGTTGGCAGAGGGTGCGGCGCAGTAGAGCCCGGCGAATGGAAAGGGGTTGTTCGCGCCAGAGCGCCAAGTCGAAGACGACCGCATCTGGGTGGGAAGCGATGAGCAACGTATCGTAAGCGATGGAGACAAATTCCTGAAGCAACCGGTAGTCTGCACGCACCACTTCGGCCAGATTCGTTAGCCGTTCAGAGATACGGGGGTTAATCTGACCGAGGTAGGGCAGTACGTCATAGCGGAGTTTGTTGCGGAAGTATGTTGTGTCGAGATTAGAATGGTCAAAGCGGGTCTCCAACCCCTGTTCCCGACAATAAGCTTCGATCGCGGCGCGAGGGGTATTGAGGAGCGGACGCACGAGGGTAAGGTCGGCCGGTGGACGCTCGCAGCCGTCCAAGAGACGATAGTCGCTGAGTCGCGCTGCCGGGAGCATGCCCCGAAGGCCCGCCGGACCGGCCCCGCGGAGCAAGTGCATCAAGACAGTCTCCGCTTGGTCATCAGCGTTGTGGCCCACTGCAATCTGGCGAGCACCAACGTCTCGCGCTACTCGGCACAAAAAGGCATAGCGGGCGCGCCGGGCGGCCTCTTCCAGCGACAGCTTCTCCGTCTCAGCCAGTGCCGGCACGTCGACACGTTCCACGTGTACGCGTAGGCCTTTCCTCTCTGCCAGATCAACTACGAAAGCCGCGTCTTCGTCCGCTGCTGGCCCACGGATGCCGTGGTTCAGATGCGCAATATGCACCTCCAGATCACGGGCGCCGGCTATAGTATGTAGTACATTGAGTAGTGTGACGGAGTCCGGCCCACCCGACACCCCTACCACAACGCGTGCTCCTGCTTTAATAAGGCGGTGCCGCTCGATATACGTTTCTACTTCACGCACTAAGTCCATAGTTAATGGCAGCCCAGCAGGAGGCCACGCGACTACGCCTACAAATTGACCGCGGCGTCGCAGTAATCGCACCTCACCTGCTTCATCCCTCTGAATATCGCCGGCAAAGGCGCATTGCAGTTGGGACAGACTGTGGGCAATTCCCTTCCTGATTCCGTGGCCTCAGCCTCAACCTGCGCCGCTAACTGCTCTTTGGGTGGCGGCGCACCAAAACGGTCTCCCTCGATTTCCCCGCTCTTGGTGCGGCGAAGCAAGGTGCGCCACGCCTCATTAGTCGTACCTCGGAGCTGCAGTGTGATATCGCCCGGAACCTCTCGAGTGCGCTCGTTGAAGCGCAGTGTGAGCATCTCCCGGCGCTGCAAGAAGGCTCTCTGGTCCTCGATTTCCACATCGTCGACCGAGCCGATAGGCGCTTCCCAGAGTTTTTCCTGGATCAGTTCTTTCTTCGTAGTGATGAAGAGAACCTTTTTCTTCGCCACTTCCTGCCGTTGTTCAAAGATAATGCGCGCATCGGTGAGAAAGAGCAGTCCCTCCGGTTCTTCCCGATCACTGGTCCACGTTGACCTGCACGCGGCAATTGCGTGCTCGTCCGGGAGCAGCTGGAAGCAGGCCGAATCCAGCGAATCGAGCACAAACTTCGCATCCCGAACCTGTTCTGCTAGTGTCGTTGTCTGCTTTTCAACCCCGCTAAAAGTCTGGCGCACGCGTGTGTCAGCCTGCCGTACACTGCGTTCCAGATCGGATACGCGACCTTGTGTCGTGTTGAGCAATCCCGCGTCGCGACTGGCACGCTGGAGCATTGTCTCCACATCTCGGGCCGACCTTTCCAATACTCGCCGCTCGTTCTCAAGCAACTGCAAGGCTTGACCTCGCTGCTGCGGCCAGCGACGGCGCACGGTCGTCAGCTGCGTTTCCCAGTCCCGGCCGTAGCGATACCCGCGAGCGCGTAGGGACTCCAGGTCGACCCCAACGGCGTCAACACTGCTGCTAACTTTATCAATGGCTTCGTGAACGGATGCAAGGGCAACGGTCCCGGCGACACGGTCCCAACTCGTACGCAGGGAAGCCAGACGTGAAGCCATCTCCTCGCTCTGACTACCCACCGCTGCACTCTGAGGCGGTGTAGTTCGAGACCCTGAAGAAGTAGGCGGAGGCGCCGAGATCCGTGAAGATAGGGTGCGTCCTGACGATGACGAGTCGCGCTCACGCGCGGGCGACTTGCGCTTTGAAGAGTCCGCGGACGATTTACTCTGCTTGACGGTCATTCCACACCTCCACTCTGTGCTAATGGTTGAGTAACGTTTGGATGAGTCATATGGGAAGTCCGTGAAGTATTCACGGTATGGAACTGGTCATAGAATTGGGAGAGCTGTCAGGCTGAACCCAACGTGTGACGTAAGTAAGCTTCCATAAAAGGATCGAGATTGCCATCCAAGACCCCTTGCACGTTTCCGGTTTCGTGGTCTGT
>SLDA01000270.1 GCA_007125545.1 Thermoflexales bacterium | reverse complement strand
GGGAAGGCTATGATTTTGTCCTCAACCTGGCCACTATCGATGCGGCCCACACACATGTGCAGGCGCACGTAGCAGAGTGGTCTTGGAAGACCGTAGGCGAGGCCCGGTATCGGGTAGAGGGCAACCAGATGATGCTCGCGGTCGCGCGCGCGCTGGTGGGACTTGCGGGCAGCCCGCTGACCTTCGATTTCCATTGGTTCGACAACGGCCCGGTCGCCGGGCCCTGCACTATCGAGGATTTCTTTGCGAGCGGTGATAGCGCGCCGCCCCGGCGCTTCGACTACCGTTACCAGGAGAGTGTGGAGAAGGAGTGATGATGAGACCTGGATTTATGACGTCCGTTTGCCCTAGTCAGACGCTGCCGGAGCTGATCGACACCGCTGAACGGTTTGGGTACGAGGGCATTGAGTTTCGGGTAGAGTGGGGGCACAAGCACGGCATCGAGCTTGCCTTACACGGCGGTCCCGAGTCAAGGGTGGAACTGCCTGCGGCACGCCGGATGTTGGCCGATCGAGGCATCGCGGCAACGTGTATCGCCACGAGCTGCCGGTTTAACTCGCCGGACGCAGCCGACCACCTGCCCCAGCGCGAGTCCTTGCGGCGATATATCGCGTTAGCAAGCGAGCTCGGCGCGCCCTACATCCGCACCTTCAGCGACAGTCTGCCGGAGGGTGACACCGCTGAGCGTGAGAAAGTGCTGTCACTTGCCGCGGAGTCTTATGCGGCTATGGACGCGTGGGCCGGCGAGCACGACGTGACGATGCTGGTCGAGACCCATACAAATATGCGAGGCGAGTGGGCCCGGCAGATCCTCGATCAGTCGGGCGCGACCCATCTCAAAGTGTTGTGGCATATAGGCCACCATCTTAGGCAAGGACAATCAGTCGATGAGGCCTATGACTATATCGGCGCGCACGTCCGCCACGTACATTTCAGTGCAGGGGAGGAGAGCGGGGTCGTGACCGATGCAGACAACCTGCGGACTTTTGAGCTTCTATCGGAAGGCGGGTTTGACGGGTTCTTCTCGGTCGAGAATATCAACCCGCCCGACCCTGAGGCTGCGCTGGCGCTTCACATTCAGAAGTTCCGGGCGTTTCTCGCTGTCGCCGGCAAAGGCTGACATTCCTGGGATGGGCATACCACGCAGAGTTTGGCCAAGGAGCACAGATATGGCAGATAAACTGAGAGTTGGCCTCATTGGTCTGGGCGAGATCGCCTACAAGTCGACGGGCCGAGTCTTACAGCGCACTGAGAAGGTTGAGATGATCGTGGGTACCGACCCCGTGGCCGGCGTTGCTGCTTCGTACGAGGCGGAATATGATATCCCCTGCTCGACATCGTTGGAGGATGTGCTTACGCATGCGGATGTTGATGCCGTGATCATCTCCACGCCCCATCATCTGCATGCGCCGCTGGGTATCCAGGCGGCTGAAGCAGGCAAACATGTCATCGTCGAGAAGCCGATGGCAACGACGTTGGGGGATGCCGACGCGTTGATCGCGGCGTGCAAGCGCGCGGGGGTGCTCTGTTCATCGAAAGAGTGCGGCGTGCGCTACCAGCCCGCCACGATGAAGGCGAAAGCGCTGATCGAGCAGGGTGCCGTCGGTAACGTAATGGCGACGCAAGTCTTCGGCGCGGCGAACAAGCCCGCGAGCTATTGGACGGGTGGCTATTCGGGACGTGTGCAGACGACTTGGCGCAAGTCAAAGGTGGAGTCCGGTGGTGGAATCCTGATTATGAACTATATCTACGACATCGATCGCCTCCGCTACATCACCGGGTTGGAGGTCGCCCGGGTCTTCGCCGAGTATGACACCTATAAGACACCGGTGGAGGTCGAGGATTTCATCGCGCTTACGCTGCGCTATACCAACGGAGCCGTGGGCATGTTTATGGCAGGATCCTGTGCACCAGGTGCCGCGAACAGCGGTGTTCGTGGGACGCGCGCCGCCGGCAATCGCATCTTTGGCACACACGGGCAGATCGTGTTTGAGGACAATCAACTACTCGTCTACACGGAAAATACCGTCGATGGACTGACTCCTGGCGCTTGGACAGAGTTGGGCTTCCCCCTCTCCTCTGGCGATGATCCTTACGTCACCTACTTCGATCGCTTCGCCGAAGCCGTGTTCGAAGGGCGCGACCCCGATGCTCCCGGAGAGGAAGGACGCCGGAATCTTGATGTCTTCCTCGCGGCCTACGACTCGGGGCAGACGCACGCGCCGGTGTTCCTGCCGAGGCAGTCAGCATGAATAGCCAAATGGCTGACACAGCACTCCAGGAATTGCGAACCGCTCTCAACGAAGAGGATGCCTTGATGAAGAGAGGCATCTTCACCGACGCCGACACCGGACGTGAGTACTTCACCGGCTATGCTTATGAGACGCTCTACGATTGGGATCAGTACTTCGAATCGATCGTCCAGATCTATATGGGGTGGCCCAGTACGTATATCAAGAATGGGGTCACGATATTCCTGGATCATCAACAGCCATCCGGCTTGATCTCGCGCTCGGTGCCAAGCAATGAATACCATGGGCCCGAGCACGTCAAACCGTTCCTTTCGCAGATCGCGATCCTCGTCGCGCGTTTCTACGGTGAGACCGACTGGATTCTCAACGATCACACCTTTCCCCGCCTGCAGGCCTACATAGATTATTGGCTGCATAAGATGGACGGTAACGGAGATGGGCTCAGCGAGTGGATGAGTGCGCCGCACACGGGGATGGACAACCAGCACGAGCGCGCCGGCTATTGGCTTGACCGGTTCAGTGAGGGCGTGGATCTGAATTGCTACCTGGTGCGCGAATGCAGGGCCTTTGCGCAGTTGGCCTCGCGCTATGGAAACGAGGCATTGGCGGCTGAGTATGTAGCTGCTGCAGATGCACGGGCTCAGCGCATCCGCGAGCTGCTGTGGGACGAAGTGGATGGTTTCTTCTACGACGGGAACGCGCGTTTTGGTGAGGCTTTCAAGAGCCCGAAGGCCGGGTGGGGTGCGATGAACACGGCGAATGAGCGATTGATTCGTGTGAAGTCGGTCGCGGCCTTCACGACGCTCTGGGCCGGAGTTGCCACCCAACAACAGGCGCATAGGATGGTGGTGGAGCATCTGCTGAACCCGCGCGAGTTCTGGACGCCCTATCCCATCGCTGCACTGGCGAAGAGCGAGCGCTGGTATAGCCGCGATCATATGCCAGCCGATATGGGCTGCGGTTGGCGGGCGCAGACCTGGATTCCGACCAACTACATGGTCTACCGTGGGCTGCGTTCCTATGGCTACCGGGAGATCGCATCGGTGCTCGCACACTATACCCATGCTCTCGTCAAGGGCGCCGGCAATCGGGAATACTACGATGCCGAGACCGGAGAGGGGCTGGGACTGGATCCATTCTGGGGCTGGTCCCTGCTTGCCCACTTTCTGCCCTATGAGGAGCAGACTGATAGGGATATCACGGCGCTGGATTAGGTTACGCCCAGAAGGAGATTAGGATGGAACGAACTCAACGACCCAAACCGAAAATCGGCTATTTTGGAAGCGGGCTAGCCGCCTATTGGCCCCAATTCCCGCGTCTCAAAGCTGCCGTGCTGGAGACGATGGCCCGTCACGTGGAGAAGCTCGAGGCGATGGGGTGCGAGGTGGTCCAGGGTGGACTGGTGGATCGGGCCGAAAGAGCTGCGGAGGCAGGTGATCTTTTCGC
>SLDA01000587.1 GCA_007125545.1 Thermoflexales bacterium | reverse complement strand
TGGGTAAGCGGAACACCAGTTGCCGACTGCCCCAACTTGCCAAGTAGAGCATAGCGTCGTAGTAGTCCACCAGCACATCTTCTGCACGGCGGTGAAGATCACCGCCAAAGCTATAGGTGAAGATGGCCCGTCGAGGATGAGGCTCCACACGGCTTGATAGCCGTGCAACTGCGCGTTGCTCTTCCGGCGTCAAAGGACGGTCGATGGCCTGGAACTCGTAATACTGGTATGTGCTCATTAGCTTTCCTCCACAGTTCCAGATTTTGTCGCTATCTCTAGACCGATTAGCAATTTCTTCAGCACTATACCATCTAGCGGTGTCTGCCGACCGAGTTACGACTGCCTGGAACAGCAGCTCCTATGTACGCTATAGCCTTATGGTGCATCCATGGAACAGTCAAAGGTTATTCACGTAGGGATCAAGCGCAAGCTCCCTTATTGCAACTTATGCACCTAACGTGACTCCTGACCGGTTAACGCGCTGGGGAGCGAAAGCTATCGTTGAGATCTTTGAAGGTGTGCCTGTGTTCGCTCTCAAGAGTCCGCTTGGACGGCGAGAGCAACGGCAACGCTATCATCTTCTCCTGTGCGCGGGCCATCACTACCCCATCTTTGCCCCTGAAGACGGTGAACCGGAACCGGGCTTTGACTATGCCGCCCAAAGCCACCCCCATCGCGTCGAAGACCATTTCGCCGTCTTCGCCTGTAGCGGTGCCTACAGACGACGACTCGAGAACACGGCAGTGGATTTTCATAACCCTTCCGACCTTCACGATGTACTCGTCGCCCGTCTTGAGAGGTTCTGTGGCTAGGGGAACGAGTGAGGTGACGACGTCCTTGCCCCGCATCCTGCTCTCCGACCTCCACTCGCCCCAATTCGTCTGTGTCGCGATCCTTTCCCAGCCCGCCTCCACGCTAGGACAATTGGGGAGGGGTTCCATGACCGTGATCGTCCAATCCACATCGGCCGGCGCTGCTATCGCAGCATAGGGCACCGAAGGTAATTTGCTCACCGGAACCTCCTACATCTGCTCGTTTGGGAGTAACCGTACCCCCTTATTGATATTGATCAAGCAGGATGCAGCTGCAAGCGATGGGCTAGTAAGGGGCCCCGGCCACCTGGGGGTAGACCCGTCCGGCCAGTGCAGATACAGACGTGGTAGCCCGCGCCGTCAGCGAGCGTCCAGTGCAAGCGTGCGTAAGAGGCGTCGGCGATGCGCCAGCCCACAACAAGCGCTACTCAGCGCCGAGCTGTACCTTTCTCGCAGGCGACCAGTGCGCGGAGATGCATCGCGTGATGCAACGGCCTGGCCCTGCCTGCAGTCCGTGATCACTGCCTCAACATTCATTAGAAAGACGAACCACTCTGGTGAGGATGCCGTGACTAGCCTACGTCAAGGTCCGCCACAACGGGGTGCGGGACGCGGTCGCCGGCAGCGCGCGCAAACTCGCCCCGCGGCACGCGGAAATAGCGCCAGAACAGGAGCGCCGCGAGGCAGGTCAATACGGCACCGGTCGCAAAGAGAGGCCGGTAGCCCACGACGGTGATCAGATAACCACCGCCGAAGCTCGTCCCGGCGAAGCTGAGTCCGAAAGTCATATTGAGCGCACCCGACATCTGACTGCGCCATTCCTCGGGGACCAGATTCTGGCTGAAGATCGAGAGGGCGGGGCTAATGACAGCGGCCAGCGCCATGACGCTCGCCAAGCTCAAGGCAGCAGCCCCCCAATGCGGCACCAGGATCATCGGCAGAAGGCTCGCGGCTATCGCCAGGCAACCCAGCACCACGGCGCGAAACTCCCCCCAGCGCCGCACCGCCGAAGGAGAGGCCATCGCGGCCGGGACGGCAACGAGCTGTGCGACGGCGATGATGAGACCGATTCCTGCCGTGGAAACGCCCAGCATCAGATCCAGGTAGACGTTGAAGAAGATGCGCGCGGCGTTTTCGCCGGATACACGTAGCAGGGTGAAGAGGACTATGGCACCGACGGCGATCAGAGGCGGCGCCGCCCTCCTGCTATCGGTCCGCTCCGCCGGAATTGGCGGGGGTTGGTCTGTGGCCACCAACAGAGGAACCGCCAACGCCGACACCGCTGCACCGATCAGGAGCGCGCCGGCATAGGGAGCGGCGGCATCCAACGTCAGGCCGAGGGCACCGGCAAAGAGGCCGGGCAACACCCCACCCGCTGCCCCACCGAGAAAGCCGCTGAGAGGATTCAACGCAACGAAGGCGGAAAACGCGTGGCTTCGCTCCGCTTCCGACGTCTGCTGCATCAGAAAGGGTGTGGTGGCGACGAAGTAGATGGCAAACGCGACCCAGCCCAGCGCATCCATAGCCAGCAGGTACGCGGAGCGCACACCGGGAGGGACCAGCTGGGTGAGCGCGAGGAGAGCGAACGAGACGGCAGCCAAAATGATCCCGGCAATCATCACGCGCCGGGTCCCGAAGCGCCGCGCCCATCTACCGGCCAGCAGACAGAAAGCGGCGTAGGACAGGGAGCCAACGGCGTTGATGAGGCCGATGAAGAGCAGATCGTAGCCGAGGCGCACCAGGAACAGGTTGAGCACCACGCGGTAGATGCCGAGCGCGAACAGCAGCAGTGTAGAGCCGGCGAGGAATAGGCGCACATTCCGCCGGAGAAGGCCCAACGCCTTGACGTAACCCGTCATTATTCTGCCCTTGCCTCCTGTGACCCGGGGGTGCCCGGGAGGACCCTATTGTACCCCGGGAAATGGGATTGTGCCTTCTCAGAAAGCTGAATGAGTAGAATGCCGGGTTGGTCTGGGCTGCCACCCATAGTGGGGCGGTCTCGAAACTAAGAGTGGTGGCTCGAACAAGCCCTCGCTTTGGCTCGGGATTGGGGCGATCTGTAGCACCGTCTGGTCTTGGGGCACAACACAAACGGGCGGACCGATTTCTCAGTCCTCCCGCTCGTATACAGGTACGGGAGCGCTAGGTTCTTATGCTTTCCAGTATTAGACGGATCACTCAGGCGGCAAACCGACATCGTCATATCATTGCGGAGTGACTCAGCGATAAAGAAGAGCTCTCCAACACTGGAGAGCTCTTCCTGCGTTAGTGTTCGCCGGAATAGCCAAGACGATCAGATACCGTAGGCCGGCTTCCGCGAGCACAGTCTAGATGGCCGATCACTCAGCCAGGACAACGCTTATGCTATTCGGGACGGTGCCCTGCGTCGTCCAGGCGTCTCTTCGCTTCAGCATAGACATCCGCCGGCAACCCACCTTTGCCGGCGACTTCGACGTTATCGCGCAGGTGGTCGGGGTTCATCGTCCCGACGATAGTCGTGTGGCAATGCGGATGGCTGAGCGTGAAACGAAGCAGGAAGGCGGTCCGGCTCTCACCCGCTTCGCGCAGTTCATCGAGATCCGCGGCTTCGAAGACTTCCCAGCGATCTTGACTGCCAAGGCCGCTGCCCGGTTCACCGCGTGCCACCCCGCCACGAATGATGACGCCGGCCCCAGCCTCACCGGCCGCGGTGATGAGATTTTCGTGTCGGCGTTCGAGCGCAGAATAGGGTATCTGGAAGACATCAAAGACATCCCAATCGATGTAGGTCTTGAGGTGCGGAGAGGTCGATGAGCAACCGATGTATTTGACCACGCTCGCATCTCTCAGTTCGTTCAGGACATCAACCAAGTGGTTTTCCTCGGTCATCTCGACGTCCGGGTTATGCAGTTGCAGAATGTCGACATAGTCAGTCTGCATTTTCTGGAGCGAATCAGCGATATTGCGCATAAGATTCTCGCGCGTCCAAATGTGCGGGGTTTCATCGTGGTCGCCGGCGAACTGGACGTGGCACCCACACTTCGTCGCCAAGTAGAACTCATCCCTGCGATCGGCGAGATAGCGCCCGATGAAGAGCTCACTGGTGCCGTAGTCGTTCGCTGTGTCAATGAAGTTGATCCCTGCATCGAGGACCGCATTGAGAATCGTATCGGCCTGCTCGGGCGTACACGGTCGCCCGCCCCAGATTCGATTCCCACGGATCTCCATCGCGCCATAGCCGAGTTGCGTCACGTTCAAACCGGTGCGTCCAAGCGTCTTGATTGGTAACGACATGGTCTATACCTCCGTAGCTAACTGTACCGTATATAGGGTACGACGAACTGAGCAGCATGTCAATGTTTGAACACTTTGTACAGCAATAGTATAAGGTGTAGCTCCGTCAGATGGGCGTGGCCGGGCTGCGCGCCTTCCTAGCCCATCTCGCGGTTGAGAAGCACGTCTCCGCCTTGACGCAAACCCAGGCACTCAGTTAACTGTTCAGCGTGCCCCTGAAGTATGGTATGATGCGGGCTATGACAGACGAGCAAGCGACAGCGTTGCCGGCAGAAGTGGTGGAGTTGCGGCGTAAGAAGCGCGCGATGGACGGATTGCTGAAGTTTGAGGAATAAAGGCATTTCGTCCGAAAGTTTATAAGCAGGTAAAGATTGATTGTCTATTCGGCGACCGAATTATCGCCAGCCAAGGATAGCTTATGACAGGACACTATTTGGGAATTGACGTCGGCTCGACCACCGTCAAGGTGGCCATGCTGGATGAGCACAAGCAACTGGTGAACTATCGCTACATGCACGCGAGAGGACGTCCACGCCAAACGTTGGCTGATATGCTGCTTGGCTTGCAAAGGGATGCAGAACTCTCTGGCGTAATGGCGGTGAGGTTTACCGGGTCGGGTGGGGGACCCATCGCGGATCAGCTAGGTGCCCTACACGTCAATGAGCTGGTGGCTCAAACCCGCGCTGTGGACGAATACTATCCACACGTCAGAACGGTGATCGAGATCGGCGGACAGGACAGCAAGCTGTTGCTCATCGACCGCGATCCCCACACTGGGCGGGCCGTGCTTGTGGATTTTCGTATGAATACGCTCTGTGCTGCCGGCACCGGTTCTTTTCTTGATCAACAGGCTGAGCGTCTCGGCGTGTGCATTGAACACGAGTTTGCCGAGTTAGCCTTGCAGGCTGAGTCGCCGGCCAGCATTGCCGGACGTTGTACGGTCTTTGCCAAGACCGACATGATCCACTTACAACAGAGAGGCGTCCCGCTGCCAGAGATTCTGTCGGGCCTATGCTATGCCCTAGCGCGCAACTATAAAAGCTTGATCGGCCGCGGCAAGCACTTTCCCACCCCGATTCTATTCCAAGGAGGCGTCGCCAGCAATCAAGCCGTGGTCCACGCTTTTGAGGACGTATTAGGCCTTGAATCAGGTGGGTTGCTCATCCCTGAGCATCATAAGTTGATGGCTGCCGTGGGTACAGCGTTAATACTGCTTGACGATAAGCAGTCGATGCCGGAGAGATCTAACAACGTGCCCGGTGAAGCTATTGACCGATCGCGAGCAGTCTTTGACCTGGAACGCTTGCTCACAGTCCTGGATGAGACACCGACTAGAGGGGTTGCATTGCCTCCCTTGACTTTGATGAGCTCACCCTATCACTGCCAAATGACAGCTCTCAGCGACGATGAGCCACTCAACGTTTACGTGGGCATTGATGTCGGGTCAATCAGCACCAACGTGGTACTCATCGATCAAGAACAACGCGTCATCGCACGCCGCTACCTACGCACATCTGGTCGTCCTCTAGCTGCCGTGCGGCAAGGGCTGGACGAGATTGGACGGCAGATGGGGGGGCGGATCCTTGTACGTGGCGTGGGCGTCACCGGTTCAGGGCGCTATCTAACGGGCGCCTATGTGGGTGCAGACGTAGTACGCAACGAGATCACCTCTCAAGCACGGGCGGCACTTGCTGTTGATCCAACTGTGGATACGATCTTCGAAATCGGGGGCCAAGATAGCAAGTACATACGTCTGGAGCGAGGCACCGTCATCGACTTTGCGATGAACAAAGCATGCGCCGCTGGGACGGGTTCCTTCCTGGAAGAGCAAGCGGACAAGCTGGATATTAGCGTGGAGCGTGATTTCGGGCACTTGGCGCTCGCATCGGACAGCCCAGCCTCGTTGGGCGAGCGCTGCACCGTCTTTATGGAGTCAAACTTGGTCCACTCTCAACAGCAAGGTGCCTCCGTAGAGGATTTGACGGCGGGGCTAGCATACTCCATCGCCCAGAACTACCTGAATCGGGTTGTGAATGGGCGTTCTGTGGGAGATAACGTCTTCTTTCAAGGCGGTGTCGCCAGCAACGAAGGCGTGGTTGCCGCGTTTTCTCAGCTTACGAAAGCCAAAATCACAGTACCTCTCCATCACGACGTCACAGGAGCCATTGGTGCGGCGATCCTTGCCAGCGAGCACATGTCAAATCGCCGCACGCGGTTCCACGGCTTTGATCTGCGAGACCGGACCTACGAGACGATTGGCTTCGAGTGTCAGGGTTGTGTCAACCATTGCGAGATCACGCGGGTCCACTTTGGGTCGGATCGCCCCCAATTCCATGGCGCGCGTTGCGATCGATACGATCAAGATCAGGCGACCCAGGCGAAAGGCTTACCAGACTTATTCATGCGTCGGCTTGACCTGCTAACACGAGAGTATGAACTGCCAGATGGAGGCAGCGGACGACCGCGCATCGGGATTCCGCGGGCGTTGCTGTTCTATGATCTATTTCCCTATTGGCACCGCTTTCTGGTCGAACTCGGCGCGGATGTTGTGCTGTCCGACGCCACTAATCCGCGCACCGTTCACGACACCTGGGAAAACGCCCCCGCCGAGACGTGCTTTCCCGTAAGACTGATGCAGGGACATGTTCTTGATCTGGTGCGAAAAAACGTCGATTTCGTCTTCCTGCCCTCGGTTGTAACCCCTGAAACCTCGACTCCTGGACAGGCGAACAGCACACTTTGTCCCTTCATACAAGCCGTGCCTCATCTGGTCGCTCATGGGCTAGGCTTGGCCGAACGTGGCGTATCTGTGCTGAGCGGACCGGTTTACTTAGATGACAAGCGGTTTGCATATCGCTCCCTGTCGGAGTTGGTTCGTCCTCTTGGTGCTACGTCACGGCGTGTCAGAAAAGCTGCCGAAGCTGCCAGCGAAGCTCAACGCGCCTTTGCTGCTGACCTTGGTGCCCTCGGGGAAGAGTTTTTGTCCAATCTTGATACGTGGCACCGCACAGCTGTATTGGTTGGTCGTTCTTACAATACCTGCGATCCAAGTCTCAACACCTCCCTACCCTATAAGCTTAGAAAGATGGGGGTTGTGCCTGTGCCTATGGACTGTCTTCCGTTAGGGAAAGTAGATGTCTCCACACCATTCGACAATATGTACTGGCACAGCGGACAGAAAATACTGGCGGCCGCGCGCCTTATCCGCAATGAGCCCCGCCTGCAGGCGATTTACGTAACGAGCTTTGGCTGTGGACCTGACTCCTTCCTCCTGAGCTATTTCCGTCGGGAGATGTCAGGAAAGATCTATTTGGAGCTCGAACTGGATGACCACATGGCGGACGCCGGTGTGAACACGCGATGTGAGGCATTTTTCGATAGTCTGCCCGCTTGACGAGATTGGAGAAACTAGTGTCCGAGCTGACGACTGCCAAGAATGTTTACATACCCTATATGTGTGACCATGCACTCGCGCTAGAGGCCGCACTGCACGCAGTAGGTATCCCTGCCGAGACGTTACCACCTCCCGATACAGAGACGCTGGCGCTTGGGCGCGAACTCTGCTTGGGGCGCGAGTGCTTGCCGCTATTTGTGGCTACGGGAGATATACTTCGCCGTGCTCAGCAACCCGACTTTGATCCGGCGACATCGGTTTACTTCATGCCCACAACATGTGGCCCATGCCGCTTTGGTCAATACCGCACGCTACAGCGCCTGCTGTTTGATGAAGCGGGGCTGCATGAATTGCGCATTATTTCACCCAACAGTGCGAATGGCTATCAGGGCCTTGGGCAAAGGCCATTGCATTTTCGTCGTCTGGCATGGCAAGGTATTGTCGGCGTCGACCTGCTGCGTAAGCTATGCCACGAGCACCGACCCTACGAACGTGCTCCAGGGGTCACCGACCGTACGTATGAGGAAGCGCTGCGTCGCTTACTAGAGGCCATTCGTGAGGGTGGTGGTAGACGAGCCGTCGACGCAATGGCCTGGGCCGGAAGACAGTTTGCCGCCGTCGAGACAGACCGTACGCAGCCACGACCGTGGATCGGCATCGTCGGTGAGATCTACTTACGAGCTAATGCGTTTACCAACCAAGATATTGTGCGCCACGTAGAGCGGCTGGGAGGAAGGGTTTGGGTTGCGCCGATGTTGGAATGGTTTTATTTTACACTGTGGGGCGCGCAATCGCGCGCTCGCAGAGCGCGCCGGGTGGGTGATGGGCTTAAGGCGCTGCTGGCACAATGGATACAGCATTACGACGAGGCACGAATGCTCAGGCAGGTGAAGAGCCAGCTTACCTTCCCACACGAGACGTCTGTTGCTAAGTTAATGGTGAATACTCGGCCATATTACGAGCCGCGCCTGGGAACGGAAGCGGCCCTTAGCATCGGCAAGTCGGTCGATTTCGCTCATCATGGTCTGAGTGGGGTGATCAATCTGCTGCCGTTCAGCTGTATGCCGGGCATCGTCGTCATGGGATTGGCGGAAGCTGTTCGTGTCGACCACGCTCATATTCCTTGGCTGGACGTGATCTACGATGCGCAGGGCGGGACCAACATTCATACGAGACTTGAGGCGTTTATGTACCAGGCTCGCGAACGCCAGAAGACGCGTTCTTAACACGGTGGGCACCATGAATCTCACCAAGTGGTAAGAGCCCGACGATCCTGAGGATCTTTGGGCCTTGTGTTAAATGGCCCATTCACGCCCCGTGGGTGCGTCTGCACCCACGGGGCTTTTTGCATGAAGGCCTGAAACAAAAGAGCCCTCTATTGCTAGAGCGCTCTTAATGTCGTATAGGACACTACGATTGGCGGGAGCGACGGGACTTGAACCCGCGATCTCCGGCTTGACAGGCCGGCATGTTAACCACTACACCACGCCCCCAAGACGATGTGAATGATACCACATGCCATGGATTTGTCAATACTTGAATAGCCGGAGAATCGAAACTTTGCAACGGTGGAGAGCGATCTACAATCAGCGCAATTCAAAGACGGAGTGGAGGAACCTGATGGACAGAAACAAGCGTTTTCAAGGTCAAGTTGCGTTGGTCACGGGAGCAGCGTTGGGTATTGGGAATGCGATCGCCCACGGATTGGCCGAGGAGGGCGCCCGCGTGCTGATCCTCGACATATCGGTTGAGGATGGCGAGGAGGCTGCGCGCGCGGTGGTGGACGGTGGGGGGCAGGCGGCTGCGATCACGATGGACGCGACGGACCCGCAGCAAGTGCGTGAGACGGTGGGCGAGATTATCGACGAGTACGGGCGGATCGACGTCCTCGTCAACAACGTTGGCGGAAACCAGCCCACGCCGTTTTTGGAGTCGGATGAGGCACTGTGGCGGCAACTCCTGGAGCTCAATCTTATGAGCACCCTTCGCTTCTGCCACGCCGTGCTGCCGCATATGATTGCACAGCAGTATGGGCGGGTTGTCAATATCGCATCGATTGCAGGAATTCACCCGTGGCCCGGCTCGGTCATCTACGGCGTCGCCAAAGCCGGCGTCGTCTCGCTCACTCGATCCCTAGCTGCGGATATGGCCAGCCACAATATCCGCGTCAACTGTATCTGCCCTGGCCCGACAGAGACCACCCTCTCGAAGCTCCTACGACAGACGCAGCCTGAGTACGTTAAGGCGATCCACGGTATGGTCACTCTCGGTCGCCTCGCAGATCCGCAAGAGATCGCGGCAGCCGTCCTTTTCCTGGCATCGGAAGAGTCCTCTTTCGTTTTGGGCGAGTGCATGGTCGTCGATGGTGGCTACAATATGGTGTGAGTGACTGGGCGCGGCCAGGGTTCCGCCATTCTCCTGATGTTCGGGGATAAGCATCACTTGAGAGCACCTCACGAATATGGTAGTGTAACAGGACTACTATCAAGAAGCGTGAGGTGTTTATGCAGAGTCAAGATTACATTCGGCTTGAGGACACGTACAACGCCCCCAACTACGCTCCACTGGATATCGTCATCGAGCGCGGAGAGGGGGTCTGGGTCTGGGACGTCGAGGGTAATCGTTATCTCGACTGCCTTAGCGCCTACTCGGCGCTGAACCAAGGTCACTGCCATCCGCGCCTCATCCGCACCCTCACCGAACAGGCGAAGCGCGTCACTTTGACCTCACGTGCTTTCCGCAACGACCAACTGCCGTTGCTGGCTCAGGAGATCTGCGAGCTGACCGGATTCGAGATGATGCTGCCTATGAACTCGGGAGCCGAGGCAGTGGAGACGGCGCTGAAGGCCATACGCCTCTGGGGATACCAGATTAAGGGAATCGCGGAGGATGCTGCCGAGATCATCACGTGCGCCAATAACTTCCACGGGCGGACGATCACTGTTCTCTCCTTCTCGACGGAAGCGTCCTATCGTGACGGATTCGCTCCCTTTACTCCGGGCTTCAAGATTATACCCTTCGGAGACGCAGCAGCGCTCGAGGCGGCCATCACCTCCAACACTGCGGGTTTTCTGGTTGAACCGATCCAGGGTGAAGCCGGGGTCATTGTCCCTCCCGAGGGTTATCTCGCGGAGGTACGGGAAATCTGTACGCGTCACGAAATCCTTATGGTAGCAGATGAGATCCAGACCGGGCTGGGACGCACGGGGCAGCTGTTTGCCTGCGACTGGGAAGCCGTGCAGCCTGACCTGGTCACGATCGGCAAGGCTCTCTCCGGTGGTGTGTTGCCGGTATCGGCGGTATTGGGCTCACGTGAGGTGTTGGCACTCTTCCGAGCGGGCAGCCACGGCTCGACCTTCGGCGGGAATCCGCTGGGCTGTGCGGTAGCGCGCGAAGCACTCAGGATTCTTGTGGACGAGGAGCTATCCCGGCGAGCACGCGAACTAGGCAGCTACTTGCAGGAGGGACTGCAGGCCCTGGAAAGCCCACTTGTCCACGAGATACGCGGCAAGGGGTTGCTGATCGGCGTCGAACTCACACCAGAGGCCGGGCACGCCCGCCACATCGTGGAAGCACTTCAAGAGCAGGGCATCCTTGTCAAGGACACCCACGGGAGCATTATACGCTTCGCGCCGCCCCTAGTCATCGACAAAGAGGAGATCGACTACTTGCTGGATCGAGTCGAAGCCGCACTGCGGGCTGCAAAGACGCAGCTCGCTCACACGAACACACCGTTGAAGGCGTCCTGAACTTGGTTATCCATTTTGTCATCGGTTCATAAACCACACTACCGCTTGGGGGGTAACGTGGACCTCGATCCACGCTGCCAGCGCCAGCAGCGGCAGCACCACGGCAATGAACAGCTTGGCAAAGTGCCCCATCTCTCGGACGATGCCCAGCACGCCCCCACCCTGATCAGGCGGCTGCAGAATGATATCGCCGGCACGCATCGCCTGTGCCGTCGCGAGGATCGCGGCCGGAAGCTCGAAGAGGCCATGCGGCAGCACTGCAATGACGACGAACAAGCTCGCGTCGATACCGAGGCGAGTAAGCAGGACCCCAGCGTAGGCCACCACCGCAATGGGCGCCAGCAGTAGCAATAGGGCCAGGGTGCCGAGTGACAAGAGCGCCAGCATTGCAGCGGCAACCAGAGCCCGAATGTTGTGCAGGAGAATCGCGCCGGGAGAGAATCTCGGCAATAGCCCGCTGCTGTTGATCAACTCCTGCATCACCTCTCTGTCCGCAATACCCTGAACATCCAGTGACGGTACAGTGAGCTGTAAGGGGAATTGGTTCGCAGCCCATGCTCCGATCGCGGCGCCACCGATTACCAAGACGAGGAGAACGACAATCAGCTCTGCGCGCAAGCCGCGCACAATCTCCGGAATCTCGCGCGTATAGAGCGCGACGAGTCCCTTCCGGGGCCATAGAGCCGACCAGAATGTGCGTAGTCCTGCCCTCAGGTCCAGATGATCAAGGTCGGTACCGAGCAGTTGCTCGCGGTTGAAGAGCCGGATGCCCAGTCGTATCAGCAGCACCGCGACGATGAGGAGCGCCAATGCTATGAGCCAAAGCGCCGTGTAGTGCGCATACAGCAGCAACGCTGACTGGGCTTGAAGCAGCAGCGCCATAGGAAGTATGATGAAGCTGGCGAGGAGATTCGCGGCTCGAACGCTTGTCGATTGACTGGAGATAATAACGGCGCCGGCCACCATCAGCACCGCCGTCATGGTAGAGAGGGTCACAGCCAGGACGAACAGCGAAGCCGAGGGCCACCACCCCACAGTAAACCCCAAGAGCAGGGTGTAGACCAGCATGCCCAGATAACTGGCCAATACGGGCGGCAGGGTCGCGGCCAATAGTTTGCCGACGTAGAGCTGCAAGTCAGTGAGGGGAGCCGAGAGGAGGGGCTCAAGGCTGTGCCGTTCCTTCTCGCCCACAAAAGTCTCCAGCGCAATCACCAACGAAAAGGTGCTGGGAAAGAAACCCACCACGAGCATCAGGAAAGGAAACAAGCGCTCGACGATGAGGTCGGCTCCATGCTGACTCACGTAGTCAACGCCTGAGGCTGCGACCACATTCGCCAGGATTGGGAAAATGCTCACCAAGACCACGATGGGCAGCACCAAGCGCCAGTCACGCAGCGTATCTTGGATCTCGCGCCGGGTGATAACCAAAGATGGGGCGATCTGCCGGCTCCACCACGATGAGACAGCATCAGACTGGGCGTTGCCCGATCCAGTTCGTGTGGGCATAGCGTTACCCTTTCTCGATCTCAGCTCGTACCGCTTGCGCCTCACTCATCACGCGCAAGTACACTGCCTCCAAGCTCTGCGCCACCTCACTCAGGGTGAGCACAGGATAACCTGCCCGGAAGAGCGCATCGAGCAGGACAGGATTGACACTTGCCGCCTCAGAGGTACGGTAGCGGATGCGATGGTCTTCAGCGAGAGAGCCATCACCTATGGATTCAACCGTAGCGAACTCGGCCACCAACTCAGCCGCGCCGGCGTGGATATCGAGACGCCCTGTCCCGTTGCCGGAGGTAGAGAGTCGCAGCTCCATCAGGGGCGATCCCAACCAGCGTCGCTTCAACTCGGTGGGAGTTCCCAGCGCAAGAATGCGGCCCGCGTCGATAATGGCAATGCGATCCGCGAGTTCCTCGGCTTCGGGCAAATTGTGCGTACAGACGATGATGCTGTGGTTAGCCGTGTGACGCATCTCGAGGATGATGTCGCGAACCAGGCGCGCGCTCTCCGGGTCCATCGCCGAGGTTGGCTCGTCCAGAAGCAAGACCGGAGGATTATGAAGGAGCGTGCGCAAGAGCGCAACCTTCTGGCGCATCCCCTTGGAGTACTCGCCCATCCGCCGCGAGAGAAATGAACCCACTCTAAACTGGCGAGCCAGCGCATCGATACGCGCTTTCCGCCAGGAGGAGGACATGCCCCAGAGCTGTCCGAAAAAGTCGAGGTACTCCCATCCGGTCATCCGCAAGTAGAGCCCTGGCGCCTCGGTCAATACCCCAACGCGCTTCCGAACCTCATCGGGGGACTCGACCACATCATAGCCCGAGAGGCGGGCCCAACCGCGCGTGGGCGCGAGAATGGCGGATAGCATGCGAACCGTCGTGGTCTTGCCAGCTCCGTTCGGCCCTAGAAGTGCCAGTACGTCACCGGGAGGCACGGTCAAAGTGACGTCAGAGACTGCCACAAGGTCCCCAAATTGCTTAACCAGCCCCATCGTCTCAATCATGCCCACCGCCTTGTTGAATACCGGCGATTATACCACAGACAGCATTCGGCCTGATCGTGAGCCTTGAAATCGGTCTTGGAGCAGCGCTTAACGGGCTTGCTTTCGCCTGCAACTCACGACTCCGAACGTGTGGCGTGTATATAGCGCTCGTTGTAATGCGGGGCAGGAGAGAGGACACTCTCAGCTGGAGTGGGGCAAAGGTCGAGGCACGTGATCCAGGCAACCTTAGATACCGGCGAGGCTGCCTGTAGAGAGCAAACCCTGCTCTTCACAAATCTCGCGAGGCGCGGATACGGAGCACATTCCAAGCTAGACTGGAACGTGCTCCGCCTTCCCGTTATTGAAAATGCGTGGCTAGCCGCGTCGACGCAGGAATGCCGGAATCTCGATATTGTCGCGTTCCGTCACCTGCGCCGTGAAGAGATCACTCGTCTCTACACGGCGCGGCGCCGGCGCAGCAGCGGCACGCGCCACTTCCGGTTCGCCATCATTATCGAATCCGGTCGCGATCACGGTGATGCGAACCTCGTCGGCCATATTGTCATCGATCACGGCTCCAAAGATGAGGTTGACATCAGGGTGCGCGGTCTCGCGGATAATCGAGGCAGCCTCGTTCACCTCAAACAGCGTCATGTTAGCGCCGCCGGTAATATTGAAGAGAATGCCGCGGGCACCATCGATCGTGATGTCCAGGAGCCGGCTAGAGACTGCCTGCTGCACAGCCTCGATCGCGCGCTTCTCACCGGCGGCACGACCTACCGCCATGAGCGCGGCACCACCCTCAAGCATAATCGTCTTCACATCAGCAAAATCCAGGTTGATAAGGCCGGGAACAGTGATGACTTCCGTAATGCCCTGGATACCCTGACGCAAGACGTCGTCAGCTACCCCGAACGCATCGCTCAGGCTCACGCGCTTCTCGGTGATCTCGAGAAGGCGATCATTCGGGATTACAATGAGGGTATCCACCACCTGCTTGAGCGCCTCAATCCCGTCGGCAGCCGCACGCGTGCGCTTCGCGCCCTCGAAGGTGAAGGGCCGCGTCACGACACCGATGGTCAGTGCCTTGATCTCCTCCTTGGCGATGCGTGCGATTACGGGCGCCGCGCCGGTGCCGGTGCCGCCGCCCATGCCTGCCGTCACGAAGACCATGTCCGACCCTTGGAGCACCTGGCGCAGATCATCCTGCGACTCCTCAGCTGCCTTGCGCCCCTCCTCCGGATTACCACCGGCACCCAAGCCACGAGTGACGGTGTCACCCATACGCAAGCACTTGGGAGCCTGAGATAGCATCAGGGCCTGGGCATCGGTGTTGACGGAAATGAACTCCACGCCCTGCAGCCCCTCCTCGATCATACGGTTCACGGCATTACTGCCGCCGCCGCCGACACCAATAACACGAATCTGGGCAAAGTTTTCTGCTAAACCGGCCATCTGTGAACCTCCTAACCTCTCGGGTTGCACTCCTCGCGCGGAGGACGCCTTCAAGCTCGTCTCTCTCCACTTTGAATCCATCGGTCTCGATCCCATGCCTCACCTTCCTCTCGAAATACGCCGTAGCATCCTTGTTCGCGACACTGGATGACCCCATTGAACGCGAAGTCTAACCCCCCGCACACTACAAGACCGTTACCAAGACACCCACCTGAACCTCCAGTGACCTATCACTAGGGCAGCAGATGCTTAAGCCAACTCATTACACGTCTGAACCATGGTGTGCGCACTGTTCGCCACCCACCTCCTTCCTCCCACATGGGCGTCCACTTCACCAAGCCTACAGCCACCGCAGCATCTGGACCGCACACTTTATCCGTCAGTCCCGAGATCTCCTTGGGAATACCAATCTGTACGGGCAGCTCGAAGATCGAGCGTGCCAAGTCACGGAGTGCCGGCAATTGCGCCGTACCTCCACAGATGACTACGCCCGCAGGAAGCAGACCATCGTAACCCGAGCGTTTGATCTCTTGCTGAACACTTTCAAGGATCTCCTCACACCGAGCCTGAATGATCTCGGCAAGCTTCCAGCGGGGCACAGGAATCGGGTTGCCCTCTCCGTAGGGCGAGACGGTGAAACGCTCATCCTCCGCGACCTGCTTCGACATACAATGTCCGTGGGTCAGCTTCACCTGCTCCGCGACGGACGAGGGCAGCCGCAGTCCGATCGCGATATCGTTCGTGATGTACTCACCTCCCAGGGGGAGCGACTTCGTGTGCCAGATCGTGCCCTCAATGAATATCGCAATGTCAACCGTCCCTTCACCGATATCGACGAGAACTACCCCCATCTCCTTCTCGTTTTCGGTAAGCACGGCGTTTCCCGCAGCCAGGCTGGTCAGAACTAACTCACCGATTTGGACGCCGGCCTCGTTGACGCACTTACGCAGATTCTGCAGTGCAGTGCTCGATCCCATCACCACATGTGCCTCGACCTCCAGCCGGAAGCCGTGCATCCCAAGAGGATTGCGGACACCCTCTTGACCATCCACGATATACGTGCGCGGAAGGATATGGACGAGCTCCTGGTTCTGGGGCAAGACGATGGCCCCGGCAGCCTCCAGCACCCGGTCGACGTCGTCGGGGCCGATCCCATGATCCCGCCGTGAGACACCGACCACGCCCGTGCTGTTTCGCGAGGTGATGTGCGCGCCGGTCACCCCCAGATAAGCTCGCTCAATCTGATATCCGCTGCTTTGTTCCGCCTGTTCCACGGCCTCGGAAATCGAGGCGGTCGCCTGAGCGACGTTCACCACGACACCCTTCTTGATGCCGCGGGCAGGAACCCGACCGACACCTACAATCCGTAAATCCCCGTGTTCCGCAAGCTCGCCCACAAGAACAAGGATGCGGTGTGTTCCTACGTCAATCCCGACGACTGATCTTTCCACGTCTCACCCCCTACCAGGAGCGTCCAATTTTGTATGTGATCCCGGCCGGAAAGCGCACGTCGAGTTCTTGGACTGACACGCCCGTTTCCGCAAAGTGGCCAGCCATAAGCTGGTAAGCTTGCCAGCGCTCGGCCATACCTGTCCCGGCACCGAATGCTACTTGACGCCCCTCGGGATCCGTCCACACCAACCCACGTTCCCGCGAGCACCCCAACTCATCCAGCGGGACGCCAAAGTCAGCTAGTGTTGTTATCCCCGTGAGGATCGCCGCCAGGGGGTAGGGGCTGTCCGGCTCGGGTAACGTCCCCCGAATAACCGGCAGGTCGGGACGATCCAAGAGTGCGGGGAAAGCCGTGCCCGTATCATCAATCCAGTAGGCAGTGGTGCCTTCAATCCAGGCCAGAACCGGCACGCGCTCCTGGATCCGAATTTCACACGTCGTCGGGAAGAGGCCGCAACGGGCCTCAACGCTTGCCACATGTGGCAAGGCCGCTTCCAGCAACGGCTCGGCCTCGCGCGGGTTCAAATGTAATCTGTGGTATCCTAGCAGGTCGCTCGTCTCCTTGACCATCTGCTCCATTTCCGGATAAGAAAGTCCGCTGACCGTGAGATCATCCCACATCAGATACCAGCTGTCAGCCATGACAACCCACACCGCTACGCCCACCAGCGCAAGCAACGGGATCATAAGCTTCCAGGGAATCCGGACTGCAGGTATGGATATCGGTCGTCGCTGTGACCTTCCACGAGCCGAGCGTGCCCGCTTGGAGCGGGAGCGCTCCGTGCGTCCCCGTACCGCCACCTGCCGTTCATATGGCCCCAGAAGCGCAGCTGTTCGATAATAGCGCCTCTTCTTACTCATCGCCCCTCCCGTCTTGCTAAGTGCAATCATCCTGGCAGAAATTGGTTACTCTCCCGGCCGGTATATCCGTTCCGAACGCTGATTCTCCTCGTACCGTTCCAACGCAAGATCCACCAACCGGTTGAGGAGTTCGGGATAGCTTATACCGCTCGCCTCCCAGAGTTTTGGGTACATACTGATGGGTGTGAAACCAGGAATCGTGTTGACTTCATTGAGATATATCTCGTCGGCCTCGTCATCGAGCAGAAAATCTACCCGCGCCATACCTGCACCATCGATGGCCTTATACGTCTCAATAGCGAGTTCCCGTATCTGATCGCTCATCGTGGCTTCCAGTGGAGCAGGAATCAGCAACTTGGATGCACGGTCGCCATCATCGATATACTTGGCGGCATAATCGTAGAACTCGCGACTCGGCACGACCTCGCCCGGTACCGAAGCAATGGGCTCTTCATTGCCCAGTACACTTACCTCGATTTCGCGAGCGTGAGGTACCGCCCACTCAGCCAGAATGCGGCGGTCATACTGAGCTGCCGCGTCGATTCCCCGTTTCAGGCTGTCACGATCCAGGCACTTGCTGATGCCCACGCTGGACCCTAGATTTGCCGGTTTGACAAACACCGGATATCCCAGGCGTGACGCGATCTCGTCCATCACCACCTGCGGCTCGACGCGCCAGCGGCGACGCGTCGTCCAGACATAGTCGGAGATGGGCAGACCACGGGCCTTGACCACGTCCTTGAACGCGATCTTGTCCATGGCTAGTGCTGAGCACAAGACGCCGGCACCGACATACGGCACACCTGCCAGTTCCAGCAACCCCTGAACGGTACCATCCTCTCCGAAGGTACCGTGGAGCACCGGGAAGACCACATCGACATCGGACAGGTTGGCCAGACTACCGATTCGAGAAGGTGATACAAGCTCGCGTCCTCCTGCGGTATCCAAGAGGTCCGGCGTCTCCTCGGACACATCCTCAATCATCGCCCACAGCCCCTGCTTCGATGGATCGGCAAACATCGCTACCGAGCGGGTGCCGGAAAAATCTTCATGCTTCAGCGCACGCATCGGGTTCTGCCCGACAATCCACGCACCATCCCGGCGAATACCTACCGGGATAATCTCGTAACGCTCGGGATCCAGCGCATTCATCACGGACTGCGCCGAGACCAGGCTGACCTCATGTTCTCCCGAACGGCCTCCAAAGATGACGGCTACTTTGATCTTCCCCATTAACGGTCCCCAATCTACTGACGATAAGGTATATATCCACCGACTGCCGAACCAGATGCCGGCAACCTAGCTACGATGCGGCATCAGACTCCTGCACACTATCTTGTGTCTCCGGCTCGGGTAGAATCTCTATCTCAGGCTCCAGCATAACCCCAAACTGCTCGAAGACGGTCCTCTGCACGCGCTTGAGTAAGGTGCGAAACTCCACCGCCGTCCCGTTCCCCTCGTTAATCAGGAAATTGGCGTGATGCGGCGATATGACGATCCCTCCACAGCGCACTCCTTTGAGGCCGGCGGCCTCGATCAGACGGCCTGCATAGTCCCCGGGCGGATTCTTGAACGTCGAGCCCAACGTACGTCCGGGTGGCTGCGTGCGCTGTCGGCGCTCGGTATAGACATCAGCTTTAGCCTTCAAATGGTCCACGTCACCTGAACGAAGTTGGAACTCGGCGCCCAACACCAGCCAGCGATTGCCGGCGCCCTTCAACTTACTGCACCGGTACTGGAATCCAAACCAGGAGAGGGGTACCTGATGCACTTGCCCCTGCTCATCGAGCACATCGGCCCCGACGAGAATCTGCGCGATCTCCCCGCCAAAAGCTCCGGCATTGTTGACAACCGCACCACCCACTGTCCCGGGCAGTCCCACAGCCCAGGTCAGCCCTCCCCAGCCGCGCGCCACCGCTTCTCGCGCGACCTTCACTACAATCGCCCCGGAGTCTACGGCCAGGCGATAGTCAGGCCCGAACTGCACATTTCGCGTCTGATTAAGCACGACCAGCCCCCGCAGTCCGGCATCAGGAGGCAGGATATTCGTCAAGCCCCCATAAACGCGCCAGGGCACACCATAGGTGCGGGCCAACTGCACTGCCTCAACGAGTATGTCCCGGCTCCGTGCCACAACCAGAAGGTCAGCCGGACCGCCCAGCCCGATCCAAGTATGCCGGGCCAGCGGCGCATCAAGCTCTGCGGGCGCGGGCAGGGCTTCTGCAATCGAAACCAGCGCCTTCCGTGACACTCTTTCCGCCACTTCATCCCATCCGATCACCGCGAAGCACGCCCCGCTTCACGGTGTTTGCGTCGTACCAGCTTCATCCGCGATGCAATTACTTCAGAACGATACGCACGTGTGCGATATTGCTTTCTACTTTGCACCTTTCGTAAACCAACGAACCAGTTCCGAAGCAACATTGGTACCTCCTTGTCTATACCGTACTACGCTCGGCTTGCTGTAGACCAGACGCTCGAAGCTTTGTCAACAGCCGTTGACCGGCCAGATATTCATTACCGGCCCCCAACATAAGGATAACATCGCCGGACCGGCTGCTCGCTGCCAAGCCGACGACTACCTCCTCCAGCGATGACGCGGTGACCACGTCCGGATGATCGACCGCGCGGGCCAACGCCTCTGATGTCAAGGTACCATCGTCCTGCTCGCGAGCGGCATAGATCGGAAGCAGTACGACCCGATCAGCTTCCGTGAAGGATGATGTGAAAGCATCGTACAGGGCTCGCACTCGGCTGAAGGTATGCGGCTCCCAAACTGCCACAATACGTCGCCCCGGATACCGGCTGCGGGCGGCCTCCAGCACACCGCGAATCTGGGTTGGGTGGTGAGCGTAATCATCAATGACCGTGACGCCATCAACCTCTCCCAGAACCTCAAAGCGACGCGCGGTGCCCGAGAAGCGCGCCAGCGACGCAGCCACCACGGGCCAATCCAACCCCAACTCGGTGCCCACACACAGCGTCGCCAGCGCATTCAAGGCGTTGAACTCACCAGTAACCTGTAACGCGATTTCGCCGAGCAACCGCTCTTCATGCTCAACCGTGAAACTAATGCCCCCGCAGGCGTTGGTGTGAAGATCCTTCGCAAGCCAGGTTAGCCCCGCCTCAGGATTGCGTCCATACAAGACAATGCGCCCCCCGTTGGCGTGGTGTGACACAGCAATCGCATAGGCAATCGGATCATCCGCACAAGCGATGAGCAGACCACCTGGTACGACGTTGTCCGCAAACTCGCCGAAAGCTAGGCGCACATGCTTAAGGTCCGGAAAGCAATCCGGATGGTCGAACTCCACATTCGTGATGACCGCTATGGCCGGCCGCAGAGCCAAAAAGGTCCGGCGATACTCGTCAGCCTCGATGACAAAATGACGGCCTGTTCCGGCGCCGGCATTCGTGTTGAGATTCGCCATCACCCCACCTACGATGTAGGTAGGATCGAGACCGGCCTCCAACAACGCCAGGGCGACCATCCCAGTAACCGTCGTCTTGCCGTGCGCACCTGCAACCGCGATCACATCATACTGCGACGTCAAGGGCGCCAGAAACTCGGGGCGCCGCATAACTCGCAGACCCCGCTCGCGGGCTGCAGCCAACTCGACATTATCGTCGGGTACTGCGGAGGATGCCAAAACCAGGTCGACCTCGCCCACATTCGCGACCGCGTGCCCCACATACACTGGGATACCCTCAGCCTCCAGGGCGGCTGTGATGGGAGAGGTCTGTCGGTCCGATCCCCGCACCTCAAGCTCCCAGCCGCGCAGAACGCGGGCGATTGCCGACATTCCGGCACCCCCAATCCCGACGATGTGCACCGTGCGCACATGGTCCAGATCGCTCCCAGGTTGTCCAGGCATAAACTCACTCATATGAACACGATTAGCACGAATGCGAACGCGACGGCGACAGCGACAAACAGAGAAGGCCCCTGCAACAGGTCCGGAGGCAGGAAATTCGTGAAGTTCTGTGCGGCGGGGCTTTGGGGGCCCGTGATACCCCAAATACCATAGTTAAGCTGGTCGAGAAATCCCCACACCATCCCCATAACGAGATACCCGTTAATTGCGCCCAGAAAGAGGCCCAAAAGCGAGTCCTGGAACCTCTCCCGGCGCGCGCGCGAACTGAGGCGAGGGGAGAGAATCGTGGTCGCGTATCCAAAAGAAACCAGGATAGCGAAGATGATCATCCGAAGGTAGAACCATGTTTGAGGTTCAGTCGTCTGCAGCAACTGAACTGCCGAACTGAGCACGGGTACGTATAGCACAATGACCATCTCGATGAAGGCGGCAAGGATAACACTGAATGTGACCAACAGCTCCTTCGCCCAACCGCGCAATGCGCCGATGATCGCGAAGAAAATCACCCACCCGATAAAAACCGTCTCTAATGGTATCATCAGCTTTTCCTCGTCTCAGTTTCGAACGTGGATCGCATCCCTACAAACCTAACCCGTGGCCTGCGCCGGTTCGTGCTCGAATGCAAGCACCTGCCGTGCCACCTCATATGCCGCATTCGCTCTAGCAAGACCGCTCGCGGCCGAGGACATGGCAGCCCGCCGCGTTTCGTCGGTAAGCAGTCCGGTTACCGTAGGGAGCAGTTCCGCCGTCAACGCAGCGTCCTCGATGATCACCGCAGCTCCCCGATCGGCGAGCCAACCGGCATTAACGCGCTGGTATCGCCAGGCATAAGGGTAGGGCACCAGCACTGCCGGTAAGCCAAAATACGGAAACTCACCCAAAACGCCGGCCCCAGAACGCGAGACAACCAAGTCCGCCGCTGCCAGCGCCGCGCCCATCTCCTGATGCAAATATGGATACGCGACGTAGCGCTCGCGCACGAGCGCAGGAAGCTCGGCACGTGCGGCCTCCACCTCGGCCCAGTCCAGCGTACCGGCGACGTGAATCACCTGAGCCAACTCGGCTAGCGCTTCTATACTACCCAACACAGCTCGGTTGATCGATCGTGCGCCTCTACTCCCACCGAAGATGAGCAGTACGGGCGTCTCGCCGTCCAGGCCAAGCGTCGCAAGCCCTTTCGCCTTAGTCCACCCGGTGATACGACGGCCAAGCGGATATCCTGTCACCACACCCTTATCTCTAGCGAAGTAGGAAAGTGAGTCGGGCACGGTCACACAGACTCGCGCCGCGAATCGGGCAATGGTCTTGATCGACCGCGCTGGCTCAATATCCGGCACAAAGACCACCACCGGGATCGACTCCCAGCGCGCGGCAAGGGCCACCGGGCCGCTCACATATCCACCCGTGGTCAGGATCGCGACAGGACGCTCGCGTCGCAGATGCTTGCGGGCAACGAAAACGGCCCGGGCGAGATCCCACCCATTGCGGACAGCGTAACGCACCGCCACTCCGTGGACCCCGCCTCCGGGAATCCCGATGAAAGGGAGACCTTCTCGGCGGATGAGTTCACCCTCCATGCCATCGAGTGTCCCGATCCAGGTCAACTCGACCTCGGGAGCGGTTTCAAGCAACGCGTGAGCGACGGCGAGCGCCGGGTACACGTGCCCGCCCGTCCCCCCACCAACGATCCAAAATCGCATCCCAATCCCCCTTCGGCCGACCCCGCGATATTCCGAGCACTAGTCCCAGACCTCCCAACGTAATGACCATCGCAGTTCCCCCATAGCTAAAGAAGGGCAGCGCCGTGCCCGTCGGGGGAAAGATCCCAAGCATCACCAAGATATTGACCAACGCCTCCGATAGAATCATCGTAGTCACACCGAAAGCCACGAGCGACCCAAACGGATCAGGTGTCGCGAGCGCTATCCGGTAGCCTCGAAACGCGAGCAGCGCAAACAATCCTATCAGAAAGAGGCAGCCAACCAACCCCAACTCCTCAGCCACAACCGCAAAGATGCTGTCAGTATGGGCGACCGGCAGATAGCCGAATTTCATGCGCCCTGCGCCGAACCCCACACCCAGGATACCGCCCTGACTGATCGCTTCGATGGCCCTCTGTACGTGATAGGGCATTTTTGCGGGATCACTCCACGCATCCATATAGCCCTCCAACCGGGCCCGCGCATAGGACAAGTTGAGAGCCAGGAAGACGAATGTCCCGGCGCTGACAAGCCCGGAGAGCACGATCTGTATGGGGTCGCCTCCGGCAAAATAGAACATGGCTATACCGGTCACGACAATGAGAAACGCCGTACTGAGATCCGGCTGCAGGACGACGAAGCCACCAACCAATCCCAGAATGACGCCAAAGGGTAACAGCCCTAACAACACCTTACTCAACTGATCCCCTTTGGAGGCGAGCCACGCAGCAATATAGATGACCGCAACCAGTCGTGCCAGGACCCCCGGCTGCCCGGAGTTTCCGATCCCCAAGATCGTGCCCAGGTGGCGTGGTTGTCCTCCCAACCCATCGTCAGCAACAACACCCCCCAGACCCGATTTTGCAAAAAGAAGCGTGAGTGCTAACAAGATCAGGGTCAGCGCCATAAGCGGTGTTGCGAACTTCTCCCAGACCGTATAGGGAACCAGATAGGTAACCAGTCCCACCAGGAGACCCGCGCCTATCCAGCCAAGTTGCCTCGTAAAGAAGCTGTCGGCGATGTATGTCGAAAGCGTGACGCTGTAGAGCGCCATCATACCGAATACCAGAAGCGCAGCGATGACCACAACGAGAATCCAGTCCGTCGTCTCTGCTCTATTCTTGCTCTTGGACATCACGTCCCCTCTCCATTCACGATTTACGCGGGAAGCCCAGCTTACTCAAGCTGAGTGACCCAGTGGCGAAACCGGTCACCACGTTGGGCAAAGTCGTCGTAAGCGTCGAAGCTGGTCCCACCGGGCGACAACAAGACAACTTCTCCGGGTCGCGCGTGCTCCGCCCCGAGAGCTACCGCCGCCTCCAGCGCACTCACCTTGACCATCGCTTCCAAACTCACCCTCCTGGCCTCAGCGCGTGCCCTCTCCAGCGCCGATGCAACTTGAGCCTCGATCATATCTGCAGCCTCACCAAACAGAATAAGCACACGGACGCGCTCAACAACCCGCTCCGCAAAGAGCTGCCAGGGCAGATCCTTATCTCGCCCACCTGCTAACAACACGATGCGCTCGTCGAAGGCGCTCAGAGCTGCCAACACGCGCTCCGGCGCCGTGGCGATCGAGTCATTGACCCACAACACATCGCGCAGCACCCGAATCTCCTCCAGGCGATGGGTCACACCCTCAAATGAACAGATGGCATCACGCATTCCGGCTACAGTTCCCCCGGCGGCATCCGCGAGAGCCATCGCCGCGAGCACGTTGGCAACGTTGTGGGTGCCCCGCAAGGGCACCTCGTGGCGGGCCACGACCTCGACATCCTCGCTATCTCGCCGCAGCATCAACCGGCTCCCGCGCAGGAAAGCCCCTCGGGGCACTTCCACCTCAGCGCTAAAAAAGCGCACTTCGGCACTCGTTTCGAGTCGCAGGGCACGCGCATTCGGCTCATCATATCCCAAGATGGCGATATCACTTGGGCGCTGGTTCGCGACGATGTTCCGCTTCGCCGCGACATAGGCGTCCATCGTCTTGTGACGGTCCAGATGATTCGGCGTGATATTCAGAACACCGGCAACTCTCGGACTTGCTGTCATCAGTTCCAGCTGGAAGCTGGACAACTCCATCACAACTCGGTCCTCCGGCTGAATCGTGCCCAGCTCAGGAATCAACGGGTTGCCAATGTTGCCGCCAACCCACGTGCGGAACTCCGACCGTTCGAGCATCGCGCCAACCAGGGTGGTTGTCGTCGTCTTACCTGCTGAGCCCGTAATCCCTACAACCGGCGCCGGACAGCGCACCAAGAACTCCTGCGCATCATTACTAAGCCGAATTCCGCGGCGCACAGCCTCGCGTACGAGGGGCATATCCGGTGAAACCCCACCGCTGAGGCAGAGGAGGTCGCAGTCATCGAGCAAAGCAAAGGGATGGTGACCCAAGACATAGCGCACGTCCAGATCAGCGAGTGTGGCCAAGGCCTCCTCCAGCGCGCTGGTAGAGCGGCTGTCCGAGACCGTGACCCGCAACCCACGCTCAGAAAAATGGCGCGCCAACGCCACGCCCTGGCGCGCCAAACCCAGAATGACCACCGACTTCACGCTATCGCTCATATTGACTCAGTCAACCACCGAACGGTTAGGTGCCGGCTCCGCCTTCAGGGCCGACACAATGCGCTCCATCTTAACACCCCGGGAACCTTTGACCAGTATCACATCGTCGCGCTGTATTAAGGATGGCAGCAACGCAGCAGCTTGCTCGCTGTCTCGCACGCTGTGAATCGCCTCGGTAGAAAGCCCACACCGTCTCGCACCCTCGGCGAAGAGATGACCGAGTTCACCAACCACGACCAGTTCCGAGACGACTTCCGCGGCTCTACAGCCAATCTCCAGATGCCCTTTCCGCTCGTAGGGGCCCAACTCCAGCATATCACCCAGGACCGCGACCTTACGTCCCTTCAGATCCTCAAGCAGGGCCAGTGCAGCGAGGGCAGAGGGCGGGCTGGAGTTGTAAGTATCATCCAGAATGGTCGAGCCCTTTATACCCGGCACTGCGACCAGCCGGAGCCGGGTAACCGGAGCTTGCAGTCCCCTGCAGATCTCGTCCCAGGTTAGGCCCTCCACAAGCCCCACCGCCGCCCCACGCAAAAGAGCATAGACGCTGTGTCGGCCCAGGAGAGGCACCTGCACCTGTTGCACCTCAGCTCCGTGGTGCAGCGTCACACGAATACCCTCCAAGCCGAGGCTGTCGATCTTGTCCGCCCACAGATCTGCCGACGGCGAGAGACCATAACTGAAAACCCGCGCTTGGGTGTGATCCGCCATCTCTTTGACCCGGGGGTCATCGTCATTCAGAATGGCGACTCCCTCTGGTCCGCGAGGGAGAGCCTCGACGAGCTCGCGCTTGGCGAGCGCGATATCGTCAATGGTGCCGGCGCGCTCGGCATGGACGATCTCGACATTCGTGACCACACCCACGTCCGGCGTTGCGATCGAGGCCAGGAACCGAATGTCGCCCCGCACATACATCCCCATCTCGAGCACGGCATAGGCAACGTCCGACGTCAGACCGAGTAACGTCAGCGGCAGACCAATCTCGTTATTGTACGATCCTCGACTCCAGGCAACACGATACCGTTCGGACAGCACGCGGGCCACAATCTCCTTGGTTGTCGTCTTGCCCACGCTGCCGGTGATACCAATCACACGTGTCGAGAGCCGGCGACGCCACCATCGCGCGGCACGCTGGAGCGCCGCCAAGACGTCCGGCACAATGATCACGAGCGGTGTTACCCATGACTGTGGCGCCATTGCCCCTGGACGAAGATCCAGTACGGTGCCTTCGCCCTCGAGAGCCACATCGCGAGCGACCACCACAGCAACGGCGCCACGCTCGAATGCATCGCTCACGTAGTTATGTCCATCCACATGCTCGCCCACAAAGGCAAAGAAGACGGATAAAGGGCCACCCTGCTTGGGAGCTGCGTCGCGCGAGTCGATGATAGGCTGAACCGGCACAGTCAGTTCCGGTGCCGGCCGGTCACTTAGCGCAAGCACCAGATCACCCAAGGTCAGTTGATTTGCCATAGTTCACCGCTGAATCATCTCTGCGACTCCGCAATAAAATCGGTTGGCGGGATCCCCAGCAGGGTAAAGAGCCGTCCTGCCATCTGACTAAAGACCGGCGCTGCTGTCTGCGTCCCCCACCGCAGGTGCCGTTCGTTCTGGGGACGATCCAGCTTGACCAGAACCAAGACCTCAGGATCGGGCCAGGGAGCAAAGGCGACAAAGGAGGTGATGACTTCGCTAGGCGAATAGCCGCCGGCGATTGGGATCTGCGACGTGCCTGTCTTGCCCCCGACCCGATACCCTGGTACCACAGCCCTCGTATAGCGTCGATCCACCGTATTGACCATCAGCTCTGCGACGAAATCCGCCGTCTCCGGGGAAATCGGGGGCTCCTTCGACCAACGATGAGGCACCGTCGAGACCACATTGCCGTCCGGGTACCGCCGCTCGGCGACAAGATATGGCGCCATAATCACTCCGTGATTTGCCAAAGCCGAAACCGAGGCTGCCAGTTGTAGCGGCGTCATCGCAATGCCCTGACCGAACGAGTTCGTCACCAGATAGCTGTCGGTCCACCGGTAATCCTCGGGAAGATGGACGATACCTCGCTCTTCGTTAGCTACCCCGACCCCCATGGCCTGCCCGAAGCCGAACGCCCGAATATAGCTGTAAAATTCGGTCGCCCCCATATGATGCGCAGCCAGCGTTGCGGCACCCACATTGAGCGAGGAATCCAGCAGCCCCTGTAAATTCTGCCATCCGTGAGCCTGGCGATCCGAGTTAGTGATCAAAATCCCGCCATACTCAATGCGACCGCTGTCGTAGTAGGACCAATCCGGAGTAATGCTCCCCGAGTCCAGCGCCGCCGCGACAGTAATCACCTTGAGAACCGAGCCCGGCTCGTACGTCTGACTGACGGCTGGATCGGTGAAGCGGGTGCGGTCAGTCTGTGAATAGTTGGCATAAGCGTAAGGCTCATAGCAGGGAAGGCTAGCGGAGGCGAGCAGTGCACCTGTGCGCGGATCCATTACCAGGATTGTGCCGGAAGCGGCCCCATACTCTAGCAACGCCCGCCGAAGCTCACCCTCGACGAACGCCTGGATGGTTCGATCCAATGTCAAGACCAAATCAGTGCCCGGATAGACACGGAGCTTGCCCAAGGCCAGTTCCTCTGCCATGGGCACGTGCCCTATGGTGACCGGTCCTCTAGCATCGGTAACCACAGGACGTAGCAAACGCTGCTGGAACGCCTCTATGCCATATCCGTGACCCTCCATATTAACGAATCCCAGAGTATAGCAGGCAAGATCACCTTCAGCGTAATATCGTTCCCACTTCGGCTGCAGAGTCAGCCACCACCAGCCCTCTCTTTGCAGCGACTTAATGTCCTCAACCACGTCCGGACCCAGCCCCCGCGCAAGCGGGCGCCAGACCGTCCGGTTCTCATCACCGGGTATGGGCTCGTAGTTCAACAGATCGAACAGAGCTTCGGGGCTCATACCCAGAGTCGCCGATAGCCGATGCGCAACCCGCAACGTGGTCGTCACGTTGCCGACGAGATTGACCTCCGCGCCCACGTCATAGATGGGTAAATTGCCCACCAATAAGTCGCCGTTGCGATCGAGAATTACACCCGAAGGCGGCATAGGTAAGGTATAGGGGCGCTGCTGCAGTTGCTCAATCTTGGGCAGATACAACTCACGGTCCACCACCTGTAGGCGTACCAACTGGGCCAGGATGATCAACACTGCCAGGGACAGCAGCCCAGTGACAAGACGTAGACGTGCATCTGGTCCGCGCAACATATCAGGGTCCTCCTACGATCAGATACTCAATCGATTCAGGCTGACCATACCCCAACCTGACAGACCGTTCTATCAGTACGGGGATTGAGCTCAACCGGGCAATTTCGGTCCCTAACCGCCCGTTCTCTCTCTGAATTTCGGCCATTTCGTTGTGTAACGACCAGAGTCGCACCGACAGCCTGACGGAGGAAGCGGTAAGGGCCAGGTAGAGCGCCATGAGAACAGAGATGATCGCGATGCTTAAGGCAAACAACCGAACGGTCATCGGATCGATCTTCTCCTGCCTTACTGAGACCCCGTGGGTTCTCCGCTGCCATCTCACACTCATATCCTCACCTCACACCACTCTTGCAGCTCTCATCTACAATTTCTCAGCTACCCGCAACTTTGCACTCCGGCTGCGGGGGTTGGTAGCGATCTCCGCCTCTGACGGAACGACCGGCTTGCGCGTCACCAGCCGCACCGTGCGAACGTGGCCACACCGGCAAACCGGATACTCGGGTGGACATATACAGTCTCGCGACTCCTGTTGCAGAAACCGCTTCACGATACGATCCTCCAATGAATGAAACGCGATTACCGCCAACCGCCCGCCGGGCATAAGCGCCTCGACCGCATCGGGAAGCGCACGCTCGATGCTCTCAAGCTCCTGATTCACAGCAATGCGGAGGGCTTGAAAAGTTCGCGTTGCGGGATGCAATGCGCCTCGCCGTCCGCCTAACGCCCTGCTGATCACCTCCGCCAGCTCAACCGTTGTGTGGATGGGCCTGGCATCGACAACCGCATGCGCAATTTGCCGCCCTCGCGGCTCCTCACCATAGCGGTACAACAGCGCTGCCAGCTCTTCCTCCGGAAGCTCATTAACCAGGTCCGCGGCACTAACCTCTGCGCCCGGATCAAAGCGCATATCAAGCGGTCCTTCGAGGCCGAAAGCAAAGCCACGACTCGCTTTGTCTATTTGCCATGAAGAAAAACCAAGATCAAACAATATTCCATGCAAAGGCAGATACCCTTTAGGTTGGGCAATAGAAAGTAGGTCGACATAAGAGGCATGAACAACCGTGACCCGCTCTCCATACAGACGAAGCCGCTTTGCCGCTCGACGGACTGCTTCAGGATCGCGGTCCAGACCCAACAGACGTCCGCCAGGCGCGCCGGCTTCCAAAATCGCAGCCGCGTGCCCGCCACCCCCCACTGTAGCGTCCAGGTAATTCCCCCCGGATTGAACCGCCAGCGCTTCGACGACTTCACGCACCAGCACGGGGATGTGGCCTTTGGCCGTATCTAGATCTTCAGACTCTCCCATATCGCCGGGTCCTCGCTCACGATCTCCATCTGCTCTTCATTCTGGCTCTCCCAGCGGTCCGGACGCCACAGTTCGATAAAGCGGTCCAGTCCCACAACGACGACTTCAGAGGAGAGATCCAGCCCAGCATACTCACGCAGACGATCGGGGATCAGAATACGACCCTGGCGATCAAGCTCTACATCGACAGCATCGGCAAAAAAGATTCGCCGCAACGCACGTCCACGCGTGTCCGTTATCGGCAGCGAGGTCACCTTCTGGGAGAGTTCGCCCCACACATCAATGGGATATAATACCAAACATCGATCCAACCCACGCGTTAAGACGGCCTGCGTCGGCAGTTCATCTCGAAACCGAGATGGAACTGTCAATCGCCCCTTCACATCGAGCGTGTAAGTAAACTGGCCCAAGAACATGCAGATATCCCACCGATTCGAAGAAGTAACGCCATTGTGAAGAGCTACGGATCACGATTCCCCACTTTGCCCCACTACCTCCCACATTATACAGCACAACCAGGGTATACGCAATAGGTTTTCCCACATATGTACCTTAAATTTGTGGGATACTTGGGATAAGCATGTGGTTCGTGTAAAAATCTACCAGGTTGGGGATGTGCGTGCAACAACTTGCCGGCTCCGGCGCCCCACATATAATGGTAACGATGTTACGCATCGAGAGACTACGCAATGACATCGCCGAACTGAGCCGGCTAGCAGCCACAGCGCAGAGAAGGCAGCTAGAAGCCGTGCAGCTGGCGCGCAGGTGGTGGGATGAGCTCCCCGACGCCGTCGATCTCAGGACCCATCTGGAACCGCTACTCCAAGAGAGTGCGGGGATGGCACCCTCTTGGTCGGGCGGTGTCCCGGCAACGATCGCGCCACCCGGCGAGCCAGTCAGCCGCCCCATCACGGACCTGAAGGGGCTGATAGCAATCGGTGTTGACGGATCCCAGATCTTCCCTGATCGCCATGCCCTGGCTCTCTATTACCTGATCCAGGTCGGCGCAGTCATTTTCCGCTATAATGGCGGGGCGCCCGGTGTCGAGGTGCGCGAGTGGCTGCATTATAAAGAAGAAGAGCTCTTTGATGAACAGGACTACCTGATCGGCAGTGAAGCGCTGGGGCAGGAACGAATGATCAAAGAGATGGAAGTCTTGGCCGAGCTTTCGGCGACTGAATACCAAGGCCCGGACAGCCCCGTCCTGGGCTTGACGGATGGTCCGTTACTGTGGCCGTACGTCCAACGCGGACGTAGCACCGGCGAGAAGCTGGGAACCTACATGAAGGCGCTGAAGTCGGTGCAGGCGTCGGGCGCCATACCGGTTGGATACGTCGACCGACCGGGCGGCCGCCCTCTGCTGGATATGCTTTGGGCTAGCCGGCTGGCGGGGGAGGATTTGGGGGAGAAGTGGAGCGAAAACCCCCTTCAGCCACTGGATGACGAGATCCTGATGATGCACCTGCTGGCGCCGGGGGAACATACCACCTGGTTTACGCGCCCCATTCCAACCAACACCCGCCACGCCGGTGCGGGTCAGGAGATCTGGTTCTGTTACCAACGGCTCGACGGCCCAGATCAGGCCCGTGGAGGACATCCAACGATTGCGCGGATTGAGGTTCCAAGTTGGGCCGTTATAGGGGAAGCGCCACTGGCCCCTATGCATGCGATGCTGCTGCATCAAGCCGAAGCGCTTGACGGTTACCCCTACGTCCTGGCGCGTGCTCACGAGGAAGCCTTGGTTACGACCTTGGACAAAGCCGCACTGGAACAGAGCATTCAGCGCGAACTATTCGGCGCCGGTATCTGGGCTCGGGCTTCCGACAAAGCCAGGCAGAAGCTCCTCTTAGGGCGCAGATGACAACCAAGTGTGCCGGTACTGCTGCCGATCACAGGTATGAGAAGAAGGAAATTCAATGCCATCTACATCCAAAGTGATTGCCATCGGCAATGTCCTGCGGGCCGACATACGCGGCTTCGTCATTGCATCGCGCATCCCCGAACCGGAAGTGCCGACCTTTGGCACCTTCGTGCGCGCCCCCATCCAGCACGACCGCGCTCAACTCATCGGGCTCGTCTACGACATCCGATTACAGGACGACCCCTTTCTGCGCAACCTCGCTGTCACCGTAAGATCGGGCGATCCCGCCTTCGACGAAATCATCGCGGATCAGCGGGACAACCGTGTGATCCCGGTCGAGATTTCCGTCGCATCCGTGGCTTACCACTACCCGGATGATCCGCAATGCCGCTATGGTTTGCCCCCGCAACCCCCGATGATCCTACACCAGATCACGGTTTGCGCCTCCGAGGAGGTCCATCGAATTACCCGCTCACCGGACTTTATGCGTGCACTGCTCGACAACCGCGACATCCCCGCGGACGAGCTCATTCCGACCGCGCTGTTACGAGCTGCGCCCCTCCATGCAAAGGCTGAATATGACTTCCTGCTTGATGCGGGACGCTATCTGGCTCGCAACCTGGGGCGCGATCCAGCTCGCCTTGAGCGCATCCTCCAACGTATCGCTTGGGCATAAGCCGCCCCCTGGCTTCGCCGCTTGGCCCAACCAGGCCTTCGTTGCAGATACACCCTGTTGCTTCCAATGCATGCAACGGATCCCGTCAGCAATCCCAACGGAGTCCGACTGCGGCTTCCTGCATCTCTCCTTATCTTAACATAAGGGACCTATGGGTAAGTCCTGTAGGAGTTGGGTTAGCAGAAGTTGGGTTAGCAGAAGGGAGACACGCCTATGTTTGACGGCAAAGTCGCATTAGTTACGGGGGCAGCTTCAGGGATTGGCAGGAAGATCGCTCAGCTCTACGCTGCACACGGGGCACAAGTGATCGTATCCGATATTGCAGAAGAGGGCGGGAAAGAGACCGTCAGGCTGATCAATGAACCGGGCGGCGAAGCCATTTTCGTGCGGGCAGATGTATCGAAGCCATCGGACTGTGAATCTCTGGTCCAGCAGACGCTGAATCAGTTCGGACATCTCGATATGGCCTGCAACAATGCCGGTATCACGGGCGAGCAGAACCGATTGGCCGACTACAGCATCGACGACTGGCAGCGGGTCATCGCCATCAATCTATCCAGCGTTTTCTACTGTATGAAGTATGAGATCCCGGCGATGATGAAGGCCGGGGGCGGGTCCATCGTCAATATGGCGTCCATCCTGGGGCTCGTAGCTTTCAAGGGCGCGCCGGCCTACGTCGCTTCGAAGCACGGCATCATCGGTCTCACTGCGAGCGCCGCGGTAGAGTACGGTCAGGAGAATATCCGGGTCAACGCCGTGAGTCCCGGTTTCATCCGCACGCCGATGATTGAGGAAATGGAACAAGACAAGGAGATGTACGAAAACCTTGTGAGTCTCCATCCGATCGGACGCCTCGGGGAACCCGGTGAGATCGCAGAGCTCGTTATCTGGCTTAGTTCGGACAAGGCTTCCTTCATTACAGGTGCCGCTTACCCGGCGGACGGCGGCTACCTGGCCCACTGAGATCCACAAACCTAGCGTTAGTAGACAATCAGAGTGGCGTCTCCCGCAGCTCGGGGAGGCGCCACCCCACGTTGAGGTGCATCAGTTCGGGTTCGTGCAGATGCTTGACTCCGGTTCTACTGCCGCTATCCGGCGTGCCCTTTCCGCACCTCAGCGATGAAAGCCTCGGCGCGTTGCGTCAGCCTGTCCATATCGCCCGAGTCGAGCAGTTTCTGATTCACCAAGCTGCTGCCGACACCCAGCGCAGCCGCGCCTTTGCGGATAAACTCTGCCGCATTGTCCAGCTCGACACCACCGACAGGCACAATCTCCAACTGAGGCAGCGGGGCCAGGATCGCCTTGATCATGTCCGCACCTCCTACGCTGGCAGGGAAGAGTTTGACCATATCGGCACCGGCCTGCCACGCTACCAGCGCCTCGGTCGGTGTGAAGATGCCCGGCATCACCGGAACACTGTAACGGTTGCACAACTCAATCATCGGCACGTTGAGCGTTGGGGCGACGATGAAGCCGGCGCCCGCCAGGATCGCGGCCCGCGCCGTCTCCGCGTCAAGCACCGATCCCGCACCAAAGAGAACGGCATCGCCATAACGAGCCACTGCTTCTCGAATCACGTCCAGAGCCCCCGGCGTCGTCATCGTCACCTCGATGACTGCAACGCCTCCTGCCTTGATCGCATCCGCCGCCGCCATCAACTGGTCAGAACTCTTGGCGCGCATTATCGCAATTACACCCGTCTCACGAATCAGATTCAACTTCTGTGCCTTGTTCATTCTTGTTTTCTCCCCCTGACTGGCGGAAGCCCGATTCCTATCGGGCCACACGCTTTCCCCCACCTAATACGTCGGCCTTCATCAAGGCCTGGACCTCATCCTTGTTCACAATGGGCAAGTCAAACATGAGCGTCTGTTTGATACGGGTGGCGGCATCCCCAACCAAGACGCCCTTCTCAATGCCGGAGGCATTAAAGCCCTCCGTCAAGAGCCCATAATAGAAGCCTGCATTCCAGGTATCACCACCGCCCAGCCTGTCCCACAGCATAATCGGCTTCACCGCGGGTGAGCGGAAGAAGTTGCCCTCAGCATCTGCCGCCGCGGACTCCCAGCGATGCTGCTCGAAGCTATCGGGATAACGGATCGTGACCGCCACGACCTTCGTGTTGAAACGCTGATGAATGGCGTCAGCGAAAGCACGGATGTCATCGTCCTCGATATGACCCATGTCTCCATCGACGATCTGCTTCGCCGAATACTGCCCGCAATTGAGACCGTAGATGAGGGCCATGTCTTCAATCGACGTGATCAGGATATCGACATGATCGGTCAAAATCGGCGTCATAATCTCACGGGCCAACTCCACATTCCAAAGGGTCGAGCGGTAGTTGTAGTCGAGTCCCACCAAGCATCCCTCGGGCTTGTGCGCAACCGCGTCCCGGAACGCAGCCTGTAGGGTGTTATGCGTATAACCGCTGTGTGGGGCCAGTCCGAAACTGATGCCTGAGGTATGAAAGAGCCGGCAATCCTGCAGCGCGGCGCCCCAGTCAACCATGCCGGCATCCAGCCGCGACGCCGCCGAGTACTGCCGCTGGTAGGTACCCACGTTCTTGCGTGGCGTGCGCCCGAGCTCGTAGATAAAGCGCCCGATCGGCTCCACCTTAGGCGCCCAGACGATATGATCGGTGCTGACTCCATTCTCCCGCGCGATATTACGCAGCATGTGCCCGTAGGGATTGTCTGGCACACGCGTGATGAAGGACGCCGGAATGCCAAAGCGTGCCAGTGCAATCGCCAGGGTATATTCGCTTCCTGCCATAGACAGGTGCACAGTCCGCGTGCGCTCCGGGCGCTCATTATCAGCTGGGGTGTCGCGGACCATCACCTCGCCAAAGGTGACGAATGCCGGTGCCTGGCCATCGAAGGAGCTTAGGTCATCTTTGGTGATGTCATATTTCAGCATACTCTCCGCCATCGTCTAGACCTCCTCTTTTTAAATAGTACTGTCACTGAGTC
>SLDA01000157.1 GCA_007125545.1 Thermoflexales bacterium | reverse complement strand
TCCTCAATGGCGGGCTGGAGCGCCTTGGCACGGTTGCGGATGTGACTCGCGTAGAAACCGCCACCGCGAGGCACGCGCTCTCCCGCCACCGCGGCCAACGCCACAATCTCATCCAGCGTGGCCCGGCGGCCCGGATCGAACTCCAGACCGGTAGAGAGGCCGACAGCCCCGGCGTCCAGGCCCTCTCGCAACAGCGCCTGCATGGTCGCCACCTGCTCCGTCGTGATCCGGCTTCCGGTGACGCCCGCCGCGCGGCGCAGCGTGTTGTGCCCCACCAGCCAGACCATATTCGGCGTAATGCCGGTAGCATCCACCACGTCAAGGAACTGGCGAAAGGTGGTCCAGCGCGCCGGACCCGGCGTACCCATCCCGAGAGGATCCGGGGCGGCTCCAGAGCCGGGCAACGGTGCGGGGCTGTCTCCGCAATTGCCCACCACCTCCGTCGTGATCCCCTGCCGGATCGTGCTCTGCGCGGTCGGGTTGAGCAGAATCGTGGCGTCGCTGTGCGAATGAATATCGACGAAGCCCGGACAGACGATCTTGCCTGTGGCGTCGATCACGCGTCGAGCCGCGCCGGAGGTCGCGCCCGTGGCGCCGGGCATAGGCCCAACGTGCACAATCCGGTCGCCTGCGATGCCGACATCCGCCGGTATGAGCGGGTTGCCGGTTCCGTCAGCGATCCAACCGTTCTTGATGAGGATGTCAAGCATTTCCGGCCTCCGTGAGGGACAAGAGTCAGCAATCAGACGTCGGACCTCTGGCTTCGGACCTCATATCTCTGACTTCGGACTTCCCCATCTAGCGTGCCAGCCAGCCACCGTCGACGACGAGGACGGTGCCGTGTACGTAGGCGGCGGCGTCAGAAGCCAGGAAAAGAACAGCGCCTTTCATGTCATCAGCCGTACCCCAGCGGCCGGCCGGAATCCGTGCGAGGATCTCCGGGCCCCGGGTGGGATCGGTGCGTAGCGGCTCGGTGAGGTCCGTGGCGATGTAGCCCGGCGTGATGGCGTTGACGTTCACGCCCTTCGCCGCCCACTCATTGGACAAAGCCTTGGTAAGCTGCCCGATGCCACCCTTGCTCGCGGCGTAAGCCGGGATGGTGATCCCGCCCTGGAAGGTCATAAGCGAGGCAGTGAAGATGATCTTGCCCCCACCGCGCGCGACCATATCCTTGCCGAACTCCCGTGCGAGGATGAACTGCGCGTTGAGGTTGACCTCGATCACCTCGTCCCAGGCCTCGTCGTGATACTCTACAGCAGGCATACGGATATTCGTGCCGGCGTTGTTGACAAGAATGTCAATCGGAGGCACCTCCTCCTTCACGCGAGCGATGAAAGCGTAGAGATCGTCGCGTTGGCTGAAGTCGCACGTGTACGACCAGAAGCGGCGCCCGGCGGCAACGATATCCTGCTCCACATCACTGCCCTCCGGCTCCAGGCTCACACTCACGCCCACAACATCAGCACCCGCCTCCGCCAGTGCCTGCGCAAAGCCCCGTCCGATCCCGCGGCGGCAGCCCGTCACCAGCGCAGTCTTCCCCTCAAGCCTGAATTGGTCAAGTATGGTCATATTGCTCTATCCTTAAGCATCCTGTCCCTCTCTTTGGCCCGGTTCTTCACGCGCCAAGCGGCACTGCGCGCTGAGTTAACTGGAGCGCGATGCCCCAGGGATCGCGCAACATAGCAAGTCGACCACCGTCCGGCAAAGTCTCGTCGGAGAAGACACTCGCACCTGCAGCGGTCAACCGTTCAATCGTCCCGTCCATGTCCTCGACAGCGAAGGCATTGTGCAAGATGAGTGGGTGCTGTTCGGCGTAGTTGGGAATCGCGGCGAGGTCATTCGCGTAAAGCTCAAACACGACGCGACCGGTAACGTCGGCCAGGAAATGCATATAGGGCGGCGCGTCGACCTGACGGACAATGCGCATGCCCAGGTGCTCGACGTACCACCGCGCCATCGCGCGAGGATCGGGAACATTCATAGCCACGTGCTCGAAGTGCATATCAGGGTCCTCCTGTTGTTCGTGATGTGGATAGCTGGGGAAGATTGTACTCAGAGATCGGGGCCGCACAAATGGCAAAGGCCCCGATCTTGGATGCGCTTATGCAAGGGAGGCAAGTCAGTGGCGTAGCAATGACAAGGCGGCCATTGCACTCCCACCAGAACCCCGCCCTCTCACAACCCGGCCGGGTACTCCCCCGTTTCCCGATAATCAGCGACAATCTTCACGAAAGCTGTCAGATGTAGGAGAACAACAATAGCGATCGTGATCAAGTAGACCCAGTGAACCGGATCAGCTGACGGGAAACCAACGTCTCCATAGGGTCTAAGATAGGCGCGATCGTAGACATGCACGGCAGCCAGCCAGAAGATCACGTAGGTACCGTGGCTCTGATGCCATTTCCACGCCTTAGGACCCATAAACCGTAGCGCAGGCGTATTCGACGTGCACGCGAGCACAACCGCTATGATCGTTGCCACCAGGGCACCGAAGGCCCAAGGACTCATATCCACCAAATACCCAACGACATCCCAGTCTCTGGCCCCAAAGACAAAGAGGACGTGAGCAACGGACCAGATAGCGAACCAGATCCCCAGTTCCGCCCTCCAGCTTACCGGAAACGGCCCTTTGGCCCACTTCATAATAGACGGCCATATCCTTACGCTGGGACCTATGATCATCACCAGGAACAGCAAAAAGTAAGGGACAGCTGCGACCACGCGTTGGACCTCATATCCCACCGCCCATAGAAGTAAAGCAACCGCCAGGCTTCCTATCGCTACGACCAGATGACGACTGACTCTGTTTGTTGTGTCCATCTTCATGTTGGTACCTCCTCAAAGCATATCTCAATCAACTCATACCTCTCAGACGCAGTGTGACCCTGTGGCGGAGGGAGAAACCCTCCTCGTGTCGACAGTCAGCCACCCGGTGAACCGGTCGGCGGCTTCCTCACCGATGATTGCACCGGCATATAGCGAGGCCTCCCAGTTCTCGATCGCGCCTAACCCCAGCCCTGGGTCAAGCAGACGGACAGTCACCGTAGCTTAGTTCTGTGTAGCGGATATTGCAGCAGCTTCCGAGTGGGACAGCGATGGGGCACTTGCAACTAACAGGGCAACCACTAACAGAAGAATGACTGGCAATTCAGCTCTTCCGCCTGCTGAACTCATGGTATCTTCTCCTCATCAACTAGGTTGCCCCATAGCCGCCGGCGCGATGGGCTACACACCGACTGCGACGAACCTAACTAACTTTATGATAGTACAACGACGGACGGTGACAAGTTGAGGGACACCTACGCCTTACGGCGCGCCACCACCACGTAATTCCGCGACACTGCCGCCAGCGGCAAGTCCGCTTCCAACCGCGCCACACCCGCTGCCAGGGCCTCATCCGAGATGAGATGCAGGCAGGAATAGGCGCGCTCACGGAAGGCGCGAGCATCCTCAATCACGTAGGGATGCTCGGCTACAAACGTAGCGACAATCTCCAACCCGCTACGCGCGTGCGCCGCCTCCAGCCGCGCCACCGAGGGGTAACGCGCCAGCTCGTGCGACACCGTATCGGGAAAGTAACCCGAGAGCACGGCCCGCGCCCGAATCGTCGCCTCGGAGTCCGTCGCCGTAAGGACCACGCCGCTCGGAAGCGGTACGCCGCTCGGAAGCGGTACGCCGCTGGGAAGCGGTTCGCCGCTGGGAAGCGGTTCGCCGCTGG
>SLDA01000547.1 GCA_007125545.1 Thermoflexales bacterium | reverse complement strand
TCTCAATACCGGCTCAACATCCACTTGAGCGGAATGACCGAAACGAGCACGATCAACAGCGCAGCCGGCGCTGCCATATGATAGACGGCCTCGCTGGACTCGACCCAGACTCTGACCGCCAGCGTATCGAACCCCGGAGGGCGCAGGATCAGGGTAGCCGGCAGCTCCTTAATGGCGCTGACAAAGACCAGGGCGGCGCCCGCCAGCAGCCCTGGCGAGACCAGAGGTACGATGACCTTGCCCAACACCTTCCAGGGACGATATCCCAGGCTCCTGGCAGCCTCGTCGATTCGGGGAGAGATCTGGCTTAGCGAGGCGTCGCCGTACTGCATGGCCTGCGGTAGAAAGCGTACGACGTACGCGATGACGATCAGGAATGCGGTATTGTATAGCCAGGGGATGTAGGTGTTGAAGAGGAAGATGAGCCCCAGCGCGACGATAATCCCCGGCAGTGCGTAGCCCGAAGCGCTCATCCTGTCGATAAAGGTTGCCGGGAGCGAGGGATGGCGCGCCTTCAAATAGACCACGGGCAGCGACAACACCACCGCCAGCAGGGCCGCCAGCCCCGCCACCTGAATGCTGTTCCATGCAAACATCCAGAACCTGCTGTCCAGCGCCCCGCGCGTGATGCCCTGAACGGACCAGTACACGAGGACGGCCAGGGGAAGGCCTACAGCAGCGAACAGGATGCTCGCCACCCACAGGAGGGCGACCGGCTTCCACCGCCCCAACTTGAGGGTCTCGGGGGGCCGGTAGCTGTTGGTGGTCTGTTGGAAGCGGCGCCGCTTTCGCGTGAGCCGCTCGATCCCCATAACCAACACCGTCAGCGCAATCAGGACGCTGCTCAGAACGGTGGCTGCTGTCCTATCGTAGCTCTCCATTTGGTAGAAGATGGCCGAGGTGAAGGTATTGTACCGCAACAGCGCCACCACCCCGAACTCGGAGAGGGTGCACAGCGCCGTGAGAATGGCGCCGGCGCCGATGGCAGGGTGCAGCAGTGGAAAGGTGACCTGCCGGAAGGTGGCCCAGGGACCCAGCCCCTGCGAACGGGCGGTCTCCTCCAGGGAGCGGCTCATGCGCTTTAGAGCGGCGCCGACAATCAGGTATACGTAGGGGAATTTGAACATCGTCAGGACAAAGAGCACGCCCCAGAAGGAGTAGAGGTTGAAGGGCGTCATCCCCATGAACGCGTAAATCCAGCCGCGAGGGCCGAAGATCATAATGTAGGCAACCGCGCCCACGTAAGAGGGAATCATCAGCGGGAGGGCCAGGAGCCACCGCCATACCTTCCTGCCGGGGGTATCGCAGCGGTGGACCAACCATGCGAGTGAAACGCCGATCACGATGCTCAGCAGCGTTGTGGCTACGGAGATGGATATCGTGTTCCACAGCAGCGTGGGAATGCGGCTGTCCAGCAACCGTAGCCAGCGATCCGTGCCCGCCGACAGTGCGTGCCAGATGACGTAGACGATGGGCCAGGCCATCAGCAGGCCGATCGAAAGGCCGAGCACCGCCAGAACCAGATCCGGGGGCTTCCCTCCCCAGAGCCTGGCCCAAGTCCCGCCAATTCTGTCGGACAACGTCAGTCCCGGCACCGGCTTGCCCAGCGGTATACTGGGTTGCAACGTCCGAACGTCTACATCCAAACTCTGCATGGTAAGGTCTCCTTGGGTCCCTTCAACCTGCCAAGCCTCCGCCGGGTAGCTCACTGGAGCCACCCGGCACCAACCCGGGACTCGTTATCTGAGCTCCAGATCGAGCCCTGAGCGCTCGATCAACTCCTTGGTACCCTCGAACACCTCGCCCAGCTCGCTGAGGGGCATTGCGTGCGTTCTGTAGTCCGCGATGGTTGCTGCTTGGCCAATGGCCTGGACGGTCGGGTTGATCGGAACTTCCATCGAGGCATAGGAGAACTCGCGCTGGTTTTCGGGCAGCAGGACCCACGCGAGGAACCGTTGGGCATTCTCTGCATTCGGCGCGCCCTTGATCAGACCGACGCCGGCGGCATTGACGACGGCACCCATCTCGCCTTCGCCCTGGTCCGGATAGATCACGCCAACGTTGTTATCCGTGGGCTCCAGCAGCTGCTGGTGGTAGTAGTAGTTGTTCACCAATCCAAATGCGAACTCTCCTGCGCCTACAGCGCGCCGGATATCCCCATGTCCTTCCATAATGGCGCCCGCGTTTTCTTTGACAGCCGCAATCCATTCGGCGGTCCTGGCGTCTCCCCATTCATAGCGGAGCGCGGAGATGTGGGCAATCATGCTTCCGTTGCCACCTCGGGTGATGGCGAACTGCCCGGCCCAGGTCGGGTCGGTCAACTCCCAGATGGTGGTGGGCATCTCCTCGGCCGTGATCAGGTCCTGGTTGTACATCAGCACCCGCGTTCTGGCCGAGAGAGCGAACCAGGAATTATCATCGGCACGGAAGCGCGAGTCAATGGTCTCAACTCCCTCGGGCTCCGACCCTTCCAGCAATCCGTTAATACGGAGGTGCTCCAGGGCGCCGATGTCATTGGAGATAAATATATCAGCCTGTACGTTCCGGCTCTCTTCGATGATCCGATTAACCGCCCCGCCACCGGCATGCAGCGCCCTGACGGTAATCCCGGTATCGCCCTGGAACTTCTCCAGCAACGCATCGACGAATCTCTCGTTGCGCGCCGAGTAGATGACCAACTCGCCAGGATCGTCGGAGGGGGAAAGAGGTGCATCGCCGGCACAGCTTGCCAGTAAGGCCATAGCTAAGAGGACAATCAGCGTGGTGACGATGACGATTGCCGGCCTGCTTCCAGACCGGTGCCGGCTGACTCGCGGGGGCACCAACGTAGACTCAAACATCGCGACACTCCTTCGGACGTCATCACGGCTAGCCGCAGCCTCTGCACAGTAGATCGGCCCTGCACCGTGGACCCCAATTGTATAAGGTATGCCTTATCATACACCCGCGTCGGATTCTGTCAAGGGATTTATAAGGCATGCCTAACAATTCGTGCTTGGTGCTTGAGCCGTAGGCGCGTGACGGAGGGGACGGTATCTCCTGCAAAGGCGGCTCTGCGTGAGGTTCTCCTCCAGCCGGTCAGCCGGCCCGCCGCCTAGCCGGAATGTGCTTTCATCTTGGTGATGAAGACGTCCTCGAGCGTGGGCTCGACGACGGTGATCTCTATGCCGGCAATCTCTTCCCGCTCCAGCCGAGCTGCGATACGGCTTTCCAATCCCTCACCGTCGCGGGCGATCGCATGGATCTTGGCGCCGTACGGTGCGACTTCATCCAGTTCTTCCATCTCCTGCAGCGTCGCCAGGGCGCGGTCGGGTTGATCGCAGGCGATCTCGATTACCCGACCCACCATCTCATCGCGCTTGATCTCGCCGGGCGTGCCCTGCAGGATGATCTCGCCGCGCTGGATGAATGCGAGACGCTGACAGTGTTCGGCCTCCTCCATATAGTGGGTGGTGACGAGAACGGTGATCCCTTCAGCGATAAGCTCGTAGAGCAGGTCCCAGAACGCGCGGCGAGAGGAGGGGTCCACGCCGGCGGTTGGCTCGTCCAGAAAAACCAGCTCGGGCCGGTGGAGAATCGCGGCGCTCAGCGCCAGTCTCTGTCGCCATCCTCCGGAGAGCGCTTTGGTGCTGACCGAGCCCCGGCCCTCGAGGTCGGTACGCTGCAAAGCGGCTTCGATGCGCGCGCTCAGTTCGCGCTTCGGAATGCCGTACGCGCGCCCGT
>SLDA01000393.1 GCA_007125545.1 Thermoflexales bacterium | reverse complement strand
TAGCGCAGTTGGAGGTTCAGTAACTGCGTCTGTTCCATCTGCAGCCGCGCTATTAGCGAAGCCGGTGGAGGCGTCGACAGCATCCCCTCCGCCGGTGCACGAAGGCATTCCAGGGCTTGACTGATCATCTGTAGCCCTTCTTGCGCGGGACCCCTCCAACGATAGAGCTTGCCGATCCCTTCTATCATAGCCGCTAATCCTTCCACCTCCCCCTCGTGCGCAGCCCATTGCCAGGCCGCTCTCAAGTTAGCGCGGTCGCGCTCCAATGCCTGGATTGTAGTGCCGGCGTCCGCGCCATTGAGCGCGGCGGCACTGTGCGGCAACCGCGCGGCAAAGAGGGCGCTATGACGCCTGCGGAGCGCTGCCGCGGCAGCGGGGCTTGCTTCCAAGCGTTCGGCGGCAAATTGGTGCGTAGCTTCGTGCCACAGATATCTTGCACCATCAAACGTGAGCAGCGATTTCGCTGTCAACCCTGCAAGTTCGGATGCTGTCGCACCGGCGACTGTATGGGCGGCTTCGGTATCGAAGCCCACAGCAAAGACCGCCAGTGCCACGAAACACTCTTGTTCGCTCGGCGTTAATAGGTCCCACGAATGCTCGAAAGCTGCGCGTAGGCTGCGATGCCGACTCGGGACGTTGCGTAACGAGCTCTCAAGGGTGTTTAAGGTTCGTGTAAGTGCCTTGCAGATCTCTGCGCACGAACGTTCACCCATCGCGGCGGCAGCTAACTCGATCCCCAACGGCAGACCTTCGACAAGCTTGCAGATGCGCGTGACGTCGGGCAAGAGATCATCTGTGAGCGCGAAATGCCGCTGCGCCTGAAGTGCGCGTTGGCTGAAAAGCGCCAGTGCGCTGTAACTCAGCGGGTCCGCGCGCATTGCCGGGCCGGAGCGAGGATACGTCAGACCTTCCAGGACATAGCCCCACTCTTCCTGCAGACGCAATTTCTCTCGTGAAGTGACCAGCAGAATGACGCCAGGGGCGTGGTGCAAGATGTCGCTTAGAAGTGGCCCTGAGTCTACCAGATGTTCAAAGCTGTCGAGCACCAGTAGCAGTTCCTTGTTATGCAGGTGCTGGAATAACCGGTGTGGTCCTCCTTGCGGAGCGGAGGGGAGCGCCAACGCCTCGCCAACCACCAGCGGGATCATCTCGCCGTGACTGACCGAGCTCAGATTAACAAAAAACACACCGTCGGTGAACAGGCCACGATGTTGCTCCGCCATCTCGAGCGCTAAACGTGTCTTGCCGACGCCGCCGGGGCCGGTGAGCGTCACCAGGCGGCAGTCTCGACGGGTGAGCAACTCTGCGATCTCCTGAAGTTCTGCTTCGCGTCCAACAAATGGCGTGCTCGACGCCGGCGTACTTACCGGCGTCACCGGACCGATAATGGCATCATCGCGAATCTGCGTCCAAAGCTGCATCGTCTCAGTTGCCGGCTCTGCACCGAACTCAGTTTTCAAGATGCGGCGGCATTGCTCGAATTGTGCCAGCGCCGCGCTGCGCTCTCCTCCCAGGGCCTGGAGCCGCATAAGCTGCCGGTGGGCTTCCTCACGCCATGGTTCGAGTTGCACCTGCTGCTGTAGGTAACGGCGAGCCGTGCTCAGCTCTCCCCGACGTCCGTGGTAGTTGGCAAGCTGTGCTAGACTCTGCATCGCCTGGATGTGTAGCCATTCGCGTTTGAGCAGCCCCCACTCCTCAAAGAGGTCGCTGTCGGCGATCAGGAAGCCGGATAGAAATTCGCCGCGGTAGAGCGTGAGCATCGTTTCAGAGCGCCGTTGGCAGGGCAGGCACGAGCTCCGGCTACGATGCGGGTGACGCTCACAGGTCTCTGCCAGCGCCGAGAACTCGTTCACGTCGAGCCGTACGTCGGCTGCGGGGTTAAGCTGCACCTCATTGCGCTCGACCAGCAGAAAAGGACAGTCTGCGGTTGTATCACACACTGCTTGCCGCACGTGCAGGAGCGCCTGACGAAGGCTCTGGCGCGCCCGGTCTACGGGCTGATCGGGCCAGAGGAGCGCCGCGAGCGCCTCGCGACGGTGGGGTCGCTGATTCTCGACGGCGAGATAGGCCAGCAGGGCGCGGGCTTTGTCAGTAGCGAAGCCGGTGATGGGGTGGCCATCGAGGGCCACCTGAAATGAGCCGAGCAGAGTAACGGTCAGTTGTGCCATGTTGAGTTTGCCCAGTGTGCGTTGATAGAGTAGCGTGCTGTACCTGTGGATCCATCTGCCATTATATACTCAGCTCTCAGAAAGGCACCTTTTTGACGGTTTTTTGACATCGGTTGTAGAGAATAGGTGTGAAGTGCTAGACTTCAACGGTTGCGCTTCACGCCGGGCACACCAGAGGTCCCCGGCATTCATCAAAGTGAGGCTTTATGTGCCAGAAAAGGCAAAAGACCCACTACCTTTCATACCTCCTGCGCCTGTGGCAGACCTGGGATGGTGATACCCAAGTTTGGCGTGCTTCTCTGCAATATCCGGGCACCGGGCAACGGCGGGGTTTCGGCTCCTTGGCAGCGCTTGTGGCATATCTCGAAGAACAGATGGAGCAACAAGCCAAGGCAACAGATGGTGCTGAGCATTCTAGATAGGTAGCACCCCCTTACACAAAGAGATAGTGAGGAAGATTATGCGTATTCGACGATGTTGGACAGGAATACTCGCTGTCCTAGTCTTGTTAGCTGTAACTCTTGCTTGTGCTGGAAGCAGCGCGGAAACCGGAGCCCCGATCGCTCCGGTTGTCCTCGCGCCTACGAACACTCCGACGGTGGTATCCACCCAGCCGGCGCTAACTCCCGAACCGGTTCCAACGGAGATCGCCTTGGATCAGGACGAGCCCCAAGAGAGTGAGGAGGCGATGTACCAGCAGTCGGACAGCTCAAACCTGTTGCCAGGATCCTACGCTTACGTCAACAGCAATGTCGTGCGCGACGTGCTTGTCCACGAAGGTACCATTTATGTTGCCACGCTCGGTGGCGTTGTTACTCGCAACCTCGATGGGGCATATGCTAATCACTACACGCCGCTCGACGGCGTAGGGCATGTGAGCAGCCATTCTCTCGTCGCCTGTGAGATTTTCGGGGAAGAACGCATCGTCTTAGGAACGCTGCGTGGATTGAGCTTTTTCGATCCGGGTTCGATGCAGTGGGATAACACGCCCATCACACCCGCCGACAGTCACGTCGCTAACAATAAAGTCGACCGCCTTTACTGTGACCGCGAGCAACGTTGGCTCCTCATCGGTTACCGCGGACTCGGAATCATGGATATTGATACCGGTGATTTCACACGTTTCACCGACAAAGAAGGTCTATCGTGGAACAGCATTTCCGATATTGCCGTTAACGGGCGCGATATTTGGGTGGCTTCCGGTTACAACGGCCTCTCCAGGATCCAGGGCGATCAGGTGACCGTCTTCGATGTCGATTCCGGAATGCCTGACAATCGCGCCAACGCTCTCGCTTTCGCACCGGACGGTGCGCTGTGGGTGGGTGGCTCGAAGGGCCTGATGAAGTTCGACGGCGGCCAATGGACTCTCTACGAAGATGCAAAAGACATCCGCGAAATTGAGTTTGCCGCCGACGGTAGTTTGTGGCTCGTGACCTCTCCGCTGGGTACAGGTCGACTTTGTCGTTTCGATCCAACGGTTGCCGAGTGCGTCGTGGATCAGCGGGATGTTACAAATAGACCTATTCTGGCACTGACCATCGATCCGCAAGGGCGTG
>SLDA01000150.1 GCA_007125545.1 Thermoflexales bacterium | reverse complement strand
CTGTCACCCGACTGGAGAAAATCACCCTGAATACGCTGGCAGCAGCAACGGGATTCGTAACATACGGGAGGAAATAGATCAGGCGGAAAAAACTCTTTCCCTTAATCTGCTGGAAGAGTAGCACTGCGAGGAAAAGGCCAAGGACCAACTCGGCGGGCACGGTGAACAATACATAGTACACAGTGTTAAGAAGCCCGTCCCACCAGTCACGATAGCCCGCCCGTATCGCAAGAGGCACTTCGGCGATTAAGAGCCAGGCACCCAACATCATCGCGATAGCGGCGAAGACCCAGAGAATGAGCCCGCCGGTGCTCTCAGCATCGCGGGCTGCCTCCCATGCCTTCCAGGAGAAGAGCAGCGACACGAGACCCGCGAGTATGAGCAGAATTTCGGCCCACGTTGTCTGCCCGCCATCGAGAGCCAGCTTGGTCCCCAGCGCCAGTGCGCCACCGCCCACTACCAGAAGCCACGTAGTACGGTCCGCGAATCCCGCGCGTCGAGCGAGTTGACCCATGGCGATTAGAACGATGATGCCGATACTGATCGCCAGAACTTGGGGCCAAATCCGAATGGCTTGACCCGCCTCGGCAGCCTCGGCATAAGCTGCCTGGATCTCCGTGAGCGTCAGCCATCCCACCGCAACCGCACAGCCAACAAGTAGAAAGACGAGGATCAAACGGGAGTAGTAGCCGGAACTGCGAACGCCAGGGTTCACGAAACGGGCAAAGGTCGCGGCGAGTCCGAACCCAACGAGCAGTATGAGCAGCGTCGTATTGCGCGCTGAGACTACCCCTGGTACTCGCCACGCCTCACCCAGGAATTCAAGGAAGAGCGCCTGACTCCGCTGTACACCCCTAACTTTGTCAGCAATCGCCAGTACTTCAGGCAACAAGCGCACGGCGAAAACCAAAAACTGGAAAAGGCCCGCCGTAGTGACCAAGGCCGGTAGAGTCCAGGACCATGGCCGATCCCCGTGCTCCTGCGCGTCACGCCGGACACTGAGTAGCGTACGTACCACAACCGCACCGAGGATCACCACCAACCAGAGTCCGGCGACGTAGGCCAGATTGTCCAAAGCCCTGACGTAGTTGGCCATCCCCGAGTAGTTCCCCGGTCGAACCCGCCAGGCATGAAGACTCACATAGAGGGAGAAGATCAACGGGAAGAGGCCGAAGGTTCCAATTATGATAAATGCAGGCAAGATAAAGAGGTACGCTGATATGGTCTCACGGAGGCGGCGTAGGCGCCGTCCCGACAACCAATTGATCCGCAGAGTATGATCTCGTACTGTCACTTCCGCCATAAACCGCCTCCTACATAGATAGCCACCGGCAAACGCCGCGACCCCGTTAGGGAGTCACAGACCACACCACAACCTCCCCCGAACGTCCAGTTTCGTCTGCCAGATACACGGGTACACCAACGGCTGTCTCCACATATTCACGCGTCCGTCCATCCAGAGACTGACCCTCCGGTCCGCGGAACATAGCCTTGGGGAGCACGATGCCGCTTCCCAGATCGTGCCCTTGCAGGGCACGGAGCACATCCTGCACAGTGAGCAATCCTGCCACCGTCACGTCATCACCAAAGAAATGGTTTACTGCCGGCACCACCGTCACCCTACGTCCGGTAGCCTCAGCATACGCTTCGGCATACGTCTGCAGCACCGGAGCGAAGAGCGTGCCGGTCACCCAGATCTGCGAATCGCCGGCCTGGGCCAGCGCGACCGTCAAAATCTCGCGCCCGTTCAGGAACCGGCGCACCATCCCAACCCCGTTCTCGATCATGGCCGGAAGAAGGTTATCATAATCCCCAATATCCGGAACCGAAACCCCGGCGCGCAGGTACCACTCATCGGATGGATAGACGAAGCCCACACCCAGTGCCGACCTATACTGGGTATGCCAGCCCGCTACTTGGTCCACGATTGCCGACGCTTCCGCATCCGTATAGCTGCGCAGCTTGGGATTACACCAACGGGTCAGCCCGACAGGCACAACTGAGAGGGACCGAACGGCAGGATAAAGGGCGCCAAGATCCTCAATGGTTCGATCCAGGTGCGGGCCATCATTGCGACCCGGCACGAGGACTGCCTGCGTATGTATCTCGATCCCCATCTCGGCAAGGCGCCGTAGCTGCGTCAAGATCTCACCGGCCTGTGGGTTCCGCATCAAGTCGACGCGCACTTCAGGCTCGGTCGCGTGGACCGAGACGTAGAGGGGGCTTAGGTACTGGGCTTCGATGCGTTCCCAGTCCGAAGCGTCAAGGTTGGTGAGGGTGATGTAGTTGCCGTGGAGGAAGGATAGACGATAGTCATCATCCTTAATATAGAGGGCGCCGCGCATACCAGGGGCCATCTGTGTGACAAAGCAGAAGTCGCAGTTATTACGGCAGACCCGCGGCTTACCGCTGAAGAGGTCGTCAGCGAAGTCCAGACCCAAGGGCTCTCCATAACGCCGTCGCACCTTGCACCGCCGGCGATGATCGCCGCGCTGGTACAACATGGTTAGCTCATGATCGCCACCGTAGAACTGTACGTCAATCACATCCCTCAAAGGCGTGTCGTTGAGGGCCAACAGACTGTCTCCGGATCGCAGACCACAGCGCCGAGCGGCGCTGTTAGGCAAGACCCTGGTGATCTTTGCAGGAAAGTAAGGTGTCATCACAATGGTGGTAACGCACGATATAACAGCAGCTCCATTTAGAATAGATCAATCTTTCATATGGAGCCATTGTACCACAATCGAATCGGCGTTTCATTAACAGGATGTTAATGCCGGGCTAAGGTCTCGTATCGCGGCCTCGCGAAAAGTCGCTTTCGAACGCCCCATCCAAGCGTCCGGTCACTCCCATTCAATGGTAGCGGGCGGTTTGCTGCTGACATCATAGACGACACGGTTAACCCCATCGACCTCGTTAACAATGCGGTTAGCGACGCGACCTAGCAGTTCGTAGGGCAGCCGCGCCCAATCGGCGGTCATAAAATCCTCCGTCGTCACAGCGCGCAAGGCCACCACGTTGGCGTAGGTGCGTCCATCGCCCATAACACCGACGCTCCGGACAGGCAAAAGCACCGCAAAGGCTTGCGAGGTCTCCCTGTATAACCCGGCTTCCCACAGCGCCTCCAGGAAAATGGCATCCGCTGCCTGAAGCGTGGCCACTCGCTCCGCGGTCACCTCGCCCAGAATGCGCACGCCCAATCCTGGTCCGGGGAAAGGGTGGCGCCAAACAAGTTCTGCAGGTAGCCCCAGCGCGAGGCCCACCTGGCGCACCTCGTCCTTAAATAGCTCTCGCAGAGGCTCGATCAGCGCGAGGTCCATCTCCTCCGGCAGGCCACCGACATTGTGATGAGACTTGATGCGCTGGGCGGTGGGACTGCCCGCGCTCTCGATCACATCCGGGTAGATGGTGCCCTGAGCCAGAAACTTGGCGTCACCCAGGCCTCGTGCTTCGGCCTCAAAAACGCGGATGAACTGCTCACCGATGATGTGGCGCTTGGCCTCGGGGTCGGTCACGCCTTGCAGGGCTCCCAAAAAGCGCTGGGAGGCATCCACCATCAGCAGTCGAATCCCAAGCGCTTCATGAAAGGTTGCTTCTACCTGCCGGGCCTCACCACGTCGCATCAGGCCCGTATCCACGAAAATACACGTGAGTTGGTCGCCAACAGCCCGCTGAACCAGGGCAGCGACCACCGAACTATCAACACCACCGCTCAGGCCCAAAACGACTTTG
>SLDA01000068.1 GCA_007125545.1 Thermoflexales bacterium | reverse complement strand
CGGGAGTTGCAGATACCGCCCCACGCTGCCGCCATCATATTGGGCTGCCCGTTGCCGTCATAGGTGCATACGACAAATACAGGTGTTGGAAAAACGATTGTCTTGGCTCCGCGTGACTTCTTCATCCCCCACTCCTTGCTCACCTATTATGTACTACTGCTCTCTCAACCGGGCCAAGATCACATCCGGCTCAGGCTCCGCTGCCATTCCCTTCAGGACAGCCCGACCGGCAATCCCCGGCAAGATTAGACGTCCTGCCTGCGTGTAGAATCGGTTGCGGTCGGCGCGGGTAGGAAGGTGGCCCTTGGCCCAAGCGCTCTGGTAGCCGAGGTCCAGCGACCGTGCCAGCGCCGTGTGACCGTAAATGAAGTAGGCACCGTCAAGGAAGGTATCTCGTACCGGGGCCAACTCCGGCGCAGAAAAATCATCAATCAGGGGCTTACCAAAGGCATTCATCTCGGTGCCGACGTTGATCGGTAGATCCAGCTCCAGCGCCAGGTTCACCACATCGTAGAGATGCTGTAGCTTGATCTGCTTCTCCTGTGGGTCGCTGATATTCCAGTTGCGGTCGGGCACAATGTTAAGGGCGACCCCGCCCTTCTCGATCATCAGGCCGAACAGCTCTTCGGCAGCTTGTTCGCCCTCCGACGTACCATCGAGCCAGGTGATGCAAGGGAGGGCGCCGCACGCGACGATGACCTGGTTCACCTCTTCGACCGAAGGGAAGGTGGCAGGACCTGGCTTCACATACCCGACGCTGCCCGCTTTCATCAAGCCGGAGCGCACGAGGTTCTGGATCGCGGGTCCGTCGTCGATGATAGCGGCCACCTTCTCGCGGGGCGCGTTGAGTTTTTTGGACCAGAATGCGACCGGATCGGTGGTGCGTTGCGCGGCTGCTCGCACATACGCGGCGCAGATGTGCCGCTCGGTCGCATTTCCGCTGGGTGTCAGGGGAAGCACATCACGCTGGTAGTCGATAGCGACCACGTCCAGATAGTCATTGATCCGGCTGACCTGGTCGCGATTGCGGTCGGCGGCTCGCTCTCTCATGTCGGCCAGAATACCTGCGGCTCCGGACAGCGAACCCGTCTCCGACTCCTCCTCGGGAACGTGGCTGGAGGTGAAGCCGATGCCCATATGGTAGGTGACACCTGGCTCTCCCGGCGAGTTGATCTCGCGATCCGCGAACTCGGGCATAAACGCTCGTGTTTCCATGCCTGTGCTGGGACGCACGGCGACTCGATCGGCGGCGACGAGGAACTCGTCGACACCGTCGAGCACGTCGAAGTCTACGATGCCCATCAGTTTGTAGCCCTCGCGGCGGGCCAACCAGGCAAGTGCTGTAGGCGAGTAGCCGTAGCCGTTATAGGAAAAGAAGGTATGGCAATGCATATTGGCCACGTCGTTGGTCGGCGGCAGCTCGATCGCACCCTGGTTGACCAGATCAAGAAGCCCGGTCAAAGCTTCCGCTCTCGCTCCGGCGTCGAAGTCGTTGAGTTGTTTCTCAAGTGCCCGAATATTCTGTTCCATAGTACCTCGATAGCCTGAGAATTCGGTCAACGCGACTACCCGAAAGTTTGTCGCATTCTATCGCAATAGTATTGCACATTCTCCCACTTCGCATCCGGCGCCAGGCGATGGTCGGGGCAGGGAATGTAGCCGCCCAGCTCCACGAGTGGCTGAAGGCGTCGGATCTCGGCCTCGACAGCGTCATAGTCGCGGCTGAAGACAACCTTGTTAGTACCTCCCACGCCACGCAGATCGCGACCGTACCGCTCGCGCCACGGCGCGATATTGGACCCCCAGGTTCCGACCTCGATCGGGAACATCGTGTTCACCCCGTTCTCCAGCCAGGTAGGTATCAGCAGGTCGATCTTGCCGTCGCTGTCCAGCGAGACGATGTCGATTCCGTAGCTCCCAAGCAGCTCCGTGATGCGGCGGTAGTGGGGACCCACTTTCTTGCGGAATACTCTGGGGCTGATCAGTGGACCGCTCTTATAGGAGATGTCCTCCCAGAAGTGACCGAAGTCAAAGGGTGCCGGCCCGCCGTCGGGGCAAATCATGCTAAGCGCGGTTTCGGTGCACTGGTAGCACAGTTCCCCGGTTGTGTCGATGATCTCATCGAAGAGGGCCGGATCATCCACCATCAGATAGGAGAGTCCGACGATACCCAACCAGTTGCGAATGACGCCGAAGAGGCTTCCGGCGTGGAAGCCGTAGGGGTTCTCCCAAACACCCTCCTTCAGGAAGGCATCACCGCCCTGGTCATAGCGCACCATCGTGCCATTGCAATTGACGTAGGCATGGGTGATGCGTTCGAGCTCGAACTGGAGCTTGGGTAAGTAGAGCGACTCCCACGAGGCACGGTCCTTGAGCAGGTGCTCAATCTCCTTGGGGATCGAGCCGGCGCCTTCCTTGCGCAGAATGACGACACCCTCTCCGTCGAGCACATGCTGGGAGCCATCAGGCAACTCCGCCAGCACTTTGCTCTCGAAGGCCGGGCGGAGGCGCATCTCGGGTGCGAAGCAGGTGTTCCAGTTGAAGTCAAAGCCCAGCTTGGCGGCGATCTCGGCGTCTGTGGGGTTGCCGTCAGCCCACTTGACTGCCTGCTCGTGGGTGATGTGCCCCTCTGCTGCCCATTTGAGCAGGGTTTCGTCCCAGTAGCCGAAGTGCACCACGGGCATACGGTCGTAGTCCTGATAGTGCAGAATAGCCTGGACACGTTCGCGGTTGTTCATCTCTAGTCAGCCTCTGTTCCTACTTCAATCATGACGCGCAGCACGCCGTCGCCGTAGTTCTCGACCAACTCGAATGCTTCCTTGATGCGGTCCAGCGGGAAGTGGTGGGTCGCGAGCGGCGAGATGTCGATCATACGGCTGTAGACCATCGCAATGGCGCGTGGATAGGTGTGCTTCATACGGCGCACCAGTTTTATCGTCAAGCCCTTGCGACGCACGTTGGAGGCTGACATAAGCATCTTGTCGTCCGAGGGAATGCCGATGACGATTACCTTGCCGCCCGGGCGCACAACGCGCGCCGCATGTTCGGGCGTCTCGGCGGCACCGGCTGCTTCAAAGGCGACATCGACGCCGCGTCCGCCTGTTGCCTCCATAATCGCGCCGATCACATCCTCACTTTCCGGGTTGAAGACGGCGTCGGCACAGTACTCCAGTGCGAACTCACGGCGCGAGTCCAGCGGTTCGGTCATCAGGACCTCACCGGCACCGGCGATCCTGGCGACAGCGGCAGTGAGCAAGCCGATGGGTCCGGCACCCAGGACGGCAACCGTCTGTCCCGGCTTCATGTGCGCGAGATCGACCGCGTGTATCGCGACGCCCAGGGGCTCTAGAAGCGCCCCCTCGTCAGGTGTGAACCCCTCCGGCAGCGGGAAGCAGTTGTCCGCGGGCATAACCGCATACTCAGAAAAGACACCATCGATGGGCGGTGTGCCGCAGAACTGGACGTGCGGGCAGAGGTTTGGGTGACCGTGCTGGCAGGATTCACAGACGCCACAGGGAATGGCGGGCTCGACGGCAACCAGCGCCCCGACCTCCAGATCCGGGGCCTCCTCGGCGACCCCCTCTCCCAAAGCCGCAATCCACGCCGAAAACTCGTGGCCCATGGTGATCGGATCCTCGACGACAGCGTCGCCGATCGCGCCCTCGGCATAGTAGTGGACGTCAGATCCACAGGTGCCAACCGTCGCGATTTTCAAGAGAACTTCACCGAAGCCTGGCTCCGGTACCGGGGCCTTCTCGAGTCTCAGGTCGCCGATGCCGTAAAGCCGTGACGTTTTCATCGTTTCGGGGTGTTTCATGCTCATCCTCCTGATCCACGTTTGCGGAATTCCCACTATTGACGTGATACCGCTGGTTTGGCGGTACGCGATTTTGTAGTCTGATATTGCTCCTGGCTATTGGCCCAGTAGCCTGCGCCGGTAGGCCTCATCCGGACGTGTGTGGATGCGATCGACGTTGTCCGCCGTGAAGAATCGCGGGCCTCCCGCGGCGTAGGCACCGAGTAGGATCCGCGCCGTCTTCACCATCATCGCCGTGATGTTCTCGACCTCCTCGGTGGTGCGACCCAGGGCTACCATACCGTGATTCTGCATAACGATGACGCGCGGGCGTTCCTGATAGTGCTCGATATAGGCATTGATGCGGGCGCGGATCTCGCTCGCCAGGGGTATCCCCGGATCGATGTAGGGGACGATGACCGGAGCCGCACCGCAGACGACGATCTCGTCGGGGAAGAGCTTGCCGCTGAACGCTTCCTCGAATGTCACAGAGCACGTGAGGGCGTTGATGGCTACGGGGTGGGTGTGCCCGACGAAATTGACCCCGTCCAAGCTGAGGCACAGAGCATGAAAGACGGTCTCGGTAGATGGACGCACGTCGTTGTTGGGCGCGGGCCACCGTCCGGTTTCGGGATCGACCCTGACATCCAACAATCGGGCCTTGATCTCCTCATCGGTCAGCTCCTCTTCCTCAAGGACCTTCAGTGCGCGATCCAGCGAGATTCTGACGAAGCCTTCCTCTTGGATGGTAGGCAACTGGTGCCCGCTGGCTTTTACCCAGAAGGTGCCGTCGGGGTTGAGTGCCGAAGTGTTCCCTTCGCCGAGAATGATATAGTCATTTGCGGGGTTACCCAGGGTCCTCGACATTGTGACAAGCTGCTCTAGCGTTTTGTTCATAATCAGCTCCATTCATCGGTCATAGCAGACTTCGGTGAGTCATTCTACTTGAGGCAAAGCGTAAAGTCAAAACAGCCTTTGAATTGACATTGTCCCAGGCCCATTGTATAATGAAAACAAACGAAAGAAAACGGAAAAGAACGTGTACCTCGAAGAGCGTCGTCAAACCATTGTAGATCTGATTCAGGATGAGGGCCGGGTCTCCGTTAGCAACCTCAGCGACCGTTTTGGTGTCTCGGAAGTTACAATCCGCGCTGATCTGAAGGCGTTGGCCGACCAGGGACACTTACTTCGGACGCATGGCGGCGCGATTCCCATCGGTTACGGTCTGCAAGAACTGTCGTTGACCCGACGGCGCCAGCAACGAATCGCGGAGAAGGCCCGGATTGCGTCGGCTGCTGCAGCCTTTGTAGGCGATGGCGAGGCCGTCTTCCTGGACAGCAGCAGTACCGCGCTTGCGATTGTGGATCACATTAAGCAACGGCGCGACCTTACGGTGATCACCAACAGCTTGGTCGTGGCACAGGAGATGCTGGGGCTTCCCAACGTCTCTGTAGTGATGCCCGGCGGCACCCTCCACCACGATACAGCTTCCCTCATCGATGCCGGCGGCTTGGCTCTGCTGGAACGTTACCATATCGCCCGGGGTTTCTTCGGCGCCCACGGACTGACGCTCGAGGATGGGCTCACGGATGTCAGCGAACCCGAAGCGAATCTGAAGCGTCCCCTGGTGCAGATGTGCTATGAGGTTATCGCGGTTCTGGATGACACGAAGTGGGGGCGAGCAGGGGTGGCGTCCTTTGCGTGGGTTCGCGATATTGACCGGGTCATCACGACCGGAGATGCGCCCGAGACACTGGTCTCCGCGGTGCGGGCGCGGAATGTGGACGTGGTGCTTGTATAACTCTGCATCGTAACCGGCTAACCGGGAGGTCGTTGGTGGAAAAACGTTGGGATGCCGTTGTTGCCGGGCACATATGTCTGGATTTGATACCTGATCTTTCGCGGCTTGGTCAGACCGCGCTGTCCGAACTCCTTCGGCCCGGGCAACTGGTGGAAGTGGGCGACATCGCGGTTGCCACGGGTGGCGCCGTTTCCAACACGGGTTTGGCTCTGCATATCCTCGGGATCGAGACGCAGTTGATGGGCAAGTTGGGCGACGATCCCCTGGGACAGGTTGTGCGCCAGATTGTCGCCGGGTACGGCCCGCATCTTGCCGACGGTATGGTCGTCGACCCCGCTGCGAGCACCTCCTATTCTGTCATCGTCAGTCCTCCGGGCGTTGACCGCATCTTCCTGCATTCACCTGCTGCTAATATGACGTTTAGCGCCGAGGATGTGCGCTATCCTGTTGTGTCCGAGGCACGCCTCTTTCACTTTGGTTACCCGCCGCTGATGCGCCGGATGTACCTCGATGAGGGCGCCGAGTTGGAGGCTATCTACAGACAGGTACGCGAGCTGGGTGTGACGACCTCCCTGGATATGGCACTTCCCGACCCGGCCTCGGAGGGAGGGCGCGCCGACTGGGGTGCCATTCTGCGCCGGGTGATGCCGTATGTCGATGTCTTCCTGCCCAGCATCGAGGAGATTCTCTTTATGCTCCGGCGCCCGACCTACGAGATGCTGATGGCGGAAGCCGCTGGTGGCAGCTTACTGCCGCTGGTAACGCCTGATCTGCTCTCCGATCTGAGCGCCGAGCTGCTGGATATGGGTGGGCGTGTTATTGGGCTCAAACTGGGCGACCGCGGTTTCTACCTGCGCACGGCGGAAGCGGGGGATCTGGCTGCTATAGGCGCCGGAGGCCCTGCCGATCCCGGCGCCTGGGCCGACCAGGAATTGTGGATTCCCTGCTTCCGCGCTGGACTCGTCGGGACGACGGGGGCCGGCGACGCGACCATCGCGGGATTCCTCTCCGGTTTGCTTCGAGGCTTGGACGTGAAGGAGACAGCGCGCATGGCGGTGGGGGTGGGCGCCTGCAACGTGGAAGCGGCGGATGCCTTGGGTGGACTGAGATCGTGGGAAGAGACGGTCGCCAGGGTGTCGTGCGGGTGGGCGCAGCATGACCTGAAGTTGGACAAAGAGGGTTGGGCTTACGATACCGAGTATGGTTTGTGGGAGAAGGTTCTATGACCTGGCTCGGTGAGGTTGGCGACTGCATGACGCGGCCTTCGGCTGTCGTCTTTGGGGCAGGCAGCGTCGGGCGCGGATTCCTGGGCCAGCTCTTCAGTGAGTCCGGTTACGAGGTTGTCTTCGTCGATCTCGATGCGCCCCTGGTGGAGGCCCTTGCGCGACGCGGGGTCTACACACTGCGGCTAGCCGGTGTCGTAAAGGTCGAGGATCGCGAGATTGCTCCCGTACGTGCGGTCGACGGGCGTGACGGCGAGGCGGTGGCACGCGAAGTAGCTTCGGCTGCCCTGTTGGCAACAGCGGTCGGTGCGCGCGCGTTATCCCCGGTTGGTGCCTCTATCGCTCGTGGCCTGATTCAGCGCTGGGAGTCAGGGAATGACGTCCCGCTCAACGTCATTATCTGTGAGAACCTGCACGATGCTCCCGAACGGCTAGGAGAGCACATTCGTGCTGGTCTTCCGGAGACTATGTCGACGCATATGACTACGCGGTTGGGGCTGGTGCCGGCGGTGATCGCACGTATGTCGCCCGTACCGACGCCCGAACAGCGTGCTGCGGATCCCTCACTGATCGTGGCCGAACCCTACAAGGTGCTGCCTGCCGACCGCGATGCATTCGCCGGGCAGATTCCCGAGATTGTGGGAATGGAGGCGGTTGCGCCCTTTGCGGCTTATACCGCCCGCAAACTCTTCATCCACAACGCCAGTCACGCGATTCTGGGCTACCTGGGCAGCCGGCGTGGGTTCGGATATGGATATGAGGCGCTGGAGGACAATTGGGTCCGGTCACGGGTAGAAGCTGCCTTGGATGAGGCGGCACGGGGGCTGATTGCGGAGTACGGATTCGAGCCGGTGGCACTGCGCGAGCACATAGACTACTTGCTGGTGCGATTTAGCAACCGGGCGCTTGCCGACCCGGTCGTACGTCTGGCACGCGATCCCTTGCGCAAGCTGGCACCGGACGACCGGCTGGTGGGCGCGGCCCGCCTTGCCCAGAAGCACGGCATCGTGCCTGAAGGATTGGCCTGGGGCATTGCAGGAGCTCTTCTCTTTGAGAGTCCGGATGATGAGCATGCCACGACCTTGCAGCAACGGATTACAGAACAGGGTCTGGCGTCGACGCTCCAAGCCGTGTGCGGAATTGGCAGTGACGAGGTGTTAGGAGAGTTGGTGCTGGCGCGCTACGCCGAATTACGCTGAACGAAGGGATGTTCAAGCGCTGCGCGGCGAAGGTAAGTCTGGTATTTTAGGTTCATTCCACAACAAAGGAGTAGCGATGGATAAGGAGCAAACGCTGAAGGAGATGGGGAAGGAGCAGGCGCTCGAGCTTCTGAAGCAAATGTGGGCGATCCGCATGTTCGAGAACCAGGTGTCTGACCTCCTCGGACAGGATCTGATTAAGGGCGCCTCGCACCTTTACGCGGGTCAGGAGGCCGTTGCGGTCGGTGCTATCTCGGTGCTCGACGAACACGATTTGATTACCAGCACCCATCGCGGCCATGGGCACTGCTATGCCCGGGGTGCGGTGTTGGCTGAGACAGAAGAAGCGCACCAGGAGCACTACAACAAAATGCTGGCCGAGCTATGCGGGCGCTCTACCGGGTACTCCCGCGGGCGTGGTGGCTCTATGCACATTGCGGATGTGGAGCACGGCAATCTTGGGGCGACGGGCATCGTCGGGGGTAATATTCCTGTGGCGACAGGTGCGGGGCTGGCGCAGAAGATGAAGGGGAGCGGCAACGTCGTGCTCTGCTTCTTCGGCGATGGCGCGGCCAATACCGGGAATTTCCACGAGTCGCTCAACATGGCGTCGCTCTGGCAGTTACCCGTCGTCTACATCATCGAGAACAACCTCTACGCGATGTCCGTGCCGCTTCAAGCGGCATGCGCTACGCTCGATCTCGCCCAGCGCGGGTGTGCCTATGACATTCCCAACGAGGTGGTCGATGGTATGGATGTGCTCGCGGTTCGAGAAGCCGTGGGACGTGCGGTCGAGTACGCACGCAGCGGAAAAGGACCTGTCCTGATCGAGGCACAAGCTTATCGTTGGTATGGTCACTCGCGCTCTGATCCCCGCGCCTACCGCACGCGTGAGGAAGAGGCGGAGTGGAAGGCCCGGGACCCTGTTCAGACGTTCCCAGCATTGTTGGTCGATTTGGGCATTGCGACCCAAGAAGAGGTTGATGCCGTTGAGGAGGAGATGGAGAAGGCGATCGAGGTAGCGACGGATTTCTCACTCAACTCGCCGATGCCGCCCCCCGAAGAGCTGCACGACTATGTCTATGCACCCTTCAAGTGGACGCAGGCCGACTTTGACCGCGATAAGGAGCTGCGCGCGTTGGTGCGTGACGGTGCCGATGGCACCCATCCTTCCGATTACCGCAGGGCTCTCGAGGAAGCCATGGCGGAGGAGTTGGAGCGCGACGAGCGTGTATTCCTGATGGGTGAGGACATCGGTCTCTATGGCGGTGCCTATGGCGCGACACGCGGTCTCTATGAGAGATTTGGCGGAGAGCGGGTGCTGGATACGCCGATCTCGGAAGCCGGGATCGCCGGTGTGGCGGTTGGCGCTGCGATGTCGGGCCTGCGGCCCATGGTGGAGATCATGTACGTTGACTTCACGCCTTTGGCGATGGATCAGCTGGCGAACCAGGGGGCGAAAAACCGCTTTATGTTTGGCGGCAAGACCACCGTGCCGGTTGTCGTGCGCACCGAGGGTGGGGCGGGACGCAGCATCGCGGCGCACCATTCTCAGTCATTGGAGTCGCTGTGGACCCACTTCCCGGGCATTTATGTTGTCATGCCCAGCACCCCCTACGATGCGAAAGGTTTGCTGAAGGCGGCGATCCGGGATGACAACCCCGTTATGTTCATCGAGCACAAGATGCTGTATGGGCAGAAGGGCTTCGTGCCCGATGAGGACTACATCATCCCCTTCGGTGTGGCGGACGTGAAGCGTGAGGGCAGTGACGTCACCGTCATCACCTACTCCCGCATGGTTCACCGGTCACTGGAGGCAGCGGAGAAGCTGGCCGGCGAAGGCGTAAGTGTTGAGGTTATCGACTTGCGTACGCTCAAGCCACTCGATATGGAGACGATTGCAGCATCGGTGAAGAAGACCGGGCGCGTCATTGGGGTTACCGAGTCCTATCCCACCAACTCCTTCATCAGTGAGATCGCGGCTCGGATCCAGGAAGAGCTCTTCGATTGGTTGGATGCGCCGGTGCTTCGCGTTTCAGCAGCTGACGTGCCGGTCCCAATGAGCGAGACGCTTGAAGATGCGAATATTCCCAATGTGGATGTCATCATTAAAGCTATCCGCAAGATCCTGTAAGGGAGGGGACCCATGGCTTACGAGGTAATTCTGCCCAAACTGGGGCAGACGGTTGAGGAAAGCCGTATCGTAGAATGGCTGAAGCAGGAAGGTGACGCTGTCGACCGGGGCGATGTGCTCTTCACGGTCGAGACGGACAAAGCTGTGCTCGACGTGGAGGCCAGTCGTAAAGGCTATCTGCGCAAGATACTGGCGCCGGAGGGCACCATGTTGCCGGTGCTCTCGGTGGTAGGGCTGATCACGCGCACGGCCGACGAACCGTTGGATGAGGATGAGGCATCGCCTGAGGCTGGAAGTCCGGCGCAGCCTCAGCCCGCTGCTGCAGAGCAGGCCGAAGCGCCCGCGGAGGCGACAGCGCCGAGTGCGGCAGCCGGAACCGATGGCGAACGACTGTTCGCCTCACCACGTGCGCGGAAGGCTGCCCGCGAGCACGGCATCGCGATCGACAATGTCGTCGGTACTGGCCCAAATGGGCGCATTATCGAGCGCGACGTCATGGCCTATGTCACGGCGCAGCCGAAGGCCACGCCCGTGGCGCAGCATGTGGCCGCGAATCTCGGAGTGGATTTGAGCACACTAAGCGGTACCGGACCGCGCGGACGTATCACGAAGCGTGATGTGCTGGCGGCAGGGGTTCCTGAGACGGTGGGGGCGCCTGAGACGGTGGGGGCGCCTGAGCCCGATGGGGGTGTACCCAGCGAAGCCGGCGTGCTGACCGAGGTACCGGTGAAAGGGGTCCGCGCCGTCATTATGCAGCGGATGCATGAGAGCCACACCACGACGGCTCCGGTCACTCTCACTATGGAGGTCGATGCGACCGACTTCGTGGCGCTGCGCGAGCGCCTGAAGGTGAGTCTAGCGGACAAGCTTGGCTTCAATCTCAGCTACAACGACCTGCTGATCAAGCTAGCGGCCAAAGCCCTACGCGACTTCCCCTACATCAATGCGCGGTTGGTCGGGGATGTGATCCAGCACCTGGATGCTGTGCATGTCGGCCTGGCCATCGACACGGACCGCGGGCTACTCGTCCCGCATGTCTCCGACGCTGACCGGAAAGGGCTGGTCGAGATCGCCAAGGATGTGCGGGCGATGGTCGAGCGGACCCGTACGGGCCGGTCTTTACCTGACGAGCTCTCGGGTGGCACTTTCACGATCACGAATCTGGGGATGTATGAAGTGGATGGCTTCACGCCGATCATCAACTTCCCCGAGACCGCGATTCTGGGGGTAGGGCGGATCAAGGCTATGCCCGCCGTTCACAACGGTGAGATCGCTGTGCGCCAGATGATGTGGCTCAGCCTCACCTTTGACCACCGGCTGGTGGATGGTGCCCCGGCGGCGCGCTTTATGCAAGCGATCAAGCAGCTGATTGAGGAGCCCTATCTCTTGCTGGCATAGCCCGCCGTTGATACTGTATCTGTCAAGTAGCAAACAGGCGGGGACCCATGGGTCCCCGCCTGTTTTTTCCGAACCACGCTGTTGCCGGTTCTCGGGTTAGGCTCTACCGATTCTACCGGATCGCGCGTGACACGCTTTGAATTTCTTACCGCTGCCGCAGGGACATGGGTCGTTGCGTCCGGCGGAGGCAAAGGCCTGCTCAAGCGCCATATCGCTTGCGTTGATCCGCTGCATCACGTTAGCGGGAGCTCGACGGGCGCGCAACTCCTCAACCATCATCCGCATGGGTGCGTCAACGTGCAGGAAGAAAGACTTATAGCCGCTGCAGAGGTAGTTAAGCTTCGGCTCGCCTTCCGCCGTCACAAGAATACGATTCTTCGGACACGCCCCGTTACAGATGAAGCGTACAGGACACTCCATACACTGCTGCGGCAGGGTCTCCAGCTTCGCGCGTCCGAACTGTCGTTGCTCCTGCGAGGCCACCATATCAATCATCGGCGTCTCCATGATATTGCCGAGCCGGTAGCGAGGCTCAACGTAGTGATCGCATGCGTAGAGGTCGCCATTGTGCTCCATCGCCAGACCCAGCCCACAGGTTGGTTCAAAGACGCAGAGTCCGGGGCGTTGCCCGGTCCAGGCTGCTAACGCCACATCAAAGATTTGCACAAAGATGCGCCCGACATCATGACGTACCCACTCGTCGAAGACACCGATCAAAAACTCGCCATACTGCTGTCCAGTGACCGTGTGATGTGTGACCTCCAGGCCTTCCTGGTGTCCGGTGGCATTATCGCGGCGTACAATGGGGATGAACTGTATGAAGTCGACGCCCGCTTCGTCGCGAAAGAACCGGTACGTCTCGGTCGGGTGGGGTGCATTCGCCGTGTGGACGGTGCAGAGTATGTTAGTCTCGACCTCATGTTGTTGCAGCGTCCGCAAGCCGCGCATCACTTTGTCCCATGTGGGTAGATCCGCCCGATCGACGCGGTAGGCATCGTGCATCGCCTGTGGCCCGTCGAGACTCAGGCCAATGAGAAAGTTGTGTTCGTGGAAGAAAGCGGCCCACGCATCATCAATGAGGGTGCCATTCGTCTGTAGGGTGTTGATGATTCGCATGCCGGGCTTGCAGTAGGTCTTCTGGTGCGCGACCGCCAGCTCGAAGAACTCGATGCCCATCAGTAGCGGTTCCCCGCCCTGCCACCCGAAGGTGACCTCAGGGACCTGCTGCGCCTCGATATACTGGCGCGTGAAGCTCTCCAGGACCTCCTCCGACATGTGGAAGTCGCTCTCGGGATAGAGTTGCGCCTTGGGAATGTAATAGCAGTAGTCGCAGTTCAGGTTGCAGATAGGCCCACGCGGCTTGGTCATCACGTGGAAAGCACGTGGGATAGATTGTTGTTCAGCCATCGTCGCTCCTGAATGTAATTGACTCTCGAACGTCCGAAAGAGCACGCGTCATTATAGCGCAAAAGCGGGCTCCGATAAGCCCTGGTGACGTCTTGGTCTGCGACACGATGGAGCGCTACTGATGCTCAGCTCCTGCCAAGCTACTCTCAGGCGTAAAAGCTGATTAGCGCCTGTGGCTTCGGTGATGGCGGCCATCGGAGCTGGTAGCTAGCAGGGGACTTCGCGACTGGCTGTTGCCCAATGGGTGTTGCCACCGCGAAGTCAAGCGGCTTCAGTCGGGGCGGCAGGCTTCTGCTGCGCGATCGACCGAGACGTGACGCTGGGGACGCTCTTCTTGTTTCGCCTCTCTTCTCATCGCCGGTGTAAGTGTCCTCAGGCGGAGCAAATGCGTCGTCACGCCGGTGGCTATCAAAAGGAGCAACACACGAATGGGCCAGCTTTCGATGACCATCATCACACTGTAGCCGATGGTGAGCCACAGAAGAACCAGACTGGAGATCTTGACGCGCAGGGAGATGGCACGGTATTCCTGGTAGTAGTAGATGTAGTCTCCG
>SLDA01000492.1 GCA_007125545.1 Thermoflexales bacterium | reverse complement strand
CCAAGGAGGAATGATGTTAGCGAAGCGTATTATCCCCTGTTTGGACGTCAAGGATGGCCGGGTGGTGAAAGGCGTCAATTTCCTAAACCTGCGTGATGCCGGGGATCCGGTGGAGCAGGCGCGAGCATATGATGCGCAAGGAGCAGATGAGTTGGTCTTCTTGGATATCTCCGCAACCCACGAGGGCCGGGAGACAATGCTAGAGGTCGTGCGGCAGGTGGCGGTCGAGGTCTTCATGCCGTTCACTGTGGGGGGTGGTGTGCGCGCGATCGAGGATGCGCGCAACCTGCTCCTGGCAGGTGCCGACAAAGTAAGCATCAACTCCGCTGCGGTCCGCTCGCCGGAGATTCTGACTGCCGGAGCGGAGCGTTTTGGAAGCCAGTGCATCGTCCTGGCGGTTGATGCCAAGCGCATCGCGGAAGATCCGGCGCGCTGGGAGGTCTATGTCAGCGGTGGGCGCATTGCCACCGGCCTGGATGCGATTGAGTGGTGCGTCAGGGGCGTAGAGTTGGGCGCCGGCGAGATACTGCTGACGAGCATGGACAGCGACGGCACCTTGGCCGGCTATGATCTGGCCTTGACACGGGCGGTTGCGGAGGCGGTATCGGTGCCCGTGATCGCGAGTGGCGGTGCTGGGACCCTCGCGCACTTTGCCGATGTGCTGACCAAAGGACGGGCGGACGCCGCGCTCGCGGCTTCGCTCTTCCACGACCGGGTTTTGACGATCGGTGAGGTGAAGGATCATCTGGATGCTGCCGGCATCGTGGTGCGGAGATGACAGCAGGCGAAGTGCCGGTCCCGCTCAAGTTCGATGCGCAGGGACTGATCCCGGCGGTGGTGCAGGATGCTACAACGGGTGAGGTCCTGATGGTGGCCTGGATGAATGACGAGGCATTTCGGCTGACTCAGGAGACAGGTGAGGCGCACTTTTGGAGCCGGAGCCGCCTGCAACTGTGGCATAAGGGTGCTACCTCCGGGAACGTTCAGCGCGTGCGCGAAGTGTGGGTAGATTGTGATGCCGACACGCTGCTTCTACGGGTGGACCCTGCCGGTCCCGCATGCCACACCGGTGCAGGCAGTTGCTTCTATCGTAAACTCTGGTCAGGGGATGAGGAGAACTAGGCATGGAGGACATATTCGATGAGCTCTTTGGTGTGATTCAGGAGCGGAAGGCAAATCCCAGTCCCGGTTCGTACACAGCTAAACTCCTCGCCGGAGGCGATGAAATTCTGAAAAAGGTGGGTGAAGAGGCGATCGAGGTGGTTTTGGCCGGAAAGGGCCAGAGCGATACGCGGCTGATTGAGGAATCCGCCGACCTCCTCTATCATCTGCTGGTGTTGCTCGCCTCACGGGATCTGACCTTGGATGAAGTGCGCGCCGAATTGGCGAGCCGGCGCAAGTAGCTACGCGGGAGGACACAGCGCTGCCGGTCAGCGTTGTGTCCTCCCGCCGTGCATCTATGCCGTTATCACCGGTTTCGGGGTAGCAGGCCACAGCTCGGGAATGGGAAAGCGCGAGGCCTCCAGCCGCTCCCGGCTTTCCTGCGCCAGCTCCATAACATGCTGCATCATCCGGGTGGCGACTATCCGGACGTAGTCTCGATCTTCGACGTCCCCCTCGTATCGCAGCGGATGGCCTACAGTGAGACCATAGGGACCTCGCTTGGCAAAGCGGATGTTGACGGGTGTGTCCTTAATCTCGCCCTTTGGAGTCCAGAGTCCCCGCGGTGAAAGGCTGATACCCATTGGAACGACGGGAACGCCGGTCATTAGGGCGAGACGGGCTGCGCCGCTGCGCGGCGTTTCGAAGCTGCCCTCCAAAGGACTCAGGTTACCTTCAGGGAAGATGATGAGCGTGCCTCCGTCCCTGAGATGCGTCTCTGCGCTGTTAAAAGCCCGGCGCCCGTCCCCGTCAACCACTGGAATGTGTCCACAGTGACGCAGATAAGCCCCGAACAATGGTATGTCGAAGATGCGTCCCATAATCAGCATATGCGCCGGTTCGTGTGTGACGTAAGCTACGAGGAATGGGTCGGAGGTGGTTGGATGATTTGCAACGATAATTTTGGGCCCGTCGGGCAAGGAAGCATGCTGCAGCACATTCAGCCTTAGCAGACGTCCATAAACGCCGATGAGCGGTCTTGCTATCCCGTATAATGCTTGCTCAAACATACCCAACACCTCCGATGTATGATGGAGTGATCAGTCCCTGCATCCAAACGCATAGAGGGGCGCCTTGAGGCGCGCCCCTCTAACTTCTTCAGTTCCCTATGTGAGCGCTATAGTCTGCCCCGGTGCTATCATCGCTGACTCTCAGGTGGCTACTCGAGTGGAATCAATCGTGCTAAAGTCAGGGACTTTCCCGGGCGACTGAAGCGGCTTAATTCAATCTGACCGCATCCATAGTTTACCTGATTTATACTTTCTGACCATAGCAAAATCGCTACTACCGTTTCGCTTATATAAACACCCGGAGCGGTTCAAGGTTACGCTCTCTTATGCCTTCAATAGTTCTCCCGAGCCCACTACGTCACAATGACCGAGTTCTGCACGTCAGGATAGGGAGTTGGGACCAGGCGGTCGGCTTCAATGTCCGTGATCCATTCGTTACCATCGACGAGATAGCGGAACTGATAGGATTGATCGGGCTCTAGATAGAGAACAGCACAGAAGTCGCCGCTCTTGAGTTGGTCCATAGGCGTCGCTGAAGTGTCCCAATCATTGAAATCCCCGACCAGATGAACATTGCTCGCATCATTGACCTGATCCTTGGATACCCGAAACCTGACTTTGCACTCCGGCCTGCTCTTTAGAAACTGCTTCTGGATGCTCATATTACCTCTCCTTAAGCTCTTACGTAATTTCTACTCTATCCAGCGCCAGCATTGCCAATTCTAGCGGACTTCACCCATTGTTCAAGTGCTTAAGATGCGTATTGCGCAGAACGTGCATACTAAAGTTGCGTCCTACATCCTTGTCGGAGGGGTCGTCCCCTTCTCTTAATTGACCACTATGCCCACTGGTTTACAATGAGAGTGAAGATGCCCGTTATGATTACGTCCGTGTCCTATGCTTGGTTGAATGGCTGCATTTCGTGAGTGGTAGGGAGGAGAGTTGATGAGCCAAGATCATAGTCGTCCGAACATCCTTCTGATTCTGACCGACCAACACCGCTATGATACGCTGGGCTGCTATGGTGCCGAGATATGCCAAACGCCCCACCTGGACGGGCTAGCCGCACGTGGGGTACGGTTCGATCGAGCATACACGGCAACGGTGCCGTGCTCGCCCTCGCGAGCTGCGCTCTTCACCGGTGTCTATCCCCACAAGAACCACGTCCGCGTCAACAATCAGGAGGTCAATCCTCACATTCCGAACCTGGCTACTGAATTGAGTGCCGCCGGCTACAACTTGGGTTACGCTGGCAAGTGGCATGTGGACGAACCCAAGGTCGCGACAGACCACGGATTCGAGGGCAAAGACTTTCCCGGCTATGGTTATCCTATCTACAAGGGTATGCTCGAAGGATTTCGTTTTGGTCCCCCAAGGGACAGTGAGGGCGCGACCGCTCACTACGAGACGTATCTGAAATCGCATGACTTGCCCTTGCCCAAGATCCTGGACGCGCATTATGGGGACAACCCTGGCAAGCAGGGCCAGGAGATGTATGCCCTGCATTCGGGTGGAATTGAGAGTAGTTTCGAGGCAATGGTCGCCGAGGATACCATCGACCTGTTGCGATCAATGCAGCAGCGGCGGCAGGAGAGTGGGGAGCCCTTCTTCATTTGGGCTAACTTTTGGGGCCCGCATACGCCATGCCTCATCCCCGATCCCTACTACTCAATGTATGATCCTGCTTCGATTCCCGTGGAGCCGAGCTTCGAGGAAACCTGGGCCCGGAAACCCTTTGTCCAGCAGCTGGTTGAGCGTTATTGGGGACTCTCTAACGGTGGTTGGCTACGCTGGCGGGAGATCGTGGCCCGCTACTGGGGCTACGTGACGATGATCGATGATCTCATCGGCATGATTCTGGCTGAGCTGGAAGCCCTTGGCTGCGCCGACACAACGTTAGTTGTCTTCAGCACGGATCATGGTGACAACATGGGTGCGCATCGCCTGATCGAGAAGGGACCTTTTACGTATGAGCAGTGCTATCGGTTGCCGATGATCGTCGCCGATCCGGGATGTGTAGCGCCCGGGAGTGTGTGTGAGGAGTTCGTCTACTTGCAGGATCTCTACCCGACCTTCCTGGAACTCGCCGGGCGGCCTTCGCCCACGGAGCCGGATACTCTCAGTATTCTAGATCAGATACAGGGCAAGGGCGGCTCGACCGGGCGGGAGAGCGTCTATGCACAGTTCTTCGCCCAGCTGTTCCACTACGAGCAACGTATGATCCGCACCCGTACCCACAAGTTTGTCTACAATCACTCGGACATCGGCGAGTTGTACGATCTTGTCAATGATCCTTGGGAGATGCACAATCTATTTGGCCTCCCTGAGTTAAAAGAGTTGCAGGACGATTTGATGCAGGCACTGCGCGAGCATATGGTGCGGCTAGGAGACCCGGCGCTACGGGACTTCGACGCCGTGAGACACGTGTACTGAGAGGGCTAAGCCGTGAGGCTGAGCCAAGCCGCGGGTGGCTTGCTCAGTCCCTATGCCGGTCATCGTATGCAGGGGCAGTTACCCCCAAGTGTGGAGGACCGAGAGTTGACATCGACATCGATAGGATCAACTGATCTGACACTGAATCTGCGTCGTTACGTAGCAGACCGGGATGCTGGCGGGCATGGACTGTGGCGTGAGGAGATCGAAACGCGGATCTTGCCTGCGTCTGAAGTCGCGATTATCATCTGCGATATGTGGGACCAGCACTGGAGCCGCGGGGCCACTGAGCGGGTCGCGGAGATGGCGCCACGGATGAACGATATCATCGCAGCTGTGCGCGCCAAGGGGGCGCATATCATTCACGCACCCTCTGATACCCTGGGCTTCTATGACGGCACGCCGGCCCGCAAGCGGGTGACTTCCGCGCCGGTGGTCGCACCTCCGCTGGAGCTGGATCATGCCGACCCGCCCCTGCCGATTGATGATTCCGATGCCGGATCCGACACGGGCGAGACAGAGCCTTATCATGCGTGGTCGCGTCAGCATCCCGCACTCGAGATCGATGCGGCGCGCGACGCGATATCGGCGGACGGCCGGGAGGTCTACAACCTCCTCCACTTGTGGGGCGTCACGCAAGTGGTCATGATGGGGGTGCACACCAACATGTGCGTGCTGAACCGCTCGTTTGCCATCAAACAGATGGTTCGGTGGAGCGTGCCCATTGCACTCGCTAGAGATCTGACTGATGCAATGTATAATCCCGCTATGTCCCCTTATGTGAGTCATACAGAGGGGACTGCGTTGGTCATCGGCTATATCGAGCGGTTCTGGTGTCCCTCGATCGCGAGCACCGACTTGGTCGGAATACCCAAGCGCTGAAGAGGAGCGTACCCTTGACGTCATCACAGGATCTCATTAAGGCCATGAAGTTTGATCATCCTGAATACATTCCGGTCTCCGTGAGCATTTTACCCGCCGCGTGGATCAGGCACCGTGAGGCGCTTGATGCCCTCGTTGCCGAGCACCCCCTCTTATTCGGCGAGCCGACGAGCGAGCGGCGTGACTACGATGCGGTTCATACCGCTACCTATCACTATGGGGAGCACGTGGATGCCTGGGGCTGTGTTTGGAGCAATCTCAAGACCGGGATGGAGGCGATCGTCACCGGTCACCCGTTGCCGGCACGGGCTGATGTCCGGACGCTCACGGCACCCGAGCAGGATATTGGCTTCCCACATGGCTTCATGTACCTGCGGTTGCAAGATTTGCGTGGTTTCGAGGAGCTGATGATTGATTTCGCCGAGGAGCCACCGGAGCTGCAGATGTTGATTGACACGGTCCTCGCCTATAATCTGCGGCAGGCAGAATTGCGATTGGCAGGGTTGAGGGCCAGGGGCGAGATCGGCACGATCGTCAGCTTCGGGGATGATCTGGGGATGCAGCAGCGGCTGCCCATCAGCCCCAAGCAGTGGCGGCGCTACTTAGAACCTTGCTATGCCGCGATCTATCGGCCTTTCTGCGACGCTGGATACCACGTTTATATGCATACCGACGGCCATATCATCGAGATTATCCCAGACCTGGTTGAAACGGGCGTCAGTGTGATCAATCCCCAAGTACGGGCTAACGGCCTGGAGCATCTGGCGCGGACGTGTAAGGGCACGGTCTGCGTTGATCTTGATCTGGACCGGCAACTTTTTCCTTTCGCGACACCACAACAGATCGACGATCACATCCGCGAGGCAGTAGAAATTCTCGGCGCGCCGGAAGGGGGACTCTGGCTTAAGGCCGAGATCGGTGAGGATGTGCCCCTGGTCAACGTCGCCGCGATCTGTGACGCGATGGAGGCCTACCGGGGCTTCTTTAGCTAGTGGCTTGTTCCCGAAGCGAAGATTCAACAACGAGGAGAGCAGGCTATTGGAGCGAGCTGACTGTGATCATGAGCCTCCCTACACCTGCTCCCATAGAAAGGATTTTATGAAATACGGACACGTACCCGGAATTGATAAGCCAATCTCGCGCCTGGTGCAGGGCTCGATGATGGTGAGTTCCCGCGATCTAGACACCAGCTTTGCTCTGCTGGATGGGATCTTTGAGCTGGGCTGTAACACCTATGATATGGCTCACGTCTACGGAGGCGGTGATGTCGAACGAACTTTTGGACTCTGGATGCGCGAGCGTGGTATTCGTGACGAACTCGTGCTGCTTACAAAGGGCGCGCATCACAATCAGGATCGCAACCGTGTGACGCCCTTCGATATCACCGCCGACCTGCATGACTCTCTGGCGCGACTGCAAGTGGATAAGGTGGAACTCTACCTGCTTCACCGCGACGATCCTGGATACCCGGTGGGGCCAATCGTGGAGATTCTTAACGAGCACCGGGCGGCAGGTCTCATCGATGCTTTCGGCGGCTCGAATTGGTCGTACGAGCGGATCGCGGAAGCGAATGCCTATGCCAACGCGCACGGTCTGACACCCTTCACTGCCAGCAGCCCGCAGTTCAGTCTGGCAGAGATGGTTGAGGCGCCTTGGGCGGGTTGCATCAGCATTAGCGGACCGGCGGAGGTAGCCGGACGGCAGGCCTATGCCGAGAGCGGCCTTGCCCTCTTCACCTGGTCGAGCTTGGCGGGCGGTTTCTTCTCAGGAAGATACCGCCGGGATAATCTGGATACGCTCACTGAGGGCCAGGACCGGCTAGTCATTCGCAGCTACTGCAGTGAGGCTAACTTTGATCGTCTGGAGCGCGCACAACAGTTGGCGGACCAGAAGGGGCTGACCCTCCCGCAGGTCGCCCTCGCCTACAGCCAGCGTCATCCGCTCAATCTCTTCTCGTTGGTCGGCTGTCGTACACCGGAGGAATTCGCTGACAATATTGTAGCCTTGGAGACTCCACTTACCGAGGCTGAAATCGTGTGGTTAGAATCAGGAAAAGGAGAGGTCGCGTGAGTGAGACGATTCGATGGGGTATTCTGGCGACGGGAGGCATTGCCCATCAGTTTGCACGTGGGCTGGCAGTGCTCCCTGATGCCGCGTTGGTGGCTGTTGGGTCGCGGTCACAGGAGACGGCGGACGCCTTCGGTGAAGAGTTCGATGTACCACACCGTCATGCCAGCTACGAGGCATTGAGTGCAGATCCTGACGTGGATGTTGTTTATATCGCAACACCCCATCCCTTCCACTATGAGAATACTCTGCTCTGCCTGAACGCCGGCAAGCACGTGCTCTGTGAGAAACCCTTTGCGATGAATGCCGAACAGGCAGGGGAGATGGTTGCGACGGCACGGGCACAGTCGCGCTTTCTCATGGATGCGGTCTGGACCCGCTTCCTACCCACGTTGATCAAGACGCGCGAGCTACTTGCAGAAGACGTGATCGGTGACGTGCGGATGCTGTTGGTTGACTTTGGCTTTCGCGCACAATTCAAACCGGAGGCGCGGCTTTTCAACCCTGAATTGGGCGGCGGGGCGCTGCTGGACGTGGGGATTTATCCCTTGCAATTCGCCTCGATGGTGATGGGTACGCCTCCCAGTGAGATGGTTGCAAAGGCCGCATTTGGGGAAACCGGGGTGGACGAGCAGGTCGCTATGACGCTCAAGTATACGGAAGGGCAGCTTGCTCAGTTATCGTGTGCGATCCGGACGGCGACGGATCAGGAGGCTTGGATCTACGGCACCGAGGGACGCATTCACGTTCATGCTCCTTGGTGGCGCGGCACACAGGTGACCGTGGGGCCGGCAGGCGATTCGGAGAAGAGCACCACCTTCGACTTGCCATTCGAGGGTAACGGTTACAATTGTGAAGCCGCGGAGGTGATGCGCTGCATTCGTGAGGGTCGGTTGGAGAGCGATGTGATGCCTCTGGATGAGACTTTGGAGCTTATGGAGACGTTGGATGCTGCCAGGGCACAATGGGGGCTGGAATATCCGGTTGAGTGATCTGACTGAGTTCGGCGGAGCCTGAATAGAGTGGAACTACATAGGTGGGGTGATGATAACGGGACTGGTATCAAACATTCAACGGTTCTCGGTTCACGATGGTCCGGGCATTCGGACGACAGTTTTTCTGAAGGGCTGTACACTGCGTTGTTTCTGGTGCCATAATCCGGAAACTATCGGGCGGAACTTGGAACTACAGTTGCATCCCGATCGTTGCATCGCGTGCGAGGCGTGCATTGAGGCATGCCCTGAGGGCGCGCAGACGCGGACGGCTGACGGCGAACCCGTTTACTACCGCGAGAAGTGCGTCGCATGCGGTGCCTGTGTAGAAGTTTGTTATGCCGGTGCGCGAGAACTGACGGGTCGTGAGATGACAGTCGAGTCCGTGGTCAGCGAGGTGCTTCAGGACCGTCCCTTCTACGACAACTCTGGCGGCGGCGTGACACTCTCGGGTGGAGAGCCGGTGTACCAGCCCGAGTTCTCCTATCAGATTCTCTCTCGCTGCCGTGAGGAAGGTGTCTCCACGGCGATTGAGACGGCGGGGAATATACCGTGGGAGACGTTAGCGGGATTGCTGCCCGTTACTGATCTGGTGATGATGGATTTGAAGCATATGGACCCAGAGAAGCATATGCAGGCTATCGGCGCCACCAACCGGCTGCTGTTGGCGAACGCGCGCCGGCTGGTGGCGACGGACAAGCCTATCATCTTCCGCACACCGGTCGTGCCGACGGTGAACGATACACCGGAGGAGATCGGGGCAATCGCTGCATTCGTGCGCGAGATGCAGGAGCACCGCGCCGGCGCTAACGGGAGTGGGCACACCGCGCCTATCTCCCTGGAATTGCTCCCCTTCCATCGTATGGCCGGCGATAAGTATAACAGTATGGGCCTGCTATACAGAGCGCAGGAGTTGTCCCCCCCAACCAAGGAGACGATGGCAGCGTTAACGGAGGCTGCGGAATTGTGTGGCGTTGCTGTGCGAAGCCGTTAGCAACTCCCCGATTAAGAATATACCTCTGGTGAAAGGATCCGCTATGAACCCCTTAAGGCTCTGGTATTCGCAACCCGCTGCACAGTGGGTGGAGGCCTTGCCTCTGGGCAATGGTCGATTGGGCGCCATGCTTTTCGGTGGCGCCAATCAGGAGCACGTACAGCTTAACGAAGATACACTCTGGGCTGGCGCACCACGAGATTGGAACAATCCCGGTGCCCGCGCCGTGCTTCTCCGGGTGCGCGAAGCTCTCTTTCGAGACGACTTCGAGCAGGCGAATGAACTATGCAAACAGATGCAAGGGCCTTTTACGCAACCTTACCTTACGCTGGGTGATCTTTATCTGAATTTCGATCATGAGGGTGAGGTCAGCGCTTACGAGCGCGACCTCGATCTGGATCGCGCGGTGGCGTCGGTACGCTACACAGCCGGCGGCGTAAATTTCACGCGTGAAACGTTCTGCAGCTATCCGGATCAGGTGCTCGTGATGCGGTTGACATCTGATCATCCCGGCGCCGTCTCCTTCTCTGTCATACTGCAAAGCCCGCTGCGCGCGACGAACTCGACACGAGATGGCGTGCTTAGGGTGCGTGGCAAGGCGCCCAGGCACGTCGATCCGGCAGGGCACGAGGGTGAAGATCCTATCCGATACGATTCCGATGATGGGGAGGGACTCAACTTCGAGGCGCAGCTGCATCTCAAGATAGTAGGTGGTACACTAAAGGAACACGGGGATGGACTCACGGTGTCCGGTGCGGATGAGGCGCTGCTCGTACTTGGCGCCGCTACAAGCTTCAACGGCTTCGATCGCTCCCCCGGCTTTGAGGGCAAGGATGCCGCTGCTCTGGCTGCAGCCGCTCTTGCTACCGCTACTACGAGATCCTACGATCAGTTACTCCGGGCGCATGTCAAGGACTATCGCAAGCTCTTCGCGCGCGTTTCTCTCGATCTGGGTGTTACCGATGCGGTGAAGCGGCCTACTGACTGGAGGCTGGCGCGTTTTGCCGAGGGAGGAGATCCTCAACTCGCGGCGCTATTCTTCCAGTTTGGTCGGTATCTGCTCATAGCCAGCTCACGTCCTGGTACCCAGCCTGCTAATCTCCAGGGCATCTGGAATGATGCCGTGCAGCCACCGTGGAACAGCAACTACACCATTAACATCAACACCGAGATGAACTACTGGCCCGTCGAAGTCTGCAACTTGGCGGAGTGCCATGAGCCGTTGCTGACTATGATCGAGGAACTGGCGGTCAAGGGTCGGGTCACTGCAGAAGTGAACTATGGTTGCCACGGGTGGGTTGCACATCATAACACCGATCTGTGGCGGCAATCCGCACCGGTCGGCAACTACGGGGAAGGGAACCCAGTCTGGGCGAGTTGGCCTATGGGTGGGGCGTGGCTCTGCCAAGATCTTTGGGAACACTACGCCTTTTCAGGTGACTCCAACTTCCTTCGAGACCGGGGCTATCCTTTGATGCGGGATGCCGCACGTTTTTACCTTGACTGGCTGGTGGAGGATGGTCAAGGATACCTTGTCACGGCGCCGGCAACCTCCCCAGAGAACCTATATACCATGCCGGATGGTAGGCGACTGGCGGTCAGCATCGCCTCGACGATGGACCTTGCAATCCTCTGGGATTTGTTCACCCACTGTATAGCCGCAACGGAGGTCCTGGACCTCGACACGGATTTCCGCGCCGAGTTACAGGTGGCCCGTGATCGCTTGCTGCCCTACCAGATCGGCCGGCACGGGCAGCTTCAGGAGTGGTTCCGCGATTGGGACGACCCGGAAGATGATCACCGGCATGTCTCTCACCTATTTGGCGTCCATCCGGGACATCAGCTCACCCCGGAGATGACACCCGAGCTGTTCCGGGCGGCACAGCGTTCGTTAGAACTGCGTGGCGATGGGGGAACCGGTTGGTCGATGGGCTGGAAGATCAATCTCTGGGCGCGTTTTCGAGATGGCGATCATGCGTACAAGCTGCTGCGCAATAGCCTGCAACTTGTCGACGGCCGAGAGACTAACTATCGGCGCGGCGGCACCTATCCAAATCTCTTCGATGCCCACCCACCCTTCCAGATCGATGGCAACTTTGGGGCCACAGCTGGTATCGCGGAGATGTTACTGCAGAGCCATCGAACAACACACTCTGGAGACCGCATCCTGCACCTGTTACCAGCCCTGCCCTCAGCTTGGCCTGCGGGCTCTGTCACCGGCCTTCGTGCTCGCGGCGGCTTTGAGGTGGCGCTAGACTGGACCGAGGGCCGGCTGACGGAAGTGCGGATCAAGTCGAACCTCGGTAACCGTTGCCGGATTGAGACCGGTGAGCGCGTGATTCAGTTCGATACACAAGCAGGAAGCGGGTATCGGCTGAATGGCGACTTGATCGTGGTGACCTAAGTCGCAGTATGTTACGTCTCTTATTGGTGCGCCACGGGGAAACAGACTGGAACGCTACCGGTCGCTATCAGGGACAGAACGACATCCCCCTGAATGCCATCGGAGAACGGCAGGCCAAAGCAGTGGCAGAGCGCCTTGCCGCAGAGCGCCTCGACGCTGTCTATGCTAGCGACTTGCTGCGAGCCTGGGAGACCGCCCAGGCCATTGCTGATCCGCACGGGTTGGAGGTGCGGGCAGATGTGCGCCTCCGAGAGATGAACTACGGCGACTGGCAGGGGCTTACTTACCGCGAGATCGTGGAGCAGGCGCCAGAAGCGCTAGCTGCATGGAATGCCGACCGCCTTCACAATACGCCACCGGGCGGCGAGAGCCTATTGGAGCTTGCTTACCGAACTCAATCCGTGATGGACGAGATCCGGGCGACACATCCGGAGGGCACGGTGGCCCTGGCTTCGCATGGTGGCACCGTCCGGATGATTCTCTGTGTGCTTCTCGAGCGTTCCCCTGCATCTTACTGGCAGTTTGAGATGGACAACACCGCAGTTAGCGAGATCGAGTTCCAGGATCGCGGCCCTGTGATCATTCGGTGGAATGACACCCAGCACTTGCGCGACGGTCACCGTCAGAGCGTCTTCTAACTGATGGTGCGTGCGAAGGTGTAACAGACCGGCGTGAAGCTGCTCAGCCAGAAGCGGCGCGCCGGCGGATTCATCGGTTCGAAGTCGACGGCGCAGCGTGTGTAGCCCTCATCCCGGGCCCACGATAGCGCCTGATTCAGTAGTGCCCGTCCAATACCGCGTCCACGTGCGCTGGGACGTGTGTAGGCGCCCGTGATGCTGCAAGTTCCTTCATCAAAGATGATTGCCGCCGCCCCTTGACTGGCAGGGCCGATCAGCAAATAGGCTACTGGACGATCTCCCTCGATAGCCAGCCAGATCACCTTCTTCCCATCTTCAAATAGGGCCGAGACTTGCGCTATCGTATCGGGCGCTGCGTCTAGCAGAAAGGTGGGTGCCTCTGCCAGACAGCGGGCTAGCGCTCCCTCCAAATCCATAAATGCCTCAAGATCTTCGATTCCTGCCCGCCGAATTACCATGTTCGGAGTGTCTGGCTCGGGTAGCGGAGAGAGATCGCGGACGGCATCAGCAGCGATTATGCCGAAACCCATCCAGGGCCAGTTCGCGACCGCGGCTCTATCGTTCACTAGGCTTCCAACCAGGTGCATTCCGTAGCTATCGGCTACCCAGATCCTGGAAAGATAGGTGTACATAGCTTCATAGATTCGGTCGCTTTGCGCCAGCAGGGCGCCGTTGGCCCATTCGGGGCTGTAGGTGGCTCGACGGCAACGGAAAGAGGCCATCTGCCAGGCGGCCATAAAGCCGACAAGCTGATTCCCTTCGAGTGCTGCGACGGCTGGCCCCTCGTCCAAGATTTCGCAGAGTCTTGGTAACAGCGTGTCAATCTCTCCGTAGCGAGATGGCAACAGAGGCACCTGCTTGCGGAGGTCCTTATAACGCCGGCAGGCCAAACGTGCTGCATCTTCAAGATGTGTGCTCTGCAACGGTATGATATCGAGT
>SLDA01000233.1 GCA_007125545.1 Thermoflexales bacterium | reverse complement strand
GGGTATGCGCTGCGTATCACAAATATCACCAATCCAAGCCTTTCGGCAACCAGTGATCGTCCCTTCAGCCTCTCCACTGTGCCGGCAGCCGGTTTCCATGCCACGCCGCTTGCGGGCGAGGTTCCCCTCTCTGTGGCCTTTACCGACAGTTCGACGGGCGCGGTAACGAGTTGGCTCTGGGACTTTGGGGATGGCAACACGAGTACGGAGCGCCACCCGGTTCACGTCTATGCAAATCCGGGCACCTACACTGTCTCTCTAACGGTCGGCGGGCCCCTGGGCACGGACGTGTTAACGCGAACGGCGTACATTACCGCGGTCTACCCGCCGTTGACTGCCGGTATCGGCGCTTTGCCGAGTCTGGGGCTGCCGCCGCTGACCGTGGCCTTCACCGACCGATCGGTCGGCCCTCCGCGTACCGGTTGGCACTGGGATTTCGGGGACGGTGCTACGAGCTCACTCCAGAATCCCACTCACACTTACGCGGATCTGGGTGCTTATACCGTCACGCTTACGGTAGGCGCCTCCGGGGAGGAATCATCGGTGTCGGGGTGGGTGCGTGTCGTGGACCAGCTCTGGCACGTCTACCTGCCGATGGTCACCCGGCAATAGCGGACGGGAGGTGCTCGACTACCCCTTCCGCCGGTTTGCTTCTTGTTTCAACCAGTACCGGATGCCCTTCCCGGCATAGGGTTCGTCGGCGTACCGCGGGATCACGTGTAAGTGGGCATGAAAGAGCTCCTGTCCCCCAACGCTGCCGGCGTTCCATCCGACGTTGTATCCTTGCGGCGCGTATACCCGGTCGAGTAGGTGCTTCACCTCTCGCAGCAGCGCGAAGGTCGCGACCCACTCCGTTTCTGTGAGGTCAAAGACCGTCTCGCGGTGAGCCTTGGGGATGATCAGGCCCGAGCCGATAAGGATTGCCTGCGCCTCTTGCAGGAAGTAGCAGGCGTCATTCTCCAACACGATGTGGTCCACGCAAAGGGTAGGAGGGCAGAAGAGACAGGCGGTGTTCACAGTAGGATGCCTTTCCGCACCTAGATGCCGTTTAGTTGGGTGTGGTAGAAGACGGAAGTCACCAATATTCCGAAGGCGCCTGCTATCGCCAGTACCAGAAAGGGTCGCTTGCGCGGCGCAGGGACTCCCTCTTCCATCGCAGCCTTGTAAGCTTGCCGTTGCTTGTTCTCAGCCACCACACCCAGCGTCAAGACGGTGGGAACCGCGGAACATAATGCGCACATCGTAACCTCCTCATCACGTCAACAGTATTGTGCTCAACTTGTAGAGTACCACCATTTCTGTTATCTCCAACCGGTTCCGTCGGGTATTTTGGAGACAAGCGGACGGCCGTTTTCTCTTGTATCCTTTAGCGCATCGACCGGCGCACGATATCCCTGGCCGTCAGCAATTGCTCGCGCGTGCGGTAGTACTCCAGCACGAAGTAGGGCGCCGTCGAGTAGGCTTGCAGATAGCGCATATAGGCTCCATAGTCCAGCGTGCCTGTGCCGGTGGGTCCGTAATCAGATACGCAGCCGGACTCGTCAAAGCGCATGTCTTTGCCGTGGGCGATGATTGTGTCCGCGCCGAGCGTCCTGACAGCCCGCTCCAGGGGGGTGCGGTCGGGTGTGAAGTTGGCGGCATCCATGCAGACGCGCAACGTGTCTTGTGCAATGGCATCCTTGACCCGCAGGAACATCTCCGCTCCGCCGATGCTGCCCGCGCGTGTGATCTCTACGGCGATCCGAACGCCGACCTGTTGTGCCCTTGCGCAGACCGCATCCAATGCTTCGCAGAGCCCGTGGAAGACCCGGTCGTCGTCGGTCTCCGGCGCCTCCGGATAGTCAGAGGGATGCCAGATCAGGACCGGGGTCTCGTTATCGCCAAAGCGGCCGTCCAGCGCTGCTGTCTTATCAACGCAGCGGATGGCCCGTTCCACATCGGCAGCGACCTTCCCCCGGGCATCGACCAGGTCGACGTGCAGGGTCATCGCCGCCAGGGCCACGTTCCCGGCGTGCAGCAGCACGTCGATAGCGTCGGGCGCCGGGTCGTGCTGGTCGCCGTCGGGCCCGTCTCCAAAGAACATCTGTACGGCTTCAAATCCGAGGGGCTGCAGCTCCCCGGCAGTGATCAGCTTTCCTACACCAGGTGCCATCATCCCAAGTTTCATCGTTTGCACCTCCTTTGGCTCCATCATACGCCAGGGTAGAGGAGACGCAAAGGTGGTAGGGAAGTCTTTGAACCACGGAAAACACGGAAGACACGGACGGGGAGGGTGTTGCGTGAGCGGTGGGTGTGGGGGTGTTGTTTTAACCACGGAAAACACGGAAGACACGGACGGGGAGGGGCGGGTGCTCGCAGTGGGTGGCATCTGAGATTCACTTTGCTTTTGACGGGGGTGGTGAATGACTTATACTGGATACGTACTTACCCCTATCTTGCGAAAGGAGCTGACGTGAGGCGTAAGCTCTTCCACAGCGGTAACAGCACTGTTGTCTCTCTGCCGGGCGAGATGATGAGGGCGCTGGATTTGAAGGAGGGAGATGATGTGAACCTCGAGGTGGATGTGGAGCGCGGTCAGATCGTGATTATGCCCACGAAGCGCCCGGTGCCCAGTTTCCAGCTGAACTTCCTCGAAACGGTCGAGCAGATCAAGTCCGTTAGTTGATGGGTGGTGGGTAGAAGGAGAAGCCAAATGAACCAAGCGCTCCTCGATTATTACGCCGAGGCCGGCGAGGTGACGGATCTCAGTCGCCACGCCGAGTTCGTGGCGTGGCTCACCGACGATATTCGTGCTCTCACGCAGGTGGTGCAGGGTTTGCTAATCCATGACGGCTGGCTGAGCGGCTACGAGACGCTGAGGCGACCGGAACAGCTCTACGACACTCAGATCGCGTTTGCCGCGGACCTGCTGGATAAGGCGATTGAACTCGATGGAAGGTCGCCGGCGATTCCGCGCGCGCCCGGGCAGCGCGTCATCTGCTGCTGCCGCGAGTTCGCGACGCTGCTGTGTGCGATTCTGCGCCGGAAAGGTGTGCCCGCACGCAGCCGATGTGGCTTCGCGACGTATCTGGCATGGCCCGGATACTATGAGGATCATTGGGTGTGTGAGTACTACAGCAGTGCGCAGGGGCGTTGGGTGCTCGTGGACCCCCAGATCGACCCGCTGCAGCAGAGCATGCTGAAAATGGACATTGACCCACTGGACGTGGCTCGCAACCGGTTTATCAATGCCGGAGAGGCCTGGAAGCTGTATCGATCCGGCTCCGTTGGGGGAGACCGGTTCGGCATATCCTGTGATCCCGCGCCACTGGGCCTTGAGACCCTGTACGGACCATGGTTCGCGCGCGGACAGCTGTTGCGAGACTTCGCGTCTCTCAACAAGGTGGAGACGGTGCCCTACCTCGTGCGTGTGGAGCAGAATCAGACGTGGGATGCCTGGCGGCTCGTGGGCATACCCGATACGGATGTCACGGGCGAGGACCTGGCTCTCCTGGATGAGGTGGCGGAGATCGCCGCGGATGGCGGGTGCTTGAATGCCATCAGGGGACTGTACGCGGCTCACGGCGATCTGCAGGTGCCCGCGGAGATCTTGGCGCAGTAGGCGGTAGGTGTTGGGCAAGCGCGGTTGGCGGGCCGGAGAAGAGCGGACGGGACGGACTCTGCTGAAAAATGGAGCTTGCCATGGGACAGCACTTGTAGAGAATGATAGCATCCTAGTGGAAATGAGGCGAGTCACGAAGGTGTCGTTACAACAACG
>SLDA01000325.1 GCA_007125545.1 Thermoflexales bacterium | reverse complement strand
CACGGGCGGTCGCTACATCGCCCTGCCGCACTGCCAGCAACGCCCGATGTGCCTCCACGCCCGGCTGTGCCCACTGCAGGTTCATACGTTCGAGAATGCCGGCAAGCTCCTGCAGCCGACCTTCGGCACCTACAGGAGCACCTCTTGCTGCATCGATATGGGCAAGGCCCGCATATCCTGAAAGAAGGATCTCCCAATGCGACCATTGCGTCCCCAGATCTATACCCTGCTGCAGCAGATCGGCGGCACGATCAAGCTCATTCCACTCATAGTGAACCCAGCCAAGTCCGGTATATACACCCCCGGAGAGCGGGGAGCGCACGTGCCCTCCTCGGATCTCGCGCACGGCCTCCCTATAGGACTGCGCAGCGGCTCGTAGCTGACCCTGCTGGACCTGGAGTTGCGCCAAGTAGCTGATACACATTGGCAGGAGATGCAGATTCTCGTCTGCGCGGATGAGGTGAATGGCCTCGTCGAAGGTCTGGAGGGCGGCTTGCGTTTCACCGTTATACATCTGAGCGATCGCCAGGTTGAAAGCCGCGACCCCCAGCAGCGAGTGGCGGTCATTGAAGAGTCCGCCCGGCATGTCCACGGCATTGTCCACCGATCCGGCACCCAGATAGGATCGCGCCAGATCAGACAGTTCCCGGACTCTGGCAAAATCCATGGTGTTGAACGCCAGCGAAGCTCGCAGGCAGGCAATTTCGCCCAACGCGCCTCTAGTCTCGGGCTCACGTGCGAATGATTCCGGGGATCCATCCGGACGGGCATCGATTGAGCGCTCCACGTCGTCGAGACGGCGTTCCAATTCGTCCATCCGGCCCATCGCCAGGGCAGCCCAAGCCGCTGCCATAGAAAGAAGGTGATCCTCGCGGAGCAATTCTTGGGGCAGCTCAGAGACCCAAGCCAGCAGTGTCCGGAGTTCACTGCGGCTGAACATGTCGTAGACCTCTGACTTGATCAACGCCATAGCGTGTGCGAAGTCGCCGGACGCCAGCGCATGCTCGATAGCATCGGGCAAGGCATCGTGAGCGGCATACCAGTCGCCGGCCCGTCTATGCAGATCCGCAAGTTCGGTAGGCGTAGTCTCGGCGGTGAGACGAGCGCGCAGGAAGCCGGCAAATAGGTGATGATAGCGGTACCAACGCCGCTCCGGATCGAGCGGCACAATGAATAGATTGGTACTATCCAGCCGCTCCAATATGGCCCGGCTTCGCTCCCGACTCACGACCGCATCGCAGAGCTCGCCGCTCATACGCGTGAGCAGACTGGTCTTCAACAGAAACTCATAGACATCGGGCGGCTGCCGATTCAGAATCTCGTACGCGAGATAATCGAAAACGTAACGATGGCTGCCGGAGAAGGAGGTCACAAAGGCACCCACGTCCTCGAACTCTTGCAGCGAGAGCGCGGCCAACTGCAAGCCCGCAGCCCACCCCTCGGTGACAGTTTCCAGAGCCGCCAAATCCTGCCCGCGGAGCTCCAGCCCCATCGCGCGGCTGAAGAAGATATGGGCTTCCGCGGATGTAAACCGCAGCTCGGGTGCCCGAATCTCAAGAAGCTGCCGTCGCGCACGGAGCACAGCAAGGGAGAGCGGTGGATCCTCGCGACTCAAGAGGATGATGGACAGCTGCGGGGGGAGATGGCTGAGGAGAAAGCTCATTCCCCGGTGGATCCCGGCTTCAGCGATCACGTGGTAGTCATCCAGGATGAGGAGAGCCGATCCTTCCTGGCCCGCCACCTCGTTAAGAAGCTCAGTCAATACTCCTTCGATGGGCGGGGCTTGAGACGACTGTAGCATCGCTGAAGAGACGGCCCCTACGCTCGGCCAAATCGTCTGTAAAGCTGCAATAGCATAGGTCCAGAAACGGGTAGGATCACTATCACGTTCATCCAACGATACCCATCCCACATCCACGTCGCGCTCAGCAATCCAAGCGCTGAGCAGCGTCGTTTTCCCAAAGCCGGCTGGCGCCGCGACCAGAGTCAGCTTCTGTGTCCGGCTTTCATCCAGCAGGCTAAAAAGCCGCGGGCGCGCCACCAACTCGGGATGGACCTGTGGCACGAACAGTTTGGTTCGCAGCAAGCGAACCGGCGATTTTGAGGCGGGTCTAGCATTGGCGGATTCTGTCATACGCTCCCCGGGATCGTGAGCTTCCCAATGCGTGGAGTCTATCACAGACCGCCCCAGCAGCAATTGTTGACTTAAGCTATCGAACTGGACGCCACCGGACCATCGAGGCAGGCCAACCAACCCTCCGCCTCCAGCTCGTGGACCTCGCAAGCGCCACAGAGTCCTATACCACAACGCATATGCGCCTCCCAAGAAAGCTGGTAGGGCAGACCGTGAGCTTCACTAAGCACGGCGACCGCCGATAGCATTGGATTCGGGCCACACCCGTAGACAGCATCCGGCGTTTCTGCGTGTATCGCCTCATCGACAACCGGGGTGATCAGCCCTGTCGCACCACGAGAGCCATCCTCAGTTGCTACTCGCACAGCGACACCCTCCCGCACAAATTCGTCTGAGAGCAGGATATCCTGCTCCGTGCGTGCTCCAATGCAGATTTCCACCCTGTGCCCAGCAGCTATCGCCTTGCGAGCAAGGAAGTGCAGCGGCGCGACACCATATCCGCCCCCGACTAGTAGCAAGCGGCGGGAAGACTCGGAGTCCGGCAAACGAAAGCCATGTCCAAAGGGCCCGCGGATCCATACGCGATCCCCAACCTGCAAACGGTGAAGCTGCTCGCTGAAGGGGCCGACGGCCACGACTGTTAACGCCAGCGGATCACCGCCAGCGACGCTGTATGGCTTCTCATCGATCTCCGGCAACCATACCATCACAAACTGCCCGGGCTGTACAAGCATCTGCCGGTCGAAAATCAACGTCTTGGTGCGGTAGTTATCGACCCGCACCTCTGTAAGCGTGTATGTTTCGTGCATATCTCGTTGTCCTATTCCGCCGGAGTGCGGTGAATCGCGCCCTGAATGTCGGCAATCGAGCTGTAACCCCGGTCTGCGAGGAAGGCGTCAAGCTCCAACACGATCTCATCCAGAGCTCCAACGCCCCGGTACCAGACTGCCGACCCCACGCCCACGACCGTCGCGCCAGCCATCAGCATCTCGGCGGCATCGCGACCCGTGGTCACACCACCCGTACCGATGATCGGCACATCCACGGCTTGGGCGATCTCGGCGACGCACCGCAGTGCAATCGGTTTCAGAGCGGGTCCAGAAATCCCGCCGGTGCGGTTCGAAAGCACCGGGCAGCCGGCATCCGCATCGATCACCATTCCCGGCATCGTGTTGATCGCCGTGATGGCATCAGCCCCTGCCTCTACTACCGCCAGGGCGATTCGCGCGATACTTGCCACGTTGGGCGCCAGCTTCACGCTGATGGGAATACCACCGGCGACTTCTTTGACCGCCGCTGTGACGCTCGCTGCCGCATCGCACGTCGCTGCAAAAGGCGTACCGAAGTCATCGGCAACATTCGGACAGGAGATGTTGACCTCGATCATATCTGGAGCCGCAGCCTGCACGGTCCGCGCCACATACGCGAAGTCCTCAACCGTCCCACCGAAGATACTCGCGATCAAGGGCACGCCAAGAGGGTGGAGGCGCCTGCGCGCCTCCACCAACAACGCTGCTTCCTCCTCAACGCCCGGATTGGTCAACCCAATTGCGTTGATCACTCCGTGGCCCCAATCGACGGCGACCGGGTTGCGGTGTCCCACGCGCGGCACCGGACCGCAACTCTT
>SLDA01000562.1 GCA_007125545.1 Thermoflexales bacterium | reverse complement strand
TGAATGCGTGCGATAGTCCGGGGAGCCACCTGCTCTACACATCCGGATCTCCCGCCGGGATGCGCGAGATGGCTCGCACGCTACTCGGCTACGCAGAACCGGTCGCTGCCGCTCACTGGTATGGGTTCCGGCTCGAGGCCGCGCCCCTTCACGGGATGGAAGAAACTGCCGTTTCAGAGAAAGCTGCCGTGCCGGGCGATGTTGCTTGACCGGAAGAGGATATCTTGTCTGACGAGGTCAACTTGACAGAAGAACGTGAGCCACTATATTCATCGGGAAATAACGCCCTTCGGAGTACGGGCGTCGATCCCCAGTTCCAGGATACGAGCAGAGACGGATGAAACTGACACGCGGGCAAATCGTGCGATTGGTGCTCTTCGGAAGCGCCCTGGTGGCCATGCTGCTGCTGATTTCCGGAATCTCGCAGATCGAGTTAAAACCCGGGCTGCCCTTTAGCAGCATCTGGGCCTTCCTGATCGGCGAGTTTGGTGGCATTCCCAGCGGGGGTGCCGGGGCTGCCGTACCTCCGGGCGGGGAGGTCATCGTCGACATTGTCCGGGCGCTCTTCCTGATCGCACTTGTGGCGTTTCCTATCTCCCTGATTCTGGTTATGATGGATCCGGATGCGCGCAAACGAGCCCTGCGTGCCCTGCTGCAGATCGCCCTGCTCTTGCTCCTCTTCAGCCTCTTTATGCAGAATCAGATGCAGGAGCAGAACGGCGAGGAGCCGGACGTCAATGGCCTCTTTCAGGGGGGAGAGGAGGGCGCGCCGGCAGAACCTCTGACGGACGAGGAGTTCGACCCTCTGACCATCCCGTCATGGCTCGCGTCGGTCGCCAGTTTGGGCATCGGACTCGTGATTGCCGTCTCGCTCATTTTCATCATCAACCAGATCCGCAAGCATCAGGCCGATGAGGAGCTGCCATTAGCCGAGATCGCGCGACGTGCGCAGACAGCCATCGATGAGATCGGGCAAGGCGGGGATCTTCGCAACACCATATTGCGCTGCTATGCCGAGATGAGCCGCATCGTGCAAGAGGAGCGGGGCGTGCGCCGTCAGCGCGCCGTAACGGCTCGCGAGTTCAGCGACTACCTGATCAACGCGAAGCTGCCGGACAAACCCGTGGTGCGGCTTACCCGTCTCTTCGAGAAAGCCCGTTACAGCAGCAGCCCGACCACCCCAAGCGATGAGCAAGAAGCGGTTGCCAGCTTGCAGGCAATCGTCGATGCCTGTATCGAAGCCCGCGCTTCGATGCCCAAAATGATGAGCGTTGACGCCGGCGAGCCGTAACCTTTACCCTCGATTTTCCCGAGCAGTGGAGTCACTATGAAGCTTAGGTTAGCACCGGAGAAACTGAAGGCCATTCTGATTATGGCCGGCATCCTGGCGTCGCTCGCACTGCCTCTCATGTTCCTGCTCGAGGATTTTGTGCGGGATGCGATTATTGTGCCTCTGGGTTACTACGCGTGGTTCTTCGGCGTGATTCTGGATGCCCTGCCACAATCGTGGATCGTGACCGCCGTGCTCATCTTCCTTGTCCATCGCGCAATCAAAAGCCTGGGGCGAAAACGTGCCCCGGTCCGGAAGTCGTCCTCGGGCGAGCGCCAGTTGAGCGGAAACGTGCAGAGCTGGACGGAGCGCATTAACTTGGTCTCGCAGGGGACCTACTCCCGGGAACGGTTCCAGCACCAGTTTGGACAGGTGCTGATGCGCTGGGTCTCGCACGAAGAACGGCTCTCCGTGCGCGAGACGGTACGGCTCATCCAAACTCAGGAGCTTAACGTTGAGCCGGAGATGCTGCCCTATCTCCAGCGGGTGGTCGGCGACAGGAGCACCGTCAAGTATGGATTTATTCACTGGCTCAGGGCCCTCCTCACGCGCAAACCCAAGAGAGAGGAAACGCTAAAGAAGGTCGCTCGCGAAATTGAGCCTGCGCTCCACAGCTTGGAGCGCCAACTTAGACTTATCGAGGGGGAGGAAGCGGATGAATAGTGGACAGATACCAGAAGGCAAGCGCTTCACTGTCAATGACGTCACAGCCACATCGCAGCGCATCATTGATGAGGTTGAGCGCGCCGTGGTGGGGAAAACCGAGGTCCTGAAGATGATTCTGGATGCGTGTCTCTCAACCGGAGGGCACGTGCTGCTGGAAGACTTTCCGGGCCTTGCCAAGACACTGATAGCCAATAGCTTCGCCACCGCCCTGGGACTCAGCTTCAAGCGTATCCAGTTCACCCCCGACCTTCTACCCAGTGACATCACCGGGGGCTACGTCTACGATCGCGCCGAGGGAGCCTTTGAACTGCGCGAGGGACCGATCTTCGCCAATATCATCCTCGCCGACGAGATCAACCGCGCCTCTCCCAAGACACAGTCGGCCCTCCTGGAGGCCATGCAAGAGTACCAGGTAACCCTTGAGGGAGAAACCATCCGCTTGCCCGACCCGTTCATCGTCATCGCGACGCAGAACCCCATCGAGTATGAGGGCACTTTCCCCCTCCCCGAGGCGCAGCTTGACCGGTTCATGGTCAAGCTCGCGATTGGCTACCCTTCCGACGAAGAGGAGCAAGAGATCCTTCGCCGCCGCCGCGAACGCCGGCGCGACCCCTTCTCACTAAACTCGGTCACCAATGCTGCCGGAGTCTTGGCGATGCGCGATGCCATCGAGGATGTGCACGTCGACCGGGACGTCGAGCGCTATATGGTCGAGATCAACCGTGCCACCCGCCGGCATCGTCACGTCGCGGTGGGCGCCAGCCCCCGTGGCGCTCTCGCCCTCCTCAAGCTGGCCCGCACCTGGGCCGCGATGGATGGGCGCGACTATGTCGTGCCCGACGACGTCAAGCGCTTCGCCCACGCGGCGCTCACCCATAGGCTCATTCTCGAGCCGGATCTATGGACGGACCGGCGCGCTGCGGACGAGATCGTCAGCGAGGTGGTGCGTATGGTTGCTGTGCCTGTCCTGGAGGGTGCAACCCGGTGAGCGTCAAGCGAAGCCTGCTGATCGGCATCGTGATCTACAGCCTGATCCTTGCCGGGCTCGCGTCTCTCAACGCGGCTCTGCTCGCCGCGGCATTGCCGCTCGTTCTCTACGTGGGCATAGTGCTGGTACACCAGCCACGCCCCCTGGATCTGCGGATCACACGGGACCTGGATCGCCAGTACGTGCTGCCCGAAACGCCGGTCACCGTCACATTGACTGTCGAGAACCGGGGCGATCATCTGGACGAGCTCGTGATTCGTGAACGCGTACCCTCCCACCTGGAGGTCGACGGCGACACCAGCGTCATCGTCCAGCTGGCTCCTGGAGCGACCTGCAAGCTTGTGTACAAGATAAATGGGCCCAGGAGCGTCTACCGCTTCAGCGGTCCTTCCGTTGTTGCCCACGAGCACTTTGGTCTCTTCCGGCGAAAACAGGAGTACGATATCACCACCCGACTCTCCGTCCTTCCACGATCGCCCAAACTACGCAGCATCGCCATACGCCCCCTTCGCACCCGGGGATTTGCCGGCCCCATCCTGGCACGCCAGGGCGGCTCGGGAACCGACTTCTACGGCGTACGCTCGTATGAGCCCGGCGACCCGCTACGCTGGATCAACTGGCGGATAAGTGCCCGTCATCCGCGCGAACTCTACACCAACGAGTACGAGCGCGAGCGGATCGCCGACGTCGGGCTGATCCTCGACGCCCGCGAGCGGACCAATATCATCGCCGGCAGCCGGTCGCTCTTCGAGCACTCCGTCCGGGCAACCGCAGGCCTTGCAGAGACCTTCCTGGCGGACGGAAACCACGTGGGCCTGCTTATCTACGGACGTGGCCTCGAGCGCACGTTTCCCGGGTATGGCAAGTTGCAGCGGCAGTCGATTTTCCGCGCACTGGCCGATGCCCGCGTTGGCGACAGCCTGGTCTTCGACAGCCTGGATTACCTGCCGACCCGCTTCTTCGCCGCCAAGTCGCAAATTGTGTTGGTGAGTCCCCTATGCGAGGATGACCCGGCTGTGCTCAGCCGCCTGCGCGCGCGAGGATACCAGGTGCTGGTCATCAGCCCGGATCCTATCGACTTTGAAGAAGAACTCGTCGAGGCAGGTCCGGCACGCGACCTGGCCGTGCGTCTCGCTCGAGTCGAACGCGCGCTCTGGATACGCCAACTGGAGCGGGTAGGTATCCAGGTCATCAGTTGGCGCATCGACCAGGCCCTGGATTCCACCGTTCGCGCGGGGCTCATCAAGACTGCCCAGCAGCCCCGGCGCCTATAAACATGGAAATGTGCAGGAGGTAGCCGCTATGCCCCAACCGACGTTCCGTGCTTCACAGCTCCAGCGAATGGTCTATGCCGCGATCGCGGTTGCGGGTATCTCCGCTGTTGTCGGCTTGGGACTACGCGAGTTCTGGATCGAGATGGTTCTCAGTCTCGCTTTTACGACGCTGGCCCTCGCCGTTGCAACAACGGGCTGGCGCACGCGGTTCGCCGGGCCCACCTTTGCCGGCTTCGCCCTGGTCGGCGGCGGTGGGCTCCTGCAGGGTATGCCGGCCCTATTCGGCCTGCTGACCCTTGCTGCAGCCCTAATTGCGTGGGATCTGCATCACTACGGAGAGCGGCTGGCACAGGTGGGACGGATTGAGGAGGAATCGTCGCTCTTGTGGGCGCATCTACGGCTCCTATTTGGCACCGTCGGCGTAGGACTTGTCCTGGGCGGTATGGGACTGCTTATGCGCGTAGACTATGGCGTGGGGGCGATCTTGATACTGGGCTTTGTGCTCGCCCTCGGGCTCACCCAAGCCGTCAGCTATCTCCGCAAGCAGAGCGACTAGCCGCCAAGCTCAATGCGATCAAACCACGGACGTAGCATAACGTAGGTCTCGCACAGCATCTGAGGAATAACCCGGGTCTCGCCGATCACCGTCATATAGTTGGCATCTCCTGCCCAGCGTGGCACGACGTGAAGATGCAGGTGCTCCTCGATACCGGCGCCGGCAGCGCTTCCCTCATTAATGCCCAGATTGAAGCCCTGGGGCCCCTGCGTTTCACGGAGAATGCGCTCAGCGTGCTGGGCCAGTTGAAGCAGCTCCAACATCGCGGCATCGTCGAGCTCTACCAGCTTGCTGACGTGAGCGTAGGGCACCACCATCATATGGCCATTGCTGTACGGATACCGGTTGAGCACGACAAAACAGTGCTCGCCGCGATAGAGGACGTGCTGCTCCCCATCATCCGCGTCAACCTTCTCACAAAATACGCAACTATCCATACTCGGGGGTTCTCCCTGTAAATAGGACATACGCCACGGCGCCCAAAGCTGCCTCATACGATCGCCCCTCGCCCCTATGAATCTTCAATTACACGTTCGACGTATCATCGAGGAGACCCGAACCTGCCGCCAACTCCTGCATCTGCTGCGTAATGGCCTGCCGCCGCGCAGACTGGACGGTCAGCATCAGTTCCTCGATCAGGTCATCCGCGTTCTGTGTTGCAGACTCCATCAGTTGGAAGCGGGCCGAATGCTCCGTCACAGCAGCCTCAAGCAGAAGACGGTAGGCCGCGATCGCCGTCCACTGCTCCACAATCCGTATATAGAGCTGAACGGGATCCGTATCAACAATGACATCCGCGGCGTCGCTTCTTGCTTCCATGCCTTCCGCCGCAGAGGCAGTGGCCTGCCCCGGAAGATCCGGAGGTATCAGGCGAGTGACTGAAGGTTGGTAGCTGCCCGCTCCGGCGTCCGCATTATAGATGACAACCACAGTATCCAGCTCGTGGGCCTCATACTGTCGTAGCCACTCGCTGACCAGCCCGTAGGCTAGCTGGTAAGAGGGGAGTGCTGTGATCGAAAGCCCGTGGGTCCAATCCGGCTCAAAACCGTCGGCCTTCAGATCACGGATCAGCCGCGATCCGAGCGCCATCAACCTGACCTCCACGTCCTGATCCATGTCTCTGCGGTGCACTCGCAGTTGCTCGATCAGGGCCTTGTTATAGCGGCCTACTAGCCCACGCTCGCTTCCGATGATCAAGATCGAGACATGACCAACCTTCTCCTCTGCCGGGGGTTCCGATTTCCGCAGCCGGTAGGTTCGTGACTTCCCCACCACGCGGGGAACGACGATCGGGAGAAGCTTCAGCAGACGCTCGGAGTAGCGGACGAGTCCCGCGCGCCGGTTTCGCGCCATCTGCCAACTCCCGAGCGAGATGGTGCGCAACGCGCCCAGAATCGGCTTGACCTTGCCGATATTTGTCAGCCGGCTCTGCGCCTTCTCTAGCTGGTAACCCATAGTCGCTGCCTAGAGGGTCTCAAATCGCTCCAAGTCCCAAACAAAGATCACCGCATATCCAACCTCGGTGATCGTGACCGGTCGATCGGTGCGGGACAGGCCCAGCGCAGATGGTTGCTGCTCTTGCACCTCGACAACGGTGTGGCAAGTCCGCTGAACCATAGTGACGACATCCTCAACCCTCTCGCCGTCCACAGCAATGAAGATCATACTCTGTGCCTGACGCAGCATCCCGCCACGACTCTCAGTAAACGTAGCACCGTAACCGGCTTTGATCAACGCCTCTAACACCTTATCGGCCTGATCTCGCGATACCACCGCCATTACCATCTTCTTCGTCATCGGCTTCTCTCCCGAAACCATCCGCTACGGAAGGCTGTGATTGCATCGCGGAAGATCACTTCGAAGTCTTCCGAAACCTCGCCCGTCCGGTCGACATGGGAAGCAATCAGTGGGTGTGCCGTCCGGAAGTGAGCCAAGAATTCACGCTCAAAGGTGCGAACGTCCTGCATGGGAATATCATCCAGATAGCCCTCGCTCGCAGCACGCAGTAGCACGATCTGATCGCCAAGAGCCAACGGCTGGTGGGGTGGTTGCGTCAACAACCGCTGCCAGCGTTCTCCACGGCGGATTTGTTGCCGGGTCGTCTCATCCACCTCGGTGCCAAACCGTGCGAACCGGCGCACCTCCTCATACTGAGCCATCTCCAAGCGTAGATTGGAGGACAACCGGCGCATCGCCGGCACCTGGGCTGCCCCGCCCACCCGCGAGACCGATCGTCCCGCATCGATCGCCGGCTTGACACCCTGGTTGAAGAGCTCAGTGTCGAGGATAATCTGACCATCGGTGATCGAGATAAGGTTGGTTGGAATGTAGGCCGCGAGATTGCCCTGCTGTGTTTCGGCGATCGGCAGCGCGGTCAATGATCCCCCACCGGCGTCTTCGTTCAGCTTGCTCGCGCGCTCCAGGAGGCGCGAATGGAGATAGAAAACGTCGCCCGGATAGGCCTCCCGTCCCGGAGGACGCCGCAGCAACAGGCTGAGTTCGCGGTAGGCGTCCGCGTGCTTCGTCAGATCGTCGTACACGATCAGAACATCCCGACCCTCTTCCATAAAGAACTCCGCCATCGAGCAGGCTGCGTAAGGGGCCAGGTAGCGCAACGCCGGTGGATCGTCAGCCCCGGCGACCACGACCGTGGTATACGCCATCGCGTCGTGCTCGCGCAGTGTCTCGATGACCGCGAGCGTCGAAGACTTCTTCTGACCAATCGCCACGTAGAAGCAGACGACGCCCTGATTCTTCTGGTTGAGGATGGTGTCAACAACAAGCGTCGTCTTGCCTGTCTGGCGATCTCCCAGGATCAGCTCTCGCTGCCCACGCCCGATCGGAACCAACGCGTCGATCATCTTCCAACCGGTCAGCAACGGATCCACTACCGGCGTACGCGCCACGACGGTGGGAGCTTCGCGCTCGAAGTACCAGGCTTCCGTTCCCTCGATGGATCCACGATCATCCAGATCCGTCGCCAGCGGATCGACGATCCGCCCGAGCAGTGCGTTGCCGACCGGAATGCGCAGACGCTCTCCGGTAGAGGTAACAAGGTCGCCGCCCTGGATACCCTCATTCGTCCCCAGCAAGATCACGTCCAGCGTATCGTGCTCCAGGTTGAGAACCAAGCCGCGCACCCCGGTAGGAAAGATCACGATCTCATTAGTGCCCGCTTGTGGCAACCCCGAGAGCTGTACCACCCCACTCCCCACCCGCTGCACCGTCCCAACCTCCCGCATCCGCACGTCGGGACTGATAGTATCAATGCGGGCCACAAGGTCAGCGACCAGATCTCGCACACGAGGTTTGACTTGCTCGATGCCGGTGAGTGTCGCGACCTCATCGCTGATACGACGTACTACGTCGACATCACCGGCGTCACGTATTTGCAGGGGTTCTTCACCGCTCTCAGCGCGTTCGCGCAGCAGCCGGAGCAGTCTCACGACATCCGGTCTGCCCTGTCGGTTCTCACTCATTCGAGATTCGATCCTCCAGTGCCTTGACCACGCTTTCCTGCAGCTCTTCCAGGCGACCCGCAACCGTGTTGTCCATCACCAGATCCCCCAACCGAACCTGCAGTCCCAGACCGAGCTCGGGTTCGACCTGAAGATCGATATTGACGTTACGATCGGCGAGAGCCGAGAAGGTTCGAACGATAAGCGCTTGCTGCTCCGGATCGAGCGTTTGCGCCGTCCGGGCCACCACCGTAGGCGTACGCTCACCCAACGACCGCCTCAATAGCTCGACCCGGCGCATATCGCTCTGTCCGAGTTCCCAGACACTGTCGCACAGTTGCTGGACCATCGTCGCGTGTAAATCCTCTGGTGCAATTCGACCGATGACGAGACCCGTAACGTCCAAAACTGCCTCAAGCAGTTCGTCGTGATACTCCCGGACCGTTTGGCGTCTGAGCCGGTAGGCATCGGTCTGGGCTTCGGTCAAAATCCGCTCAACCTCGGATTGTGCTTCCCGAACCAGGGCGGCGCGCGCGAGCTCCCCTTGATCTTCAGCTCGGGCAACAACGGCCTCTGCCTCCTCTTCAGCCGACGCCAAACGTGCCTCAAGCTCGGCGCGCAAGTCAGCGACCCTCTCACGGTCTTCGCCGAGTTCGCGCATCTGGGCTTGCCGTTCCTCAGCTTGCTCGCGAATCTGCTTCATCACGGGTTTGAAGAGGAGATAATAAAGCGCGACCATCAAGATAATAAAGTTGACGGCCTGCCATAGAACCGTTGCTAGATCAAGTTCAAGCATTGCGTACGTCCTTGTCTGCCAGCTTTAGCCAACCGGAAAGAATCGATCAAGTAGAGGGTTGGCAAATAGCAGAATGAGCATAACCAACAACACGTAAATCGCTGTCGTCTCCAGCAGCGCGATAGCTACGATCATTGTGTTACGCAGATCGTCGGCGATTTCCGGTTGGCGTACCATACCATCCAGCGCCCGTAACGCAGTGCGTCCCTCGACGATCGCCGGCACCAGCGCCCCCAAGACCATGCCGATTCCCGCCACAATAATGGTAACAAACGTAATCAGAGTACCCGGATCCATGTCCGCCATGTGCACACTCCTTCAGAACAGTGTTAGGTTAATCCTATGTTGCCTATGCAGCGGGACGAAGTCGTACCGCGGCTGCAATCGCAGCGATTGCCAAAACCATAAAAATGTAAGCCTGCAAGATGCCGGTCACAAGCCCCAGCACGATCATGGGCAGGGGCGCGATCGGTCCCACCAGCCGGTAAATGACGGCTACGATCATCTCCGTAGCCAGGATGTTGCCGAAGAGACGCAGGGAGAGCGAAAGGGTGCGGCTGAACTGTCCGATGACGTCCAGGACAATCATCGGTGTAGCCTGCTCCTTGAGATATCCCACGACGCCCTTTTGTTGGAAACCGAAGATATGGACGGCGAAGAAGACGAGAATGGCAGCCGCCAAGGGGGTGTTGATGTCCAGAGTCGGGGTCACGAGCATCGGCACGATGCCAATATTGTTGGCGATAAGCAGGAAAATCAGCAGCGTGCCCAGGAACGGGATGTAAGGATCGGGATTCTGACCATCCACGACGGCGGAAATCTGCGCACGCAAGAACTCGACCACCATCACCAACAACATCGGTAGTTTGCGCCGCAGCAGCAAGACAATTCCGATGATGATCAGCATTGTGACCCAGGTCGCGGCCACCGTGTTGCGCACGGGGACTCCGAACATGTAGAATAACACAAACGGAAAGACTTCTTCCATTACCCAGTCTCCAATCCTAGCCCCACCAGAGCTTTAACGCCGGCCAAGAGGTGCAACCCGTGGTGACTGCAAAGACCCCGATCCAGCGCGCGGCGAGAAAACCGGCACCGCTAGCAAACAGTGGCCCAAGCCCCTGAAGCACCGCCAAAGCCAGCACCCCTGTGACCAGCACATATCTAAGCAAAAACCCACTCAGCACGAGAAAAACCGAGCGGACCCTCGTATCGGGACTCATCCGACGTACACTACTCACCAGCAGTAGTATATTCAGTAAGCTAACTACGCCACCGCCCAGAAACCAGAGAATCAGGTACAGGTTCATCAGGACTCAGATCCCTCAGATTCAGCCCGCTGCGACTCCTGCGTCAGCGTGGCGACCAACTCACGTGCCAGTCGCTCGAAAGTCTGGTCTTCAGCGGGGTGATCGTCCGCCGGCTCCGGCGCAGTTAGCCCACTCGTCAGAACCTCAACCCGGTTCTCCGAAACCCAGAGAATACCCGCACCGACTTCGATCTCTCCTGCCTCGGCCGGCGTCTCATATTGAACGGGCCCGGGAGCGGTCTCGGCAAGCAGCGGCGCGTGGTTGCCATAAATGCTCAGCCAGACCTGATCCGCCAATCTGAGCCGGACTTTACTCGCTCTGTCGACCTGCAGGAGCACCCGGTCCGGCGTGAGTACCGTTAGGTACAGGATGTCATCCACGGTCAGACCTCTTCCGGAGCCAGTGAGGCAGCCCGCTGTTTCACGTCCTCGATCGTGCCGACCATATAGAACGCCTGCTCAGGGTACGCATCGTGCTGACCGTCCAAGATCTCGCGGAAGCCGCGCAGCGTCTCCTCGAGAGGGACAGCGGCGCCCGGCTGCCCGGTGAAAGCTTCTGCGACGATGAGCGGCTGGGTGAGAAAACGCTGCAACCGCCGTGCACGATGTACCGCGATCCGATCCTCTTCACTCAGCTCCTCGATCCCGAGAATCGCGATCACATCCTGAAGCTCCTCATATCGGGCCAACAGCTCGCGCACCTCCATCGCGATGTCGTAGTGCCTCTGACCCACACCCTCGGGGGTCAGCAGCGAACTACGTGAGTCAAGAGGATCGATAGCCGGATAGAGGCCGCGGCTCACCTGATCACGCGAGAGCACGGTTGTAGCATCCAGGTGGGCGAAGGTGGCAACCACCGCCGGGTCGGTCAGATCGTCCGCGGGGATGTAGACGGCCTGGATCGACGTCACACTTCCCCTGCTCGTGGTGGTGATGCGCTCCTGAAGCTCGCCCATCTCGCTCTGCAACGTAGGCTGGTAACCCACCTCACTGGGAAGACGACCCAACAGCGCAGAAACCTCGGAGCCTGCCTGGATATAGCGGAACACGTTATCAATGAAGAGCAAGACCTGGCGTCGCTCGGTGTCGCGGAAATATTCGGCGATCGTGAGCGCCGAAAAAGGCACGCGCAGCCGTGCTCCGGGCGGCTCGTTCATCTGCCCGAAGACGAGGACGGTGTTCGGAAGGACACCGCTCTCCTGAAGCTCCAGCCATAGGTCATTGCCCTCACGACTACGCTCCCCCACCCCGGCAAAGAGCGCGATGCCGGAATGATCGCGAATCGTATTGCCCATCAGCTCAATCATCAAGATGGTCTTGCCGACGCCCGCGCCCCCAAAGAGCCCAACCTTGCCACCTCGCGGATAGGGCGTCAGCAAATCGATTGCCTTGATACCCGTAATAAACGGTTCATCGGCGACGCGCTGTTCGCGCATATGAGGGGAATCGACGTGAATCGGATGGCGTTCCGCATCGATCGAGGGTCCGCCGTCGATGGGTTCGCCGACCACGTTGAACATCCGACCAAGTGTGGAGGAGCCCACTGGAACCGTAATCGGTCCACCGGTATCGGTCACCACCATCCCACGGCGTAGCCCCGCCGTGTTGTCCATCGCGATGGCGCGCACAGTGTAGGGATCGATGTGCTCCTGGACTTCCAGGATGAGATCCGGCCTATCGTCACGACGCACCCGTAGCGCATTGTAAATACCTGGTAAATCGCCCGAGGAAAACGTCGCATCGATCACAACACCTACAACCCGGACGACAAATCCTTGCTCCGACAAATCATGCTCCTCAGCCATGGTTGATGAATGGCAACCAGAAGGGGTGCCCAGATACCAGGGGACACAGCAAAACAACGCCGCCCGGTCCCGCGCTGGAGCTAGTATACCACAGTTTCTCTTGGTCACACAGGTTTTTTCTCTACAATCCAGGTGTGGTCGGCATTCCCCGAAGGTGGTCTGACGTCGCGGCAGGCAAAAGTTGGACAAAGCTCGGTTTTCGTGTATTATCACGCTGTTATGTCTTGCCACAATACCAGATCCTACAGAAGTGGAGCCTGAATGCCAATCGCTGAAGAACTGGGCATCGATCTCGGCACCGTAAACGTCCTTGTGTATGTCCGGGGACGGGGGATCGTACTTCAGGAGCCCTCCGTGGTCGCCCAGCAGATGGACACCGGTGAGGTCGTGGCGGTCGGTGAGGAAGCTCGAGCTATGATGGGTCGAGCCCCTGAGACAATCATCGTTCGCCGCCCGCTCCGCGCCGGCGTTATCGCCGACTACCGGGTCACCCGGGAAATGCTCTTCTATTTTATGAACCGTGCCATCGGCAAACGATTCCGCTTGCTCAAACCGAAGGTCTGCGTCACAGTGCCCTTCGGCGCGACCCAAGTGGAGCGTCGCGCTGTGCAAGAGGCGGCCCTCGAAGCTGGGGCCAGCCAAGCATACCGTGTCCCCGAGCCGATTGCGGGCGCCATCGGAGCTGGACTGCCGATCCACACTCCCGGCGGGCATATGGTCATCGACTTGGGCGGAGGCGCCAGCCAGGCAGCGGTGCTCTCCGTCTACGGTGTGGTCACCTCCTCGGCAATTCGGGAGGGGGGCGTTCATATGGACGATGCTATCATCAGTTTCGTGCGTCGTAAGTACAACCTGATGATTGGACAATCCAGTGCGGAGGAGGCCAAGATCCGAATCGGAGCGGCACTCACCCTCGAGTCAACACTGCGTATGGAGGTCCAGGGACGCGACCAGGTCACCGGTCTGCCTCGTGCTGTCGAGATCAGTTCCGATGACATCGTCGAGGCATTGGAAGAGCCGCTCACGCTTTTCGTCAATATGGTCAAATCCGTGCTGGAGCACACGCCTCCGGAGTTGGCCTCCGACATTATCGACCGCGGCATGACGATGATCGGCGGCGGGTCCCTACTGCGCAACCTCGACCAACTCCTGACCCAGGAAACGGGAGTTCCCGTGTACGTCGCTGATGCCCCTATGGCGTGCGTCGCCATTGGTGCAGGCAAGGCGCACGCGCTACTTCCCTACTTGAGGCGCACCTTGCGAGAACTGTAAACAACTAGCATCCGAGACGCGATTCATCGCTGCTCCTTAAGACCGAACCACCGCAAAAAGGGCAGATGGGAGAT
>SLDA01000322.1 GCA_007125545.1 Thermoflexales bacterium | reverse complement strand
TGGCGATAGAAGGACCGATTTGGAAATGAGCATAGATCAACAACACACTGTCGATATCCTACAAGCGCAAGCCTTCCTTACCCGTCACCTGGGTACTGAACCCTCGGACATCGTCCGTCTTGGCGAGGGAGCCTGGTCGCAGTGTTTTGGCTTCATGTGCGACGGACAGGATCTTGTGATCCGCTTTGGAAAGTACGTGAGTGACTTTCAGAAGGACCAACTGGCCTACCGCTACGCCAACGCGGCTTTGCCGATTCCTGAAGTCATCGAGATTGGCGCGGCCCCGGATGGTTACTACGCCATCTCGACCCGCGTATACGGTGTCCCGCTGGAGAGTGTGCCCGCGGAACAGTGGCTCGCGTTGGTGCCGGCCATCGTGTCGGCGCTGGAGGCGATGCGCCTGGCCGACTTGTCAGGTAGTGAGGGGTTTGGCGGCTGGGATGCCGATGGGCATGCTGCCCACGGCAGTTGGCGCACTCGTCTCCTGGAGGTTGCCGAGGACACGCCGGATCAGCGCGGCCACGGATGGCGCGAAAGACTGGCGACATCGGCAGTAGGCACAGCCACGTTCGAGTGGGGTTTGGATTTATTGAGGCGGGTGGCGGATGATACGGTACCCCGCTGCTTGGTGCACGGCGACCTGATGAATCGCAACGTCTTCGTGGACGCCGATCGGATCACGGGCGTGTTTGATTGGGGCTGCTCAATCTACGGCGATCATTTGTACGACCTGGCGCTCATTGAGTTCTGGTCTCCCTGGTATCCGGCGTTGGATATGGAGGCCCTGAGAACGGCCCTTGAGCAGCGGTGGGCGGAGCGGAGTTATAGTCCCCAGAACAAAGTGTCCCGGCTCGAGGCGTGCTATCTCCATATCGGACTTGAGCATCTGGCGTATCATGCACACCTGGGGAATTGGCAGACGTTGTTGGAAATCGCTCAACGAATGCGGGCACTAATCCCTGAGTAACCCGCCTACATCGGTTGCAGGCGACGCCGCTCTGTAGCCTTATATCGGGACGCGATCTTGTTGTCTTAGCTATTTGGAATCGAGGCCCTCTTTGGTAAGGTCGCGACGCGGGTGAAGCAAACCGTTGGACGAAGACTGCCAACACAAGGAGTTCGATGCAGTGCGAATCGGAGTGATTAGCGATCCTCACGGCTGTTTGGTTGGGCTGCGAGCAGCGCTCGACTGGTTAAAAGCAGAGGCCGTGGATCTGGTGGCCTGTGCGGGTGATGTCGTGAACTTTGGCCCCCAGCCTAACGAGTGCGTGGACCTACTTGTCGAGCGCAACGTGGCGAGCGTACAAGGAAACATAGACCGTGATATCCTTCTGCCGCCCTCGCGTGACGAGACCACGAATGAACGCACGCGTCAAATCATCGAGATTGATAACTGGTGTAGAGAACACCTTACCCCCGCCAGTCGGCAATGGTTAGCTGAGCTTCCTCTCCGCCTTTCCCCCGCGCCTGACGTTCTTGTGGTGCACGGTGGACTGCACGATGCTGAGGAAATCGTGGATGTGGCTGCTGCACCGGATCTCCCGTCAGGAGTTTCAGTGGTGGTCGCCGGACATTTGCACAGGCCTTTTATCACAACTGTTCAAACTGGAGTATGGGTGAATGCGGGAAGCGCAGGACGTTCTTGCGATGGGGACCCCCGAGCAGCAGTTACTGTTCTGGAGAGGCAGGCTGAGAGATGGCGAGCGTCCATTCATCGCGTGCCTTTTGATCTTGACACTGCCGTAGAGGCAATTCGGCAAGCCAAGATGCCCCATGCCGAGCGGTTGATAGAAACGCAAAGGAAAGCTTGTTGGTGGTAGGAATAGGATTGATCAGCCCCAAATTGCACTAACCTGGCTTCGAATTATCCATTTGTCGAAAGGACGCGAACAATGAACACGAGAATCAAGCTCGTCCATTGCGATACGTTGAGTTGCGAACCGATCCTGCGACGGATGCCTGACGGCAGCCTGCTGTGCGTGAGCCAATGCGGCGGCCTCACTGAACCGGCACCCGACAACCGCGTCTACGCCTTCCGAAGCGATGACCAGGGCGAGACGTGGACCTGCCTCGGCTCGGTCTATCCCGAAACAGGCGAGGCGGTCTATGTCACCGAGGTGATGGTGCTTGACGGCGTGGTCAGCGCCTTCCTGCAAGTGCATAGCGGACGCTTCCTCAACATGCGGTGCGTCGTCATGCAGAGCCGTGACAGTGGCCGTACGTGGACAGATGCCGGGCCACCGCCGCACTTTCCGACTTTCTGCTTCGTACGCGGCATGCTGCCGCTGCCTGACGGCGAGATCATCCTCGCGTGCCAGTACTTTCCCGTATCCCAAGAGGAGAACGCCCGCCTGGTGATCGCCAGCCACAACATCGCGGAACCCAGGAACCAGCGGGCCGTCTGGGACGCGGACGTCGATCACGTCGGCAATGACGTGATCGTCAGTGCGGACCGCGGCAAGACCTTCCGGCGTTATACAGGGCCGAAGATCGCGGTGAAGGGCACGACAGGACGCAACTGGGCCTGGACCGAGCCGACCCTGGCGACGCTCTCCGACGGCAGGCTGGTTATGCTCCTGCGCGTCGACGGCAGCGGCTGCCTCTGGCGCAGCGAGTCCCGCGATATGGGCCGAACCTGGACCGAGGCTGTCAAGACGGACATCCCCAACCCCGGCAACAAGCCGAAGTTGATCCCGATGGCGGACGGGCGTACCGCCCTGATCCATACCCCGAACCCGGTGCCTGGGTTTGAGAATCGGTATCCGCTCTCCCTCTGGATCAGCGATGACGATCTTGAGTCGTTCCAAGACAGACGGATGGTGACCAACTTCCCGGGACGCTACTGCTACCCGGACGGCTTCTTCGAGGATGGACACATCCGGTTCACGATCGAGATCAACCGCCACGAGATACTATTCGTCGACTGCGAAGTGTGATCTCGATCATAATCGGCAGGAACCCGATACAACACGATGGTCACGTCGTAGACGACAGAAGGAATCTTACCTCTTCTTGGCGACTTCGCGCCTTTACAAGAGACAGAATAGGAGCAACGATGACAACGCCACTAGACTACCTCGACCTGGCCCAGCTCTTCTCCGATTATCTGCGCGTGACGGGGGTCGCGCACACGGGCCCCGAGCCGGACGGAGACCCGGCACTGCGGGGTAAGCGGTTGGGCCTGCTCAACGGCTCTTCGTGGATCACGCTCTGGGCCAATGTCTTCGGGCGGCTCTACCTCCCCGGCGTCCACCTGATCAACGTCGGCAACGAAGCCGTGCAGATCAACTTCATGGAAGCCCACGAGGCCGGCCATCCCACCCCTCCACAGTCCAACATCGACGCCTTCGTTCGCTACGCGAAGGACCTGGTGGCCCTGGGCCGGGTCGACGCCGTGCTCATCACCTGCTCCACCATGAACCGCGCCTATCCGCGGGTCGAGCAGGCGCTCGCGCCGACAGGCGTGCCCGTCGTGCAAATCGACCGCCCGATGATGGCGCGCGCCGTCCGGACGGGCGGACGCGTGCTCGTGGTCGCCACGCACGGCCCGACGGTTGCCAGTACTCAGGCTCTGCTACGCGAAACCGCGGACGCGGTAGGTGGGGAGATTGGTTTCTCCGGCGTCACGGTGGAAGCCGCCTGGCACCGGCTCGCGGAGGGCGACGTCGAGGGGCACAACGCCCTGCTCGCCGCAGAGATTCGCGAGGCTGTCGCACGCGAACCGATCAGCTCGGTCGTCCTGGCCCAGCTCTCGATGACGG
>SLDA01000621.1 GCA_007125545.1 Thermoflexales bacterium | reverse complement strand
ACTGGCTGATCCTCGACTGGCTCATCTTCTGCACCTGGACGCCCCGTTTCCTGGTCATCCCCGGCACCGAGGGCGCGGCGGCTTACCGCGACTATGCCTATCACACCCGCGGGTTTTTGGTAGGTAGCGGGTTCACCCTTGCCGCTGCCCTGGTTGTGGCTGGGATAGTGACGTTACTTTGAAGCCCGGCTGTGCCGGCATCGTCGAAGAAGCTTTGCTGTTGTACATGCCTTAATGAACCTCTCGCTATTCCCCCTGTTGGTGCTGGCGGTATAGGCAACGCCTCTTTCGCGCTTGATTCTCATCCGCCGGGTGCTATACTGATATAAAGAATATGAGCTTAGTGAAAACTTACCGAGATGGATGTTTGCATGCGAGACAGGGAGCGAAGCGACAGTGGAGCCCCGATCGGTTTTCGGTGAGAGGCGAATTGCAGGAGAGCGTGCGCGTTTCCTGTGCTACGAAAGCAGGCGGAGGGTGATGATTCGGATACTGATAGCCGACGACCAGGGCGGGATCCGCCAGGGTCTGAAACCATTGCTTGGTGTGGAGGGCGAGTTTGAGGTTGTAGGCGAGGCGCAGGATGGCCTTGAGGCGGTCGAAAAGGCCAGGGCCCTGCAGCCGGATATTGTGTTGCTGGACTTACTGATCTCGAACATAAGCGGCATTGAGGCGATCGCCGCCATTGTCCGGGCTGTGCCCACGACACGCGTCCTCGCTCTCACGAGCGTGCTGGATGACGAGTTAGTCTTCGACGCCATTCGTGTGGGAGCGATGGGATGTCTCCTCAAAGACACACCTCCTGACTCGCTGCGTATGGCCATTCAGGCCGCGGCAGCCGGAAAGGTGCAGCTGGAGCCTCGTATCGCGCAGCGCCTGGTCAATCAAGCCTCTGATGACGATAGTGCTGAGCCGCTTACCCCCCGCGAGACCGAGGTGTTGCGTCTGATCGCGACCGGCATGACCAACCAGCAGATCGGGAAGGTGCTGGGTATTTCGGATAACACGGTGCGGAATCACGCCAGCAGCATCCTCAGCAAGCTCGATGTCCTCAATCGTACCGAAGCCGCGCTCTATGCGATGCGCACAGGTCTTGTCTCCGGAGGCGCCCAGGACCGCGTGGTGTGACATCTCGCGCCGGTGCGCCCTAGGTGCCGGCTGCGCGCGCCAAATCCTCGTAAGGCGAGGCTGCATCTCGATTGGATGTTGTCTCGCCGGCTCCTAACGCAGCCTCCGCCAGCACCTGCCTGGCCTCTACGAGGTCCCGTGTATCGAGTCCCTCGTCAAATTCGGTGTAGATCTCACGTAGGGTCTCTATAGCGGTGCGATCCCCGCGAGCCAACATCTGACCGGCCAAGCTGGTTGCGGCTCGCAGTTTCAGTGAACGGGCCTTTTGGACGCGGGCGAGCGCGAGAGCTTGGCGTAGGCTGGTCACCCCTGCCTCCGGGTCGTGGTGCGGGCCCGGGCTCATCAGCAACAGTCCCTTCAGGCGGTGGAGCTCCGCTTCATAGAAAAAGGACCGTCCCTCCCACACCCGTTCCAGTGCCGCGAGCACCGTGGTGAATGCATCCTCCCCCCGGTCGTTCAAGAGGTAAGCCTCCGCGAGTAAGCCGAGGAAATAGGGACGATCCATCTCCGCTCCGGTTCTCTCGTGCTCTTCCAGGCCCATCCGGAGAGCCGCTATGCCTTCGCTATCGCCGTGGGCTGCAAGCGCCCAGCCGCGCAGGATTTTGGCGCACGCCACGAAATAGGCCAGGTGATGGTCGCTCGCGATGCTGACCGCGGCTTCCGCGCGCTCCAGCGTCAGACTCACCTCGTGCCGCATATGATGCACGCTCGCTGCCTGCGTGAGAGCGCGTGAAAGGCTTGCGGGTTGCTCCAGCGTCTGTGCCAGACTGATAGCGGCGTTGACCCTCGTCACAGCTTGGTCGGGGTATCCCAGGAACCAGAGGTTCATAGCGCCCCATCCTTGACACGCGATACGAAACTCCTCGCTGGCGGTGAGCTGCGGTTCCCGTAACTCGGTCAAATAGAGTGCAAGGCCGCGGTCGGCGTGGTCAAGGGACGTGGTAAACAGCCCCTGGTGGAAGGTGGAGCAGGATAGGAGTTCGTAGGAAGCGACTGTCTTTCTGGGGTTCGCGGCAACCTTGATCAGCTGCAGGTGCTCCTGCATCAACGCCTCTGACCGCTCATACTCCCCCCGCAATTCGTGCAGGACGGCCATGCCGTACAACGTCTGCGATATCTCCGGAGGGCGGCCCAGTGCCTGGCCCAGTTCGTAGGCCCGGCGGTAGGCCTCTGCGGCCCTGGCTGACGCCCATCCCTCTGTTGCCGCCAGGGCGACCCCCAGGGCCGTCTGAAACGCCACTTCGTAGCCGTCCCGCGTGGGGGCGCCATCGACCAGCGGCACACCTTCAACGTGCGGGATATCCGCCGCGTGCAGGTGTGCATCCGGATCCCGTAGCCCGTCGAGAGAAGCAAGGAGATCCAGTCCCTCAGTCAGGTGAGCGACAACTTCCTGGTAAGCAGCTACCTCGGCGGCGCGCTGTGCTGCCAGAAGCCGGTAGGGAACGGCTTTGCAGGCGAGCGCTGCCTTCTGGAAGTGGTGGGCGAGCTCTCCCGCGACTTCCGTGGTGGCAGCATCAGCATACAGGAGCTCCAGGGCTTGCCCGATTTCCTCGTGAAAGAGCGCCCGTTCCACCTCATCCAGGCCGTTGTAGAGGTAGTGCTGGAACAGATTGTGCACGAACCGGTAGTGCGACAGCATCTTGAGCCCCAACCGGCGCACTCCCATGGCCTCTACCAACCGGTGCTGCCGGGCCAGCTCGCCTCCCAGTTGCCGGACCAGGAGGCGTGGGCTCATACCCTCCACCTGTGCGATAACTTCAGCCTGAAACTCCAGACCCTGGACGCTGGCGACGGAGAGCACCATGCGGTGATCCCGGTCGAGACGACCGATGCGCTCCTCGATGACGCCTTCCACGCGCGCCGGCAGATGGGTCCAGTCCAGTCCGGCACTGGCTACCCACCGTCCCTCTGTGTCCCGTGACAGATCTCCCCGGAGGCGCAACATACTGAGCAGCTCAACTGTGAAGAGCGCGTGCCCCCCGGTGAGCCGGAGGAGCTCTGATCTGAAACTTGTGTCGAGATCGTTGGGTTCGGCGTCGAGCAGGCGGTTGACGAATTCCTTCCCCCTGTCCTGCTGCGCCTGGGCCAGGTCCACAACGATCTCTCCGTAGTAGCGCGTGCACTCGTTGAGGACCTGTGCCAGGGGATGCCGTCCACCCGCACGATCCAGCTCAATCTCCTCCGGACGGTACATGCCCACAATCATAACCCGGCTTGCACCCAGATGCCGTGCCAGATGGAAGAAGAGGCTGATGGACGATGCATCTGCCCAGTGGAGGTCGTCGAGGAAGAGGAGAATGGGCGCGCGCCCGCTGAGGGTCTGGATGAACGCCGTGTATTGCTCGAAGATACGTTGCTGCTCGGGCGTGGACTTTCCATTCTCGGCTGCCAGTTCCTCCAACTTCTCCATCCAGCCCAGTTTCGAGGCTACCGCTTTCCCCACTGCACCTGCAAGCCTGCCGCCCGGGACGAAGAGTCCCACGAGGTCCGGTGCCACGTCGACGAGGATCTGGACGGTTCGGGCAAACGTTCTCTGGGCCGCGGCGCCTCCTCGGGTCCCCAGTGCCCTGGCCTGTCCTTCAGAGAGGCTGCCTGTAAGCATAGCGAGGGCATCGCGGAAAGGCAGATATGGGT
>SLDA01000187.1 GCA_007125545.1 Thermoflexales bacterium | reverse complement strand
TGTTCATAATATCGACGTTCAACTCAACCCGCTGTTGGATGTGTCTATACCCCTCCAGCCTTACACTAAAGGTAGAATCAAACTTTTAGGAACAGGACCTGCTTTTCTTGGGGGAGGGACAATGAATGCTCTTATACGCGTAGAGGATCTGCACCGGCACTTCACGATGGGCGACCAGACCGTTCGAGCTCTCAGTGGCGTGACGACCACGATCGCCGCCGGAGAGTTTCTGGCGATGATGGGGCCGTCAGGTTCCGGAAAGTCGACCTTGCTCTACCTGCTCGGTGGGTTGGACCGCCCTACCTCAGGTCGTATCTGGATCGACGGGCAGGAGTTGAGCGGGCTGGACGAGGGTGGCTTGGCCCTCTACCGGCAGCTGATGGTAGGCTTCATCTTCCAGTCCTTTCATCTCATTCCAACGATGACCGCGCTACAGAATGTCATGTTTCCGATGGTTTTTGCACAGGTGCCTATGGCAGCGCGGCGTGCGCGGGCGGCAGAGCTCCTCACCTTGGTCGGACTGGGCAAGAGGCTGGACCACCGGCCTACGGAGCTCTCAGGTGGGCAGCAGCAGCGTGTGGCAATCGCCCGCGCGCTTGCCAACAATCCCCGGCTGATCCTCGCGGATGAACCGACCGGTAACCTCGACAGCCACACCGGCGAGGAGATTATGGCCTTGCTGGTGCGGCTTAACCGTGAAGAGGGGCGCACGATCCTAATAGTGTCGCACGATCCGTCGGTCACCGATTACGCCACGCGAGCCCTCTATTTGCGCGATGGCGCGTTGGTGATGCCCGAAGTTGAGGCGGTCTAGGGGGGAGGCCATGGGCACGATGCCAACGGAACTCATAGGCTGCGGTAACTGGACCACGGCGCCGGCGGTGCGCGACGCAACGACAGTGAAGTCGGGGCTGTTGCCGCGCGATTGGGTCAGACTCGTCATAGACAATCTCCTGCGCATGAAGGGACGTGTCGTGACCACCGCGCTTGGCGTCATCGTAGGTACCGCTGCGGTCGTCGTGCTCATCTCCCTGGGCGCCGGTCTGCAGCGACAGGCGTTGGACAGCCTCGGCACGGGCGTCACGGAGATGCAAGTTAGGGGGACAAGCAACCTCACCAGGAGCCCCGCGGGCTCCGCGAGCTCCACAACCCGACGCGGGATGCCAAGCTCGGACCCGGTCGTGATCGACAGTGCCGGCTTGGCGCGTATTGAGGCGCTGCCGGGCGTCGCCTGGGTCGTTCCCTTCGAGCCGGTCATGGGCGCGCTGGACGTGCAGGCGGGCCGGATGTGCAAGCCTGCGGTCAGGGTCGTCGGCTTGGATCCCCAGCGGGTCCCGGCGCTGGAGTTGGAAGTCGCCTGGGGCAGCCTCGATTTAGGACGTGGTCAGGTAATCCTGGGCGCGCAGGTGGCCCGAGGCCTGATCGACTCCGCGGGCCGACACGAGGCAGCGACAGCGACCGCGCGGTTGCTGGGCCAGCCTCTCAATCTCTACGCCAGCCGTTTCGATGCGACAGGACAGGTGATTGAGAAGCGTTTGCGGATTGAGGTTGCCGGGATTTTGGCTCCGCGGGGCGGTAGCTACGACCATACCCTTTTCATCTCGGAGCGTGAGGCCCTCGACTTAAATGGCTGGCTATTGGCGCAGCGCCGCGACCCGACCCGACAGGGGTATACCGAGGTCCTGGTCAAGGTAGCTGATGTGCAAGAGGCGGTAGCGGTCGAGCAGCAGTTGACCAAGCTCGGTCTGAGTGTGGGCTCCGTGCGCCGACAGGCAGAGGCGCTAGAGGCCTACTTCGGCGAGCTGCAAGCGCTGCTCGGCGGCATTGCGCTGATCTCGCTGCTGGTAGCTGCGTTCAGCATCGCGAACACGATGTTGATGGCGGTCTGTGAGCGGACGCGTGAGATCGGGCTTATGAAGGCCATCGGCGCCGGCAACCGGGATATTATGCTCGTCTTTCTTGGGGAGGCAGCCAGTATCGGCCTTTTGGGCGGAATCTGCGGCGTCGCGCTGGGGATGGGCCTCAACGGCCTAATCAACTTGGTGGGCGAGGAGGCAGGGTTTCTCAAGCAGATGTTCGGCACGGGCACGCGGCTCCAGACGTTCACACCCCTCTGGCTGCCCTTTTTTGCCGTCGGGTTCGCGGTTATGGTCGGTATAGTCTCAGGCCTGGTGCCGGCGCGCCGTGCCGCACGGTTGCGCCCGATTGCGGCGCTCAAGGCCAAATAGGAGGGAATCATGAATCTTGGAGACCTACTTCCACTGGCCTGGAGCAATCTCCGACGCATGCGAGGCCGGGTGGTGTTGACAGCTCTGGGAGTCCTCATCGGGACGGCCTCGCTCATCATCCTCATCTCCCTGGGCGCCGGGCTAGAGCGGCTGTCCACGGACTTTACCTCAGGCAGCCCCTTGACGGAGATTCATCTGCATCCCCATACGCGCTATCGCATCGTTGAGGGGGCTGAATTGGCGGGGATGACGTCGGACGTGCCGCCGACCCGCTGCGGCAGCATCCTTGATAATATGCCCGTGGTCGATGCGCCAATGCGCGATCGCTTCGCGGCGCTGCCCGGCGTCTCATGGGTGGCGGTCTACGAGTCCCTCCTGGGAACCTCGGAGGTCATGGTCGGCAAGCTGCGCGGCTTCACCGCCGCACACGGCATCGAGCCTGACCTTTTCGCGCAACTGGGGCTTGAGATCGCGTCCGGTACCTCCGAGATGCACCCGGGCGAGGTCGTGATCGGCGCAGGGTTCTCGGCAGCGCTTTATGACCCCGCCGAGCGCGCGCGCGGCATCCAGACGGATAGCGGCGTTGCGGCGCCCGACCTCTTGGGCGAGATGCTCACCCTGCAGCTCACGACAGTGGCTGCGGATGGCACGCTCATCCAGAAGAGCTTCCGTTTCCGCGTGATCGGCGTGCTGGCGCCGAAGGGCTGGATGTATGACGAGGCACTTTATATGCCCGAACGCGATGTGATCGAGCTCAATTCATGGATGCACGGGCGCCGTGCAGGGCAGCGGCGCGACCCCGCGCGTCAGGGGTATTCCGGGGTCGTGCTGAAGGTGGGCGACTTGGCTGATGTGGTCGCCGTCGAGGAGGGGCTGCGTGAATTGGGATTTCCGGTCTACACTGAGCGCCAGCAGCTTGAGGAGTGGTCTTCCTTCTTCACCGCACTGCAAATCTTCCTCGGCGGTATGGGCACGATCTCGCTTCTGGTCGCTGCCTTTGGCATCTCCAACACGATGGGGATGGCGGTCCACGAGCGGACGCAGGAGATCGGCTTGATGAAGGCGCTCGGCGCGCCGAACCGCGCCGTGGTGACGATCTTCCTGGCCGAGTCCGCCGGTATTGGGTTGGTGGGTGGCCTGGGCGGTGTGGCTTCGGGATTGGGCGTCGTCTTGCTGCTCAATCTGCGGGGCTCGACGAGTATTGCAGGGCTGCCGGCTGCCTCGGCGGTCGTGCCTATCTGGTTGCCGCTCTTTGCATTTGTGTTCGCCGGGCTGGTAGGTGTGCTCTCGGGCACCTATCCCGCTCGCCGCGCCGCATCCTTGGTTCCCATCGTGGCCCTGAAATACGAGTAAGGCCACGCAGACCGTGTAAAGAGCTCTCATGGTGGATGCTGTGTCTTTCGAAAGCGCCCCCTATACGGGGTAGCCCAGAAAGTAAGGAAGATGCACCATAGCGGCACGGCCCGCCTGACCTCCGGTGCCTTCATGGTGTCTGCTGCGTTAGGGCAATACCTCAAGACATGCAAAAGAGAGGCCCCTCATCGGAG
>SLDA01000489.1 GCA_007125545.1 Thermoflexales bacterium | reverse complement strand
GTGAGGAAGAAGACCAATTCGAAATGGGGCACGCGTCCGATCATCGGACGTCCCTCCAGGGCGGCGATGAAGCGCTCGCGAGGCTCGCCTTCCGCGAGTGGTTCTATGGTGTTAGCTGTCATACGTCCTCATTCAAGATCGTTTCAATCCTCTGCAGCTCATCGGCTGTGAAATCGAGGTGCGCCGCAACACCACCATCCTGGCCAGCCAAGTCCTCAATCTGGCTCACTTTACTGGCACCGACCAAAGCGGAGGTGACGACAGGATGTCGCAGCACCCAAGCCACCGCCATTTGGGCCATTGTCTGATCGCGTTCTCGAGCGAGCGCTCGCAGCTTGCGCACCCTTCCCACCTTCTCCTCGGTGATATGCGAGGGACGTAGGAAACCGTGGGGTGTTGCCGCGCGCGAATCCTCGGGGATCTCCCGTCCCAGATATTTGTCGGTTAACAGGCCCTGCGCGAGTGGCGAAAAGCAGATAACGCCAATTCCTTCTTCTTCCAATACATCCAGCAGTCCGTCCTCCACCCAGCGATTGAACATGCTGTATGAGGGCTGGTGGATAAGGCAGGGTGTTCCGAGGTCCGCGAGGATATGGGCCGCCCGGCGCGTCTGCTCGGGGCTATAATTCGAGATGCCTACGTAGAGCGCACGCCCACTGCGGACGGCGAAATCCAGCGCCTGCATCGTCTCCTCGAAGGGGGTCTCCGGGTCGGGGCGGTGGCTATAGAAGATGTCCACATACTCCAACCCCATCCGTTTTAGGCTCTGATCCAGGCTTGCGATGAGGTATTTGCGGCTCCCCCACTCACCGTAGGGCCCGGACCACATCCCATACCCAGCTTTTGTTGAGATGATCAGTTCATCACGGTACGGGGCCAGATCCTGGGCCAGCACGCGGCCCAACGTCTCCTCTGCCGAACCGGGGGGCGGGCCGTAGTTGTTTGCCAGATCAAAATGGGTGATCCCCAGGTCGAAAGCGCGCCGCAACATCGCGCGTGAGTTCTCATATACATCCACGCCGGCGAAGTTGTGCCACAGTCCCAGTGAGACAACCGGCAGCTTCAGGCCACTGCGCCCGCAGCGGCGGTACTCCATCGTTTCATAGCGCTTGACAGAGGCTTCATAAGCCATCGCTACTCCTTTCTATTGCTGAAACAGGTGTCTGCGTTCAGAGGGTCTCTGAGTACAGAGGGTCTCTGAGTACAGAGCGTCGACTTCAGGTACTGTGAGTCCCGTTAGGGCCTGCAGGCGGTCATAGACACGCCGCAGGGTAGGCAGATGATCTCTCATCATCGCTTCGGCACCGGCACGCATCCCCAGCGCCTCAGCTCCCACGGCCAAGGAGATCGTCACACTAGCGAGCCGCTTAACACAGGCGAGAACCTCGAAGAACGCAAGCTCCTTCACGCGGGACCCGCTCAAGTCTTCGTAAGTCTCCAGAATGCGTGCGCGCACGTTGTCTCCCTCCTGACTGCCCAGGAGCGTCAGAGTCCACGCGAGGTCAAGCCGGGGGTCGGTCACCTCGAACTGGGTCCAGTCAATCACGGTTGCACGACCATTGTCGTGAACCAACAGATTAGCGGGATGATAGTCCCAGTGCACCGCTGCCGGACGCTCGCAGGGCACCCTGTCCCGGCGCGCCTCCAACCACTCAACCACGGGGAGGAAGCCGGGCTGATGGAATCGCCCCATATACTCGTGCAAGAGGCTTATGTATCCATCCGCGAACAGATACGGATCGTCTATCCATCCCGTCGCGCCGGCACACGCGGAATCTTCACCGGTGTCGACGAACAGCTGCCAATCCAGGGCGTGCAGATCGACGAGTAACCGGACAAAACGCTCGAACAGCGTGCGCTGCTGTTCCTCCGGACCGTGGAACGTCTCCCGCCACATTACACGCCCCGGCACGCGTTCCATAATCAGAAAAGGCTTGCCGAAAGGCCGGGTCGTCTGCTCCAGGAGCAGAACCCTGGGGACCGGGTAGCCGGCCTGGTGCAGCCGCTGAAGCGCTCGAAACTCACGCGAAGATTTTTCGTAGGCATCCATACCCGGATAGACACGCAACACCAACGGCTCGCTTAGCCGTGCCGTCGCAGGACCCGAAACCAGGTCGAAAGCGTAGACATCGCTCTCCCAGCCCGCGCTGATTTCCCGGAACGCCTCCACGCGCGGATCTGAGCGATCGACCCGGGCTGTGGCGAGGTAAGCTTGCAGCATCAGGGGCTTAGGGGATTCAGCCATTTACGCCGCCTGGCCTTACATATTCATTAAGAAATTCGATAATCGCCGGATAGGCTACCAGTTTGTTCTTCAACTTGACGACACCATGCCCCTCATCATCGAAAACCAGGAAACGGACGACAGCGCCGCGCGCCTCGAGAGCTGTCACTAACTGCTCGGCCTCACTTAGCGGGACGCGGGGATCGTTGCGTCCGTGGATCACCATGAGAGGACACGCAATCCGATCCACTTGATGCATCGGTGCGATGCTCTCCAAGAACTCCCGATCGCGTGCCAGGCTGCCGTACTCCGCTTCGCGGTGCGCGCGCCGGTAACCGCTTGTATGCTCCAGGAAACTCGCCAGGTTGCTGATGCCTACGATATCGACGCCCGCAGCCCACAGCTCCGGATACGTCGTGAGCGCCGCAAGAACCATAAACCCACCGTAGCTGCCACCATAGACGACCAACCGGTTGCCATCAATGCCAGGCTGCGCCCTCAGCCAATGGGCGGCATAGGCCAAATCAGCCACGGAGTCCATCCGCTTTTCGACATCGTCGAGATGACTATAGGCCTTACCATATCCCGTCGAGCCCCGCACGTTGGGGGCCAGCACGGCGTAGCCATGGTGCAGAAGATACTGGACGAAGAAGTGAAACCCGGGCCGGAACTGACTCTCGGGACCCCCATGCACGATCACAACAGCCGGAAGAGGCTCCTCACCGGCGTCCGTAGGGCGAAAGAACCAAGCCGGAATCTCACGTGGTTGCCCTCGCTCCTCACGATCAAAGGTCTCGTAGTGGATCAGGTTGGGCGCACCGAATGCGGAGACCGGCAACCCACCGTGAGACGACGCCGTCACTGCCTCCGGCACGGCCGGCATGCCGGTTGTGCCAGAGGTTAAGTCCCACAGGAAAATGTCGGCAGTACGCACGGCATCGGTGAAGGAGAAGGCCAGAAAACGGTCGTCCGGCGAGAAGGTCAGGTGCCCATCGGTGATGACACCCGGTGCCCTCGCAAACTCGGGTGCTGCAAGTGTCGTCCAGGACTCGAGATCGAGCAGAAAGATGCGGTCACCGCCCTCCACGTTGACCGAGTAGGCCAGCTTGGTGCCGTCCCTGGAGAGTGCCAGGCTCTCGCAGTTCCACGCAGGGCTCGCCAACGCGTCCAGCGCACCGGACCGGAGATCGAGTTGCGCGATGTAGAGGAAGTCCGCGTCGAGGTCGGTGAGTAGATAGAGGGTTTCCCCATCCGGCGCATACCGGACCTCCATAAACCGGACGGGCTCCTCCCGCTCCAAGAGCTTGCGGGCATTGCCCGTCCCGAGATCGAATTCGATAAGCGTGTGATCAAATGAGCTCCGCATCAGCGACGCCACCACCCGATTTCCCGATGGGTTGAACGCGTGAACTTGAAGATAGCCCGGTTCGTCGTTCTCCCAGATGATCTCGGCCTCGGCGCATTGGGTATGTTGCCCTTGAGCTGGGGTTACGGTTTGCAGGTAAAGATCAAAAAACGCCGGATCGCGACGGTTCGCGGAGAAAGAGATGCGCCGTCCATCCGGAGCCCAACTCCCGAAGAGATGCATCGCATCGGAATGCCCTTCAGTCAACGGGACAACGAGGGCACGATCCACGTCCAGCAGGAAGATTTGATGCTGCTCGCTTCCTCCAACATCGTAGAGATAGATCAGAGAGCTCGAGAGGTCGGACTCCGCCGTCGGGGGAGCATAAGCAACGGTGCTCACCCTGTCGTTCTCGAAGGTGAGCTGATCAGGCCACGGAAGAACCTGCTTGCCGGGGATGATAGGGACCTGCCAAACCTGCGGCAGTCCGGTGATATTGGCCAGGAACGCCAGAGACCTGCCGTCAGGCGAAAAGCTCGGCGCATAGGCTTGGCGGACGTTAAGATAGCGTTCAATAGACCAGGACATCTCGATCTCCTCTCGGCTCAGCCGGCGTGTCTCAGATAACGCATCCCGGACGTGGGCAAAGATCCCGCACCCTACGCCTCCAAGACAAAACGCCCTTCCAACCCTTCGTAGGCGTTTGGTCCAACCCAGATCTTGAATTCTCCCGGCTCAACAATGTAGCTCATTGCCAGGCCATGGAAGCCAAGCTCCGACGCCGGCACATTGAGAGTTACGCGCCGGCTCTCACCCGGCTGCAGAGAGATCTTGCAGAAGCCTTTGAGCTCGCGCACCGGACGGGTCACCTCGCCGATGAGGTCCTGAACGTAGAGCTGTACCACCTCGTCACCGGCACGTTCGCCGGTGTTGCGGACGGTCACCGATACCGTGACTATGCCGTCTATAGGAACTTCGGGAGTCTCAACCGCCAGATCTGCATACTCAAAGGTCGTGTAGGTAAGCCCATAGCCAAAGCCATAGAGCGGCAGGTCGGACTCATCTAGGTACTTCACCTTGTGCGCACGATTGAACTGGATCACGCCGCGCTCGTTCACCGGACGCCCGGTGCTCTTGTGTGCATAGTAGACGGGAATCTGCCCCTCCGTCCGCGGGAAGCTCGCGGTCAGGCGACCCGAAGGATTGACTTCACCATAGAGGATGTCGGCGACGGCACGACCGCTCCGAATACCTCCCTGCCAGGCCATCAAAATGGCGGGAACGTGTTGGGCCATCCAACCGAGCACCAGCGGTCGCCCTGCGATGACAACCACCACCACCGGCTTGCCGGTAGCGACCACCGCCTCAAGGAGCGCCTGCTGCTTGCCGGGCAGGCCCAGATACGCACGAGAGTGAGCCTCCCCGCTCATCATCGCGCTCTCGCCGAGCACCAACACGGCTACGTCGGCAGCTCGAGCCGCCTTCACCGCCCCCTCAATGTCCAACTCCGGATCATCGTCTGCACCGTCACGGCCCTCGATCGCGCACCCCTTGACCACCGTGAGGGCAGCCTTCGGGCCAAGAAGCGCCTTGAACCCTGCCAGCACGGTCTCGACCTCCTCGGGTTTGCCGTCACAGGCCCAGGAGCCTAGCAACTCCGGCTGGTCGTCGACCAAGGGACCGATCAACGCCACCTTCGTCTCCGGCGCCAACGGCAAGAGACTGCCTTCATTCTTCAGCAGGACCGCTGATTTCTGCGCAACGCGTAGCGCCAGCTCACGGTAGGCAGGCTGCAGCAGTACATCGGCTTGCAGCGCGGGGTCGGTATAGGGATTTTCGAAGATGCCAAGCATGAACTTGAGGCGGAGAACGCGGCGCACCGCCTCATCGACCAGCGCCTCGGGCACCTTGCCTTCGCGCACAAGATCGGCAAGATGATCGGGGAAGGCTTGACTCATCATGTCGATATCTTCGCCTGCCAGCACTGCCTTGAGTGCGGCTTCCTTGTGGTCGGCAGCTACCCCATGCTGAATCAACTCACCGATTGCGTCGTAGTCGCTGAGCACGACGCCGGGCCAATCCCATTCATCCCGCAAGATCTGCCGTAGGATAAAGGCGTTGGCAGACGCGGGTACGCCGGCGATTTCGTTGAATGATGACATAATCGACCCGGCGCCTGCATCCAGCGCCGCTTTGAAGGGCGGGAGATAGACGTCGCGCAGCGCTCGCTCGGAAAGATCGACGGTGTTGTAGTCCTTACCACCCTCGGCCAAGCCATAGGCAACATAGTGCTTGGGGCAGGCAACGATCCGCTTACCTCCGGCCAGGTCCGTGGCTTGAAAGCCACGGACCCGTGCAACCGCCAGCGCCCGACCGAGGAACGGATCCTCTCCGGCACCCTCGGCGATGCGACCCCAGCGCGGATCGCGGGCCACGTCGACCATCGGCGCGAAGATCCAGTCCGTCCCGCCGGCAGCCGCCTCGTCGGCGGCAGCCCTCGCCGCTTGCTCCAGCAGATCCGGATCCCAGGTGCAAGACTCGGCGAGCGGTATCGGGAAGATCGTGCGATAACCGTGGATCACATCGGTGCCCACGATAAGCGGGATACCCAGGCGCGATTCCTCGACGGCGATCCGCTGCATCTCGTTGATCTTGGCGACTTCCCAGACGTTGAGCACCGAGCCCACCTGCCCGGAACGAATGGCAGCTTCCAGTTCTTCTCGTGCATCCCAGTTTGGGCTCACCTGGTTCATCTGTCCCACCTTCTCCTCCAACGTCATCCTGGTGAGAAGGTCATCCACCCGGGCCTCAATCTCCGAATCAATCGCCGTAAAGTCGTAAGCTGGGGCCGCATTCATCGTTGTGTCCAAGTCATCTTCCTCCAGAAATCTGCAGTATGCGCCAGGGATCGGCAGCCATTCGCGGCCTAACTAAGCTGTCGCCAGTTCTCATCGTCGGCGAATTGCTCAAACCTCCGGTACAATTCCTCGATCGCGCTTGGCGAGAGCGATACATTGTCGCTCGCCCACTCGATATTTTGGCGCAGGTGGTCGAGATTGCGCGTGCCCGCAATCGCCGTAGCGACGGCATCGTGGGACAGGCAGAACGCGAGCGCCAGCAACACGCCATGGTCAGGCGTGTCGGGCATCGGTCCCAGCGACGCCATTTGCTCTGCACGGTCGTGGTAGGACCCGGCGTAGCTGCTTTGGGGCTTCTCTGCGCCCCAGACAGCGTTGGCAATGGGGCGCTTGGCGATGATGCCCATTTCTTGTTTCTGCGCGGGATCGAAGAGGTAGCGACGCGCGTTCTGGTCGACCAAGTTGAAGCTGGTCTGTAGCGTGTCAAAAAGACCACTCTCGACCGCCCAAAGTGCCGCCTCGTTATCACCGCTATATCCGATGAAGCGTGTCTTGCCCGCATCCCGCGCTTCCTGCAGAGCTTCAATCACCTCACCGCGTTCCAGCACCTCCACGCTGCAGGTATGCAACTGCACGATGTCCAGATGATCGGTTCGCAGGCGTCGCAGACTGCGATCGATGCTATCACGAACCGTTTGCGCCGTCCATTCCTCACCGTCATAGCCACCTGTCACGTGCCCGGCTTTGGTAGCCAGCACGAACTCATCTCTGCGCTGCGCAACTGCCCGCCCCACTAACTCCTCGCTGTTACCGTAGCAGGCTGCTGTATCCAGGAAATTGATCCCCTGATCCAGTGCCGTGTTGAGGATGTCTGACGCTTGTGACTCCTCATCCAAGTCCAAGCTACCGATCTCGGCCAACCCGATCCCCAGTACCGAAACTCGTAATCCCGTCTTTCCTAAAACTCGTGTCTCCATCTGTTCACTCCCTCTCTTTCACTCATCAGCCAGCACAGCGGAATCCATAAGCCCACCTGTTGATGCTCCGAATAGCAAGCGTGCCGTCAGCGCTGCCGTCCAATGGTAGTCGCGAATGGAATCCATCTTCCGGCGAATATCATACGGCCTCCGACGGCTACCTTTGCGGTCGCAGGCCACCGGGGGCTTCACGTCCCGGGCGTCATAGAACTCAAAGAGGACGCCATACTGCTCGTAATACTTCGTGACGTGTTCCAGCCACCGGCTTTTCAGACGCTCCGCCACGTCCAATCGCCGGTGCTTGACCAAGCCCAGAACCACAAGATAGTTGAAGTTAATCCAGGTTGCGCCGCGCCACATATCTGTCGACCACGACGGCTCGTCCAATGAAACGCTGGATACCGGGAAAGCCGAGTCGAAAGTGTCAGGGTTGCTCAGGTGTCCTGCCAACCCGTCAACATGTTCGGCCGGAATCGTGTCCAGTAACAGCGGCAGGAAACCGGACACCGCCTTGACCGGCGACAACTCACCTTCCGTACCCCCACCATTGCCCAGCTCCCGGTCGCAGTAGAAGCGCTGGACGGGGTCCCACAACAGCGTGTGAATCTGCTGCGCCATCTCATCAGATCGCGCCTGCCACATCTGTGCCTTCCCGTGTTCGCCAAGGACCCCAGCGATCTTCGCTGTCATCGCCATATCAAGGGCCTGGAAGGTCGAGAAGTCGACAGCATCCAACAAGATCGCCCTGTCAAAGCGAGGCGAATTGTCCATTCCCGACTCGCCCGACCGGGAAACTGGCGTCTCTTCGATGAACCACTCGAGCAGTCCGTTGCCGTTCTGATCGCGATGGATCAGATTCCACGTCAAATACGCCTCCAAGCGGGGCAGCGCGTAGACCAATCGCGCGTCAGGGGCGCCCGCCGCCCTGTAGTTCTCCCACACACCCCACGCCAGCAGAGGCGGCTGCGTGATACGGCTCGTCGTGCCATCGATGTGCATACAGTGTGGTATCATGCCCGCCTCCCCACCGCCACCTGAGGGGCTTCCGTGCACCTGATCCAGAACAGCCTCCAAGAACTCCCAAGCTAACTGGGGGTCGAGCAGGTTCATACCGAAGGTATGGAAGACGCTATCCCACAGCCACATATGGCGGTGCGGCACGCGATCCGGCGTCGACCACCGCTGACGGATAACGCCCTCTGGCGCGAGTGTATTCGCCTTCATCACGCTCACACACTTGTTGAAGAGACGGTCATCGGGCAGGCCGCGGTAGATGGCCAGACGCTGGACGATCGTCGCGTCCAGATCGGCATCAAGGCCTTGCAGTGCGCGATCCTGCGCCTCCTCAAACGACGCACCGTAGGCAATCGCGAAACGCAATCCCCGGCGCGCCAGCACCACAGCATCGCCGCACTCCGAATCCAGCGTGATTTGCAGGCCCGCATTTTCGTCCCTATCACCGTTCTCAAAGGCCAACGAAAGCATCCCCGTCACCGGCATCCGTCCAATCAGCGTGTGCCAGGCGGTGTAGGTCATGGACAAGAGATCTCCGGAGAGCGTTTCGACGATGAGCACATCTCCGGTTGCTACCCTAACCTGCGTCGCCGTATCACTCTCAACGCGCAACAGGCGGCGCCGCGGCGTATGGATCAACAGCCCGAAGCGATCCGCAGCTGCAGTCGCCACGAACTGCGACTCGGTATTGGTTGGCCCATCTATGCCTGAAAACGCGAAGATAAGGCCCTCGCCCCACCGGTCGGGCAGCGCCGGGAGATCGGATAGGATATGACCGACGTAGTCGGCCCTGCTCGGTTGCTTCGCACTGGGCATAGATCTAGTTTCCCGAAGCTTGCATTCCGGTCACCTCCGCCAGCAGGCGGAAGAAACCCCGTTTCCGTGTGGAACCGTCGATGGACCAGTCGACAGGCACGCTTTGGTATCCTTCATGATAGTCCTCGTCCTGCATCCGGTAGTCAAAGTATCCCCAGCTCGCATAGTGATCGAGCGCCGCCAGCATATTGTTGTCATCCGCGTCAAAGTCAAAGTGATCGTCCTCATTGAAGAGGATGGGCTGATTATGGTAGTCGGGAAGCGCCCGCGTCTGATCCACCATCTCGCGAATGCGGTCAGGCTCGGAGACACCATTACCGTGCAGGAGCAGGAAGTCCGACGTCCGCACCAGGTCAGGGAATGCGGATGGAACCACGCCGCCGCAGAGGCTGGTGCTGACCAGCAAGCGCCCTGCTGGTGCGGCTACCTTGCCCTCCGACCTCGTTTGAACCAGCTCAATCAGCTCGTGATTCCGGTCGGCGCGCAGAATCGGTTGATCGTAACTGCGGTTGTCGACCTCATTGCCGACCTCTACCAGCACGTTCGTGTAACCCCGATCGAGAAGCCAATCCGTGGCTTTCTCGGTGGCGCGGATCACGCTCTGCTCGCTGGCCAACCGCTGATCCTGGCCGAAGTAGAAATACCCAACCATAGGCACCATCCCGAGCAGGTCGGCTTCATCAAGGATGCGCGCCAGTCGACTCATATAGTCAGGGCGCAAGTCGCCCGTCTCGGTGAAAGCGGAGTTATGCCAGGGCTGCTCACGGCTGTAGCCCTGCGGGCTGCCGCCCTGCAGGTTGATCGTGAAACTGAGCAGTCCGGCTGCACGCCATTGCGGCATCGCGGCGACAAACTCATTCGTGTTGCGTTCGGCATCCCACGGCCCATCCGGATAGTCCCAAAGGCTGCGTGTCTCGGGGTTTAGGTCGTCGAAGATGCCTTGAACCATGCGGGAGTTGAGGAGCAAACCCTCAATCTTCTGCTCCGCGCCACGCCCTTTGCGACGATACACCCGATTCGGATAGGTCGGCTTCCCGTTGATCAGAAACGTCTGTCCCTCGATGGCGACCGTCGTCTTCCGTTGCGCCATGCTTTCCTCCCCTCGTTTACTTCCGAATGTCACAACTCTGACTCGTTCAGCGCGTGGAAGGCGCGCTTCACAGCCTCATAAGCCAGTTTCGGGCGGCGGTATTCATCGACCACGCCCTTATTGTTGAAACCTCGCGGGCGGCCAAGAATCTTCTGGACCGCTTCGGAGGCGCGAATGTCGCAAAACTGCCAGATGGCGAGACCGGCGTAGCGATCTCGGTCCCTGAAGAGATGCTGAATGACCGTTTCTAATAGGGCCACCTGGTATTGCTCGGTCCAGCGAGCGCCATGCCAATCCCGCCAGCCGTAGATAGCACCTGCCCCGATCTCGGAGATGATCAGCGGCTTATCAGACTGGCCCTGCGGCCCGTCCACCTGCGCCGCAATGCGGTCCAATTCCTCCGGGATAAGCGCGATCTCGGACCCATACCATCCAGGGTAGCAGTTGACTGCGATGATGTCAACCAGATCGAAGCACACATCGTCAAAGGGGTGGTTGCAAGCGTACGTAACCGGACGGCTCGCGTCCAGCTCTCTCAGCTTATCCAACAAGGCTGCATAGGCGGGTCGGCAGGCCGGATCGTGACTGTGACTCTCATTCAGAATGCCCCAGATGATGATCGAGGGATGATTGTACGCCGCCGCCACCATCTCGTCGATGTGGTGAGCTTGTGCACCCGCGAAATGGGGGTCTGTCAGATGCAGGGCTGTGTGCTGCCAACCGATCGCCTCGCTCCAAACGCACAACCCGGCCTCATCACAGAGGTCGAGAAAGCCCGGATCCTGCGGATAATGGCTCCCGCGCACGAAGTTCGCGCCTAGATCGCGCAACTGCTGCACGTCGGAGAGTTGCACCATTGCTGGGATGGCGTGTCCAAACTGGGGGTGCGCCGCGTGGCGGTTGAAGCCCAGAAGCCGCACGGCTGTGCCATTGATGCGTATCTCCTGACCGCACACCTCGACGATCCGAAGGCCGATCCGGGTCCGCAAGTCATCGCTTGCGGGAGGTCCCTCGTCTCCCTCCATAGGTTCGTTCTCGAGGCGGACATGAAGCATATGCAGGTTGGGAGCCTCGGGCGACCAGAGCGCAGCATCCGGAGCCTCGAACGTACGCTCAACCACGCCTTCGACCCCGTCCAACTTCAGCGTTTCGGAGAACACATGACGCCCATCGAGTGTTATCGTCAGCGCCGTTGCACCCGCAGGCCGCACCCCGCCGTAAGCGATCCTGACCTGGAGCGTCGGCGGGGAAATCGATATCGTAGTGACCTGAACGCTGTCGATCCAGAGATTGCCAAGCCGGTGCAGCTCTGCGCCCCCGGCGATGCCACCGAAGTGGTACCAGTCGAAATACTCCAGGTGCAGGGGCGAACGCTCGGAGTCGAACCGGTTATCGACGAGAACAACCAGCTCTGCCTCCCCGACCTGGTGTCCGCGAAGCTCGGTAGCAAAACGCGTGAAGCCGCCGGCATGATCCCGCAGGGGTTGTCCATCGACAAAGACACGACACCAGTGATGCACTCCCTCAAGAAACAGGCGATGGGGCGTCGCATCCGCCAACAGAATACGGCGCCGGTAGGCGGCAAGCCCGCGCCGGCCCGCGAGTGCGGGTGTCGCGTCGAAACACCCGGGCACCGCGGCCATATACGTTCCGGCTGGGTCGTCAAACCGGAGTTCGGTGACGGAGACTGTGTCCGGATCGACCTCACCCAGGAAAGCAAAATCCCACATCCCGCTCAGATCTGTGACGACGCGCTGGTCATGTTCGCGATATCGTCGAGGCACCCTCCACCTCCTCACATTCTATGCGTCAAGTCAGACCTGCACCCCGGTCAATCACGATCCGTGGGTGCCATGGGTCACCTGTATCTTGAATTACTCATATGCCTCGGGAACATAGGGCGCGAGCTTTGGATTAGCAAAGGTCGGAGCGAGACGCGCGAAGCGCTGACGCCCATCTATCAGGGGCACCGCGGGCCAAGTATCGCCCATCAAGGGGCGGGCATAGCGCACGAATGCGTCCGTTACGTCGGTCCGTGAGGAGGCGATCCAAGCTTCCGGGAAGGTGCGCTCGGAGTTGGCAACCATCTCGAGAGGCACTTTGTCGTAGCGGACGTTGTAAAGGTCACCCGCATCCCGCAGCAGGGTCGACATGTAGCCTGACCCTGTTTGCGCTGCGATATCAACGGCTTTCCAACCGACCCGGTACGCCTCATCCAGGTCCACGGTTGAAGCGTAGATCATACTATGGCGCTGGTCGGTGCCCGGCACGTTGCCGCGAGCCGAGCCGCGAGCCGCCAGGCCCACCTCGTTGAGATAGTTGACCACGATCTGCTGGACAGTCGTCTGGCTTGCAGAGAACATGGTATGTCCGAAAGAGTCCTTACGCTCTCCGATCTCGCCGACGTCGAAGCCCTCGCTCACCACCACGACAGCACGCCCGCGTTCGCGCAGCGTGCCATTCACGGCGTCGGCCAAAGCCTCCAAGCCCAGCCCGGACTCCCGCAGGAATATGAGTAGGGGCATCTCCCGATTCGGGTCTGCCAGCCGTGCTGCGGCGGGAATGAAGCCGATCTTACGCCCCATCGCCTGGATGACGAGCACCGGGTCCGAGGGCGACGAGCCCGCATTCTCCTCGTTGGCTGTCTGAACGTTCAGGGCCCAGTAGCGGACGACACTACCGTAACCCGGCGTGTGATCGATGAGCTTGAACTCGCTGTCTCCGACGTCGTTGTCGATCGTCTTGGGCACGCCGGTAGCCACCAGTTCGAGCCCGCGTTCCCGCGCCAGGTTGGCGACTTTGTGCGCGGTATCCATGGAGTCATTACCGCCGTTGTAGAAAAAGTAGCCGATGTTATGCGCCTTGAAGACCTCGATGATGCGCTCGAAGTCTTTGGTTTGCGCCGCCTTGAGCTTATAGCGGCAAGTGCCAATGGCGCCTGCCGCAGGTGTCGTGCTGAGCAACGCAATCTCTTCATCCGGCTGTGCCGAAAGGTCCAAGAGCTCTTCTTTCAAGACGCCTTCAATGCCGTGGAATCCGGCATAGACGGTCCCAAAGGTGTCAGGATAAGCCTTACATGCCTCTACAACCCCACGGAGTGAGGCATTTATCACCGGCGTAGGTCCACCGGACTGAGCGACTATCACGTTCCTCTTGGCCATATCCCCTCCCTTGCTTATTCTTCCGCGACCTTGCGCTCCGCGTCGACACCTCGCTCGACCAGATCCTCCGGCGGCGTCTCCATGTCCTGCCACTCGGTGTG
>SLDA01000331.1 GCA_007125545.1 Thermoflexales bacterium | reverse complement strand
CTCCTCCCCGTCGGGGGAGGCCGGGTGGGGGTCTGCCTCTGCGGCTGTGCGCGCCCAGCGCATCTGCACCGGACGCCCCCCTCCCACTCCTCCCAACGTGCGATTACCACATGCCGGCTTGCATTGAGCCGCCGGACGCGCACGCGCGTGCAATGCGTAATGGGGGGAGAGCCAGAGACCAGAGAGCCGGATGCACGCGCCGTCGATGTGCGGCCATGGTGGGCCACGGGCGTCGTGACGCGCCGTTCTGCCTCTGCCTCTGGCTCCTCCCCGTCGGGGGAGCTGGTTTTTACGCCAGCGACCTCCGGTCACGCATCACGCATCACGCCCCTCTCCTCGTATGCGTCATTGTGTTGCCCGCCACGCCTCCATAGGTTCCAGCCGCGTCCCGCACGCGATTTGTGCAATAGGCCGTCTGGACGTATGATAAAAGTAAGTTTGGCCTCGCGAAAGCACACGGCGCGCAAGGCCCCTGTCTTCAATACCCGAGGAGGTAACTCAATGGATGCACTGGACGTTCTCTTTACCCGCAGAAGCATTCGCAAATACACAGATGAGGCAGTCTCCGACGAGGACCTGCACACGATGCTGGATGCCGCCATGAACGCACCGTCGGCAAACAATAACCAGCCCTGGCACTTCATCGTGGTCAAGGACCGCGACAAGCTGAATGGCATTATGGAAGCCCATCCCTACACGTCTATGCTTAGGCAGGCGCCTATGGCCATCGTGGTCGTGGCCGACACGGAAAGCTCATCCAGCTACTTCCAGCAGGATTGCGCCGCTGCCATCGAGAATCTGCTGCTGGCGGCGAAGGCGCTGGGGCTGGGAACGGTCTGGTGTGGCGTCTATCCCAACGAGGACCGGGTGAAGGCCTTCATCGACCTCTTCGAGATCCCGGATCCCTGTGTCCCGCTCGCAGTGATCGCCGTCGGACATCCCGCGGAGGACAAAGGCCGCGCCGACCGTTACAAGGAATCGAGAGTTCACCACGATACCTGGTAAAGCCGGGTAGCAGATAAACGCAATCGGCGCGCGGCGGGTGGGAAGATCCCACTTCGCCGCGCGCCCTTTTCTTGGCGTAGAGACTCAGGACCCGTTTGTCAGGTCGAGTCGCATTTCCATCCGCCGGAACGACTCCAGGTAGCGCATCGCCAACAGGCCGGGTAGGTGCGGGTCGTCGGCGGGAATATTCTCCGTCTTGGTGTCCTGAATCGGATGGCGTGTGTGCAGGGCGTGAGCCAGCGCCTGCGCCACCCGCGCGGGATTGCCGGACTCCGTCTGTAGGACCAGCCGGCCCAACTGAAAGACGGTGCTCTGGTAAACCAGCCATCCGTGGCTGCCGTCATCCAGACTAACCTCGAGCGAAAGCAAGCCCCCGCAATTGCGCAGAGATTGCGTCTCATCCAACCAAGAGGGCACGCTGCGCCGTCTTCTAAGCAGTTCGAGAGCCCGTTGCTGGTCGCCTGCCGTCACGCGATAAGCCGGGGCGTCGACCACGGGCAAGCCAGGAGGACGCCGCAGGATCAGCAGCTCGCGCGTTACACGGAAGCCCAGCTTGGTAAAGAGCTGCTGCGCCGGAACGTTGTTCTTGATGACCTCCAGGATACTGTCCTCGGCGCCGAGGTCGCGCGACCGGTCGATCAGATAGCGCATCATCGCCTCCCCCGAGCCGTTGCGGCGCGAAACCGGGAGAACACCCAGACGCGTGATCCAGGTGCGGCGTGAGCGGACGCCGAGCATCGCCAGGCCAAGCACCTCGCCGCCAAGTCGAGCCACAACCGAGCGGCCCAGATCGCAATCATAGTGCTGGATGTAGGCCTCCAGGCGCGCGACGTTCATCGGCATAGGCACGATATAGTCGATGCGAGTCTGATTGTAGGCAGCAGTCAGCGCCTCCATACTGTAACAAGACGCGGGAACGAGCTCCAGGGACTGGCCACGGGCTGTGGTGCCCGCGCCCTGGCGCGCTGCGTTCGCGTGTCCGCTCGCCTCGCTAACACAACCGTCTTTCGGTTCGCATTCAGCAAGCGAGTTAGATGCGGAGCGCCTCTTCCACTGTGATTCGGATCGCTCGTCTTTTGGGTCAGTAATCAACGGTCATCCTCAAGATGTCATATACGCGGCCAGCTGCTCCGCAAAGCGGCGGGCGCTGATGGGCTTGGACAGGTAGCCGTCACATCCATAGGCCCGCGCCATGTCGGCGGCGACATCCTGGGGCCATGCCGTAACGGCAACAACGGGCACATGGGTCAACAACGAAGAGCCTTTCAGCAGGCCCGCAACCGTCTGCCCGTCGAGATCGGGCAAGCCCATATCCAGCAGAATCAAGTCGGGGACCGCCGCGAGCGCGGATCTCAAGCCACTCTCCCCATCCTCCGCGATGGTCACCTGGTGTCCGGCATGCTCCAACAGTCGCCGCATCAAGCGCGACTGTTGCGGGTCGTCTTCCATGATCAGGATACGTGGCATCTGAGGCTCCCGCAAATAACGTTCATCTGTCAAAAAACTCCTCTACCTTGGCCAATAACTCACGAACCTGGATCGGCTTCGCCAGATAATCGTCGCATCCATGCTCCAGAAACCGCTCCCGGTCGCCCCGCATCGCCGAGGCGGTCAGGGCCACGATCCAGGTAGCCCGCACGTGCGGGTCGTTTCGGACCCGTGCCGCCACATCGAGTCCATCCATATCACCCGGCAGAGCGATGTCGAGCAGAACGAGATCCGGCTGATGCCTTTGGATCATCTCCCATCCGCTCACGCCATCCTCGGCCAGGAGCACATTGTAGCCCTTGGCGGCCAATATCTTCTGCACCAGCCGGCGGTTGTGATAGTGGTCCTCGATGTACAGAATTGTATTCACCAATACAGCCTCGGCACCCGCACTCATTTCGCCAGCACGGCTTCGATATGCGACAGAAAACTGCTCCGGTCAAGAACCGACTTCGACCAGATGGAATCAACATTCGAGGCAAGTTGGGCCCGGGTCGCGCCCTCCTGCCCAGAATCCGGGAAGGCATCCTGTGACGTTACGATGACCACAGGTGTGCTGCGTGTATGATCGTGCGCCCGCAGCAGCACCAGCAGTTTCTCTCCGCGGATGTCGGGCAGGACGAGATCCATAATGATGAGGTCGGGCTTCACCTCGTCGATCACAGCGAGCGCTTCTTCGCCCGACCGTGCTTCAAACACCTGGACATTGGGGCGCGTCTCCAGTAGCCGGCGAATCAGCCGGGCCTCCGGCTCGTAGTCATCAATCACCAGAATGCGCTCGCGCCGCCCGTGGCCGAACTCCGAGGCAGGCGCGCCCGGCGTGAGCGTAGGGGCGGTAGACCCATTCCGGACCTCATGATGCCGCTGGCTCTCCTCAACCAGGTCGACGACGTGGGTTACGAGATCCTTGGCGCTAAAACTACCCTTCTGCCAGACCGATTCGGCGTAGGCATCGAGGCGTTTGCGCTCCTCGGGCTCCAGAGTCTTGGCGGAGACAATGACGATCGGAATCCGCGCCGTGCGCGGATCCGCCTTCAGCGCGTCCATTACGTCGAAGCCATCCAGTTCGGGCATCATCAGGTCGAGCAGCACCACGTCAGGCTGCCTCTGGCGTACGAGATCGAGCCCATCCTTTGAACTGTTCGCCTCGAAGACCCGATAGTGGCTGACGTTGGTCATAAAGCGCCGGATCAAGCGGCTGTCGTAGGGATTGTCGTCGATGATCACAATGGTGGTGATGCGCTCATCCAACTCTTCGAGCGTTGTGGCAAGCCCCTCGGTTGGGCGCACCGCTTCTGACGAACGAAGCGAGAGATTCAGAATGTACCGGTCCTCCAAAGCGTACTTCTCGGCGCTAAACGTGTGCCCCGAGCAGTTCACGACTACGCTTTCGTCAGGATGAATATCGCCGCGCTCCAACAACTTTTCCAAACCGGCAAAGGCGACGCTGGCGGCCGGTTCCATCGAGAGTCCTTCCAGGCGCGCAACCCGCCGCATCGCGCGGAAGGCCTCGCCATCGCCCACTGCGACCATGCTGCCTCCGTGGCGCTCGATCCCCGCCTTGAGAAGCCCATACGCCTCGCCAGGATTGCCTGTTGACAGGACCGTGATCAGGCTATCCGGCTGGGTCACGGTGATGGCCTCGTTCAATCCTTGCTCCCAGGCACGAACCATCGGGCTGCAGCCCTTTGTCTGGATCACACCCATCTTGGGAACGCGGTCGATCACACCCGCAGCCGCCAACTCCTCGAACCCCTTGAGGACGCCCAGGGGTCCGATCCCCCCTGAAACAGCCTGCAGGTACCATCCAGGCGCACCCCACTTTCCATCATCACGGCGGGGCCACTGTTCAGCAATCTCATAGGCGATCGTCTTCATGCTCTCTTTGCAGGAGATGGACTTTGCCCCCAGGTCGACCGCGATGGATCTGCGCCGCGCGAAGTCTACGGCGATCGCCTTCGCCTCGTCGTAGGTACCGCTGACCTTGATCACTTCCGCATCATAAAGGGCCAGCTCGCGCATCTTCTCGGCCGGCACGCTGCTGATGACGAAGAGCCACAGTTTGATACCGGCTCGGGCACAATAGGCGGCATAGGCAGCAGCAGCGTTACCGGTGGAAGCCAGCACAATCTCGGTGATCCCCTGAGCCTTCAGAGTGCTGACGGCGGTGGCCGCCTGGCGATCTTTGAATGAACCGGTGCTGTGCTGGCGTTCATCTTTGATCCAGATGCCGTTGTGACCCGTTTCGCGCTCGAGCCCCTCCGCCCGCAGGAGCGGCGTCCAGCCCTCACCGAGACTCACGGGTTGGAAGGTATCCGGAAAGGGGAGCAGCTCTTCATAGCGCCAGAGACTGTACGTCCTCTCCTTCAGTAGCGCGGACCAGTCTGCGGGAAGGGATGCCGTGTCGTACATCGCGTCCAGCCATGCACTCCCACAGCTCGCGCACGCCTGCAGATAGAGATCGGGAGCCATCTCGGTACCGCACGTGAGGCAGCGAACTCCGGACAAGAGCGTCGTCAAACTCCACCTCCGTTTGTGAACATCTCGGGCTCGCCATCGAGCGGCAAGCAGATGGCAAAGGTACTGCCCTGATCCAGCGCGCTCTGCACCGACAGGGTGCCGCCGTGCAACTCCACGAGCCGCCGGGTGATCGCCAGTCCCAGCCCCGTGCCCTCGGCGCGGCGGGTGGTCGATCCGTCCACCTGGTGGAAGCGTTCAAAGAGATGCACAAGCTGCTCGGGAGCGATTCCGGCGCCCGTATCGGTGACCTCAATGCAGAGCATTCCCGTCTCGGTGTGGCGATAGGCGTGCAACCGTACCTCGCCCTCATCCGTAAACTTCACGGCATTGGCGACGAGGTTGTTCAGAATCTGGGCCAACCTTACCGGATCGGCCATAATCGGAGGAAGGTCGGGCTCAGCGACGACGTTAATCGCCAGCGTCTTGGCTTCCTTGTGTACCAGTCCGAGGGTATGTGCACGAGTCTCTTCAAGGAGCGGCGATACGCGTATCCACTCCTTGCTGAGCATCATGTGTCCCGCTTCGATCTTGGTCAGATCCAGAACGTCATTGATCAGCTTAAGGAGCTGCTGCCCGTTCTCGAAGATTGCCTGGACGTCCTCCTCCATCTCAGGGTCCAGTTCCCCGTCGAGGCCCATCAGCATCACTTCGGCATAGCCCAGGATCGAGTTGAGCGGCGTCCGCAGCTCGTGGCTCATATTAGCGAGGAACTCGCTCTTCAACCGATCGATTTCGCGCAGCCGCTCTGCGACAGCCTGCATCTCATCGAAATAGCGTGCATTACGGAAAGCAATCGCGATCTGCGCCGCCAGGGCGGTCAGCACGTCAAGCTCGGATGCGTGGAAGCGGCCGGGCGCGCGATCCTGCACATCGAACACGCCCAGCACCTCGTTGCCGACCACTAGCGGTATCGCAATCTCGGACCGCGTCTCAGGCAACAGCGGGTTGGGCAGGTGGTTCGGTTCCTCGCGCACATCATCGACCAGAACCGTCTCACCAGTGCGGGCCGCCTGGGCGACCAAACTGGGTTCCTGATCCAAATCAATGCTGTGACCGCGCTCGCGCATCACGCGCCCCGCCTCGCCGGAGCCCACACGCATAATCAGTTGCCGCGTCTCGACATCCAGGGTGTAGACATGCACGTGATAGAGGTCAAAGCGCTCTTGAAGCAGCGGCACCACCGACGCGAGCAGTTCGGGCACATTCTGGCGCTCCGGGTCGAGCATCGCCGTGATTTGCGCGGCAACATCAGAAGCGGTGCGCAGTTGTGTGGCAAACCTGAGAAGCTGGGCCTCATCCCGTTTGCGCTGAGTGACGTCGCGCACGATCAGGGCCAAGCTCAGCGGTTCGCCACGCTCCCCACGAACAGAGAAGAGCGTGAGTGCCGCCTGGAAAATGCTGCCATCCCGACGCAGCTGACTCACCTCTCCCTGCCAGCCTTCGGCCCCAGCTGCAGGCAGCGCCTCCTCCAGCAAGAGCCCGACATCCTCCGCCGTCCAGAGACTCGCCAGATTATGCCGGAGCATGCCATCATGGTGCCCGAAGAGACTGACCGCCGCAGGGTTCGCGTAGGTAATGTGACCGGAGAAGTCGGCCATTAGAATGGCGTCGACAGCATTGTGTGCCAACGCCTCGAAACGGGCAATCTCGCGCCGCGCACGTTGGCGCTCGGTGACGTCGCGCGTGATCGAGACGACGCCATAAGGATTCCGGCCATCGACGCCATCCGCCGCTACCGCGCCCGATTCGGCGCCCTCCCACAGAAGCGCTATGCTCTGCTCGGCATCAAACGCCTCGCCATCTTGGGCCAGCATCTTGATCTCAAGCACCTTGGCTTCACCTGTCTCCAAGGCGAGGCGGATGTTGTCTGCAATCCGCGCCCAAGCAGGTTTCGTAACCAGCTCCATCACGCTGCTTCCGACGAGTTCGTCACGCGAGTCAATCCTAAAGAGCCGCAGTGCCGCATCATTGGCATCGAGAACCCGTCCGACCATATCGGTGACCATAATCCCTTCGGTCATCGCATCAAAGATCGCTCGAACCGTCTGTATGGAGCTGCGCAGCTCGCGCTGCATTCCCTGCTGCTGCTCAAATAGCAGCGCGCTGTAGAGCGCATTGGCCAACAGACCCGACAACGTACGCAACACATCCACATCCGGCTCGCCAAACGCATCGACCAGGTCGGACTGTACGTCAAAAACGCCCAGCAGCTTCCGGTGAGACGCGCCTCCCATAACGATTGGAACCGCGACCTCAGACTTCGTCCGCGGTAAGAGCCAGTTAGGCAAAAAATCGGGAGCTGTGCCGACGTCATTGACGACGACGGGCCGCTGACTACGGGCGGCGCGAGCAACCAGGCTAGCAGGGTGATGCAGCGAAATCCGGTGTCCCTGTTCCACCATGATCTGCCCAATTCGCCCGTAGCCCGAGCGGAGCACCAACTCATCGCCATCAAGCACATAGACATGCGCGTGATAGAGCTCGAAGCGCTCCTTGAGCAGGGGAATGACGGCAGCTAACAGCCTGTCCGGGTCCAGGATCGCGCCGACCTGCTCAGCGATCTCGGCTGCCGTGCGAAGCTGAATCAGGAAGCGCTCGCGCGCATGTTCGGCCTGCTTCCGCTCGCTGATATCGCGCGCGTAGATGCAGTTGAACTGCTCCTCCCCGTATCGGAGGTAGTTGGCCGTAACCTCCATTGGGATGAGGTGGCCCTCTTTCGTCCGGTACTCCGTCTCAATCGTGAAGCGCTGCTGTTCTTTTACCTTGGCCCAGTGAGCAGACCACACGCTGGCAATCATGTTCGGATCGAGCACCCGGATGGAAGGTATAGCCAGCAGCTCGCGGCGGGAGTATCCAAGCAGCTCGCACGCCGTGTTGTTGGCGGAGTGCACCGTACCGTCGGGTCGCACCCAGATGATGGCGGCCGGAGCACGATCGACCGAGAATTGGGTAAGACTGAGCTGGTCGCGCAACTGCGCCTGGTGCAATGCCGCGGCGCCTTGTTCCGCCACGGTGCGGTAACGGAACCAGCGCCGTGCATCGAAGAGAGCCGCCTCGCGGCCTGCCACGATGAGAAAGCCCATTACGAGCGTACCCATCTCCAGCGGCAGCACCAGCAAGCTCTCTACGCCACGGTCCGATAGGACGGGCGGCAGATCCAGGGGAGCCGGTACATTCAGAACCGGCGGGAATTCGGTAACCGGACTTAACGTCTTGGACGGAGGCATGACCGGCGCATCGGCGCGTGCTGAGTCACCCTCGGCCTTGGCAACGAGCACCTCGTGGAGTAGCTCCTCTGAAAGCTCCAGCCCGCTATCAAATGACGCTTGCCGCGCGAGCCAGAGCGCAGGCTCCTCCATCTCGTGATTGAAGAGGGCCACGGCGACGAAAACGTCCCCCTCGGCCCCTGCCTGCTCAATCAGCACATCAAGAACACCGGCCTCGGTCTGTGCCATCGCCAGGCTCTCCCGAACCTCAAGGCGCGTGCGTGTCTCAAAGAGGCTGTGCTCAATGCGCTCGACGAAGCGGGCATTCTGCAGGCCCGTTGCCACTTGCCCCGCCAACGTGAAGAGGATGTCCTGATAGCTGCGGGTAAAGGCGGCCTTGCGATTATGCTGAATGTCGAAGACACCCAACACTTCGTCACCTACCACCATAGGCACCGCCAGTTCCGATTGGGTCTCGGGCAGCAAGGGATTCGCCAGGTGGTCGGGGGCCGTCGTCACATCATCGACCACAACGGGCTCACGCGTACGCGCGGCGCGCGCGACAAGACTGCGCTCCGCATCAAGCGGGATCCTGTGGCCCTTTGCCAGCATGGCCTCTCCTGCTTCGCCATATCCGGCGCGCAGACGGAGCACCCGTCCGGGTACATCCAATATGTAGACGTGGGCGTAGTAGAGGCCGAATCCCTCTTTGAGCAATGGGATCACGGTTTGCAGCAGCAGGTCGGGGTCGAGAATGGCGTTGACCTTCCCGGAGACCTCGGAGGCGATACGCAACAAGACAGCCGGAGACTGGGTCTCCTCGCCATGTGCGCCATCCGGACCCGGTGTGCCGCTTGAAAGACCGGGAGTGGTATCAGGTCCGGCCCGTTCAGTTTTTGACCGCTGATCCATATCGACCATTCTGCTGTGTGAAGGGAGCGATTATCGTCATTCTAGAACCTTATCCCCCTGTGGCAAGTTCGAGCTTTTACCGATGCATCATCCAGTGACCCGTGAAACTGGGATTATCCCTGCTATGCCTGAAAAAGGAAGATGTACTCGTGTTTGAAAAGATAGAACCCCCCTACCAAAGCCCGATAACGCCACAGTGCCTCCTGAGCGCGCTTGGCCTTGGTCTTCTCGAAGTTTTTGACCACAATGCTCTTCAGAGTAGCGCCTTGAGCCATCACAGCCTGCATCGTGTAGAATCCCAGCGGGATCCATGCCCCTGCCTGGTACTTGTCCCCAATCACGACGGCGAAGTACCGCCCCGGCTCCAGGAGCGCCAGCGTGCGCGCCACCACCTGCGAAAACTGCGAGAGAAAGTCATCGACGGTGGGCGCATTAGAAAGATCGCGTGGACCGCCGTCGAAGTTGATGATATCGTGATACGGTGGGTGAAGCAGCGCGAAGTGAACTCTCTCCACTCCATAGCCGGCCAGAGTCGCGGCGAAATCCAGCGACGTGCTGTCGCCCACGACAATGTCGGTCACTACGTCCATGGGATTGGGCTCCTGCATCACAGCATCTGTCGCACGCGCGGCAACCTCCGGATTTAGCTCCAGACCCACCCCGTTGCGGCCCAGCCGCCGGCACTCGATAAGCGTGGTGCCGCTACCTACGAAGGGATCGAGGACCCAATCCCCAGCGCGCGTGTAGCGGAGGAGCAGTTGATGCGGGATCTGCGGAACAAAATTGCCCCAATACCACGCCCCATGCGCCCCCGAAGTGTCACGCCGTTCCATAAGCCAGAGGCTGTCGGTGAGCACGTCGTCGTATTCCTTCCAGCGATTGAGGTTGATGTCGTTCACCTCGCCGGTTCGAACCTCAACCACGCTGCGTCGCAGGCGTTCCAGATAATAGCGTGCCCGCCGCAGGGTACGCGATTCGGCGACCTGCTGCAGCTCTTCCAGGAGCACATCCTGCCGAAAGGACAGCCCTGACCCTTCCTCGGCGCCGTTCACGGGCAGCACCTTCACTTCACGTTGAAAGAGAGCAACGGCCTCTCGTATGCCGGCAAGATCGGTTTCTGCCAGGCAGGCGGTCAGCCAATCGAGGAAACGCTCCTGGTCAAGGTGAATGTATGCGTGCATAGACTCCCGACGGGCCGATATGGTTCTCTGTTCGGGCCAACAGTGGCTATCCTGAGTGCTGAAAATGATGATGAAAAATGTAGAAAAAGAAGATGATTAGGGTCCGCTCCCCTGGGAAATGTTATAACCGCCTTCTGGGGGATGTCAATAAAGGGGTGTAGATTGGACAGGTGACAGGCATTGGGTACACTTGGAGTTGGGCGTTTGTCGGTCCGCAAGCACATAAGGAGAGTGACTATGTCGAAACCCACCGTCGTACCCTATGGGGAATGGCCCTCACCCATTACCTCAGACCTCATCGTTTCGGACTCGATCCGGCTCGGGAGCGCGCTGCTGGACGGGGATCATATCTATTGGTTGGAAGGACGCCCCTCTGAGGGGGGACGCAACGTAATTGTGCAGCTCTCTCCGGACGGCGAGATGACGGACGTGCTCCCCGCCCCGTATAATGCGCGTACGCGCGTCCACGAATATGGCGGCGGCGCTGTAAGCGCGGATGGAGGCATCATCACCTTTGTCAACTACCGGGACCAGCGCATCTACCGGTTTCGGCCTGGCGAGACCCCCGAAGCACTGACTCCGCCCGACGCGCTCCGTTATGCGGATTTTGTCGTGGACCACAGCCGCCGGCGCCTCATCTGTGTACGCGAGGACCATCGAGAGGTCGGCGCGGCAGCCCGCGAGGTCGGCGCGGCAGCCCGCGAAGTCGTCAACACCATCACGGCTGTCTCACTGGACGACGGCATGGAGCAACAAGTGTTGGTCGCGGGCAGTGACTTCTACGCTTCTCCCAGGCTGAGCCCCGACGGAAGCCGGCTCGCCTGGTTAGCATGGCAGCACCCGAACATGCCCTGGGATGGCACCGAGCTATGGGTTGCAGAGCTGGATGCCGGGGGTGCCTGTATCGACCCGCACCTCGTGGCGGGCGGTCCCGACGAATCGATCTTCGAGCCCATCTGGTCCCCTGATGGCGTGTTGACCTTCGTATCCGACCGCACCGGCTGGTGGAACTTGTACCGCTTGGAGGAAGGCTGGAGCAGCTCCGGCGATCCCGAGAGCTTCAGCGACCGGAGCAGCCCCCGGTGTCTCGTCGAGATGGAGGCCGAGTTCGGACAACCGCAGTGGATCTTTGGTCTCTCCACGTACGGCTATCGGACGGTGGATGAGATCATCTGCACCTACACGCAAGATGGGACGGACCGGTTGGCACGGCTGGCGGTTCACGGGGCGCCTGGCGGCGAGAGCCCACTCATCCCCATCGAAACGCCCTACACGTCCATCGGCGGCATCGAGGTGGGCGACGATCCCGATGGCCTGATCTTCCGAGGCGGTGCTCCCCGGCGGGTCTCGGCCCTCCTGGCGCTCGACCTGCGCACCGGCAACCACCAGATTCTCAAACGCAGCACCCGGCTGGATGTCGATATCGGCTACCTCTCGATGCCGGAACCGGTAGCGTTTCCATCAGATGATCGCACGGCATACGGCCTCTTCTATCCACCGACAAACAAAGACTGCATCGCTCCGGAGGGCGAGCTCCCGCCGCTCCTTGTCTTCAGCCATGGCGGGCCGACGGGCGCCTCCTCCAGCAGTCTGGATCTGCGCATCCAGTTTTGGACGAGCCGGGGATTCGCCGTGCTCGACGTTAACTACGGCGGCAGCACAGGTTATGGACGGCACTACCGCAATCTGCTGCTGGGGAAGTGGGGTATTGTCGATGTCGATGACTGCGCGAACGGCGCCCTGCAGCTCGTCGCCGAGGGGCGCGTCGATGGCGAGCGGCTTGCCATCCGTGGAGGAAGCGCCGGCGGCTACACGACGTTGAGCGCCCTCACGTTCCGCGATGTTTTTCACGCCGGAGCCAGCCACTATGGCGTCAGCGACCTCGAGGCACTCGCCCGCGACACCCACAAATTCGAGTCGCGGTATCTGGACCGGCTGATCGGACCGTACCCCGAGCGCCGTGATCTCTATGAGGCCCGCTCGCCGATCCACCACCTGGAGCATCTCGACACCCCCATCATCTTTTTCCAGGGACTGGAGGATGAAATCGTCCCGCCTGCGCAGGCAGAGGTGATGGTCACGGCACTGCGTGAAAAGGGCGTTCCGGTCGCCTATCTGGCCTTCGAGGGAGAGCAGCACGGCTTCCGCTCAAGCGAGAACATCAAGCGCTCGCTCGACGCCGAGCTGTATTTCTATGGGCGCATCTTTGGCTTCACACCGGCGGATGAAATTGAGCCCGTCGTTATCGAGAACCTGGAGGCGTGGACATAACTGCAGCCGGGACATTGACGCTGATCGAGAGCAGCGTAGAATAACAGAAGGCGTTACGAGCCCTAAATAATAGAAGGAGTAACCATTGAGTCACAATTGGACGCCAAAGCAGAGTGTGGCACAAACATCAGGCGGAGCGGGATTGCTCGATGATGTGTTGATGTTCAGCGGATCGGCACATCCGGCGTTAGCGCGCTCGATTGCCGGATACCTGGGTATGACCCTCAGCCCGACAACGATCCGCAAATTCTCAAACGACGACTATTACATTCAACTGGGAGAGAGTGTTCGGGCCAAGCAAGTCTTCATCCTCCAGCCCCTCTCGCCACCCTGCAGCGACAATCTGATGGAGTTGCTGCTTATGTTGGACATTGCGCGCAGCGGTGCGGCCAGGGAAGTCTGTGCAATCATTCCCTACTACTCTTACGCGCGTTCCGATAAGAAAGATGCACCGCGAATCTCAATCGCGGCGCGCCTGATTGCGGATTTGCTGGTGACAGCGGGCGCGACACAGGTGATCACGATGACGCTGCATTCGGCTCAGGTTCACGGCTTCTTCAGCGTGCCCACCGACCACCTGACCGCGCACTCGGTCTTCGTCGAGCACCTGCGCAAGAAGGACCTGAGTCGCAGTGTGATCGTGGCCCCCGACGTGGGACACGCCAAACGAGCCGGCAAGCTGGCGGCGGAGCTCAATCTCCCCTTTGCGGCGGGCGAGAAAACACGCCTGACCGACAACACAGTAAGCATCACCGGGGTGATGGGGGATGTCAAGAACAAGGACGTGATCTTGCTGGACGACGAGATCGCGACCGCAGGCACGATCGCCGAGATGGTCCACCATATGCAAGAACGGCACAATGTTCAGCGCGTGACGGTCGTAGGCACACACGGGCTCTTCACGGGCCCCGCCATCGAGCGCCTCAATGCAATCGAGGCCATTGACGAGATCGTCGTGACCAACACGGTACCCCTGCCCGAGGAGCGCCGGCCCAAACGGCTGGTCGTCCTCTCGGTGGCTCGTATCTTTGGTGAAGTTATCCACTGTAATGTCACGGGACAGTCGGTCGGCTCGCTGTTCG
>SLDA01000377.1 GCA_007125545.1 Thermoflexales bacterium | reverse complement strand
GTAAACTGGCCCGACGATATGGGCTACAAGCAAAACCAATTCTTCTCTCTGCGCACCTACCGCAAGTTGCTGAAGCCGGTGCACAAGCGCGCGGTTGACTGGGCCCATGCCCGCGGGGTCAAGGTCCGGCTGCACTCCTGTGGAGACGTGCGCCCCTTCGTTCCCGAGTTTGTCGAAATCGGTATCGACGGATTGAACCCATTGGAGGTCAAAGCCGGGATGGACCCGGTTCAGCTCAAGCGAACGTATGGCGACGCTATGCTTCTCCATGGTGGTGTCAATGCCGTACTGTGGGATGACAGAGAGGCCATCGAAGCTGAGATGCGCAGTGTTATCCCGGTACTCAAAGAAGGGGGAGGCTACATCTTCTCATCGGATCACTCTGTACCCTCCAGCGTGAGTCTGGACAACTTCCGCTACATCGTCGAGCTGGCGAAGGAGTTGGGCAGCTACCGATAGAGCCTCAAGAAGCGGCACAAAGGCACAGTAGCGTGGTATGTGTCAATGACTCTGAGGGAATCCAAGCTACAGCCAAGACCATGGGCGGGCGTACCGGAGTGCACCCGCCCGTTTGTTGACCTTCGCGGACCGACGATGCGCTGTGCACCTCTATCCCCCAATCCACCACTGCCTAGAGATCCGGTACCAGCGACTCCGCGGCAACCGCAGCACCGATAATCCCCGCCTCGTTGAGCAACTGCGCGGGCACCAGCTCGGTTGGGACGGTAAGAATATCCGCAAACTTCTCCATTTTCTTACTCGCGCCACCACCCAGGATAAACAAATCGGGCCAGAACAGGTCATGGAGTCTGTTGAGATAACGATCGAAGCGTACGGCCCACTCCCGCCACTTCAACCCCTCGCGCTGTCGCGCCGAGTCGGCGGCCTGCCACTCAGCATCCTGACAGTCCATCTCAATATGGCCTAGCTCGGTATTGGGGACTAACACGCCGTTCGTGAAGACTGCCGTTCCGAGCCCCGTTCCTATGGTGATGATAAAGACAACACCCTGCCGACCGCTGCCGGCCCCGAATCGCATCTCGCCGATACCGGCAACATCCGCATCGTTCAAGACACGGACGGGGCAGCCCGTAGCGTTGGATAACAAGTCCTCTGCATGGGTGCCGATCCACCCCTTGTCAACATTGGCAGCGGTGCGTGCCACACCGCCCTGAATGACGGCAGGAAACCCTGCGCCGATAGGACCCTTCCAGTCGAAATGCTTGGCAATCCGTCCCACAACTTCGGCGACATCGTGAGGCTTGGCCCCGTGGGGTGTAGGAATGCGATAGCGATCAGCCACCATCGTTCCCTGCTTAGTGTCGACAGGCGCGCCCTTGATGCCAGATCCGCCGATGTCAATGCCTAGAATCTCCATGCCACGACCTCCTCCTTACCCGCTTCGTGCGACGCGGTTCCATCTTGCTGGTGTGGCCTCAGTATAGCCCGACGCTACATCTAGTCAAAAAGAAAACCCCCCAAGCTTGGGGCTTGAGGGGATGTAAATCCAATGTTGAGTCGGGTAGGTTAGCGGTCGCGACGCCCGCCACCACCACCACCGGATCGGCGAGGACCGCTACCACGTCCACCACCGAAGCCACCGCCGCCGCCACCACGACGATCCTGCTGGCGGGGTTGTGCCTCGTTGACGCGGAGCGTGCGGCCTCCACTATCCTTCTGGTCCAGAGCCTCGATTGCGGCTGTCGCTTCCTCCTTGCTCGGCATCTCAACAAAAGCGAATCCGCGGGACCGCCCGGTCTCCCGGTCAGTGACCACGTTCACTTCGGCAACCTCGCCGTACTGCTCAAACAGCTCGCGCAGTTCGTCCTCGGTCGCCTGATACGACAAATTACCGACATAGATTCTCATCTCAACGCATCCTTTCGGAACTCCAGGAATTCTAAAGCCGCAATGATTTAGGGCAACGGCTACACTTATATTCTACTCGCAGATGTGATTTTCGCAAGTCGTCAAGCGTGCACCGGCACTTGGCGTTAACCAAACGTAAGGTAGAATAGTATTCCCGAGGAGGTGATTCGTGACAATCAAGTATATCTTCATCACCGGCGGTGTAGTCAGTTCCCTCGGGAAAGGCATTACAGCAGCGTCGCTTGGGCGACTGCTGAAAGCCCGGGGACTACGTGTTTCCATCCAAAAACTAGACCCGTACCTTAATGTCGATCCCGGCACGATGGCGCCCTATCAGCACGGAGAGGTCTTCGTCACAGAGGATGGTGCCGAGACGGATCTCGATCTCGGTCACTACGAGAGATTTATCGACGAGAACCTGGGCAAGCTCAACAATGTAACAGCAGGTCAGGTTTACAGCGAAGTCATCACCCGCGAGCGGCGGGGCGATTTCCTGGGCGGTACAATCCAGGTCGTCCCGCACGTCACGAACGAGATAAAGCGTCGGATTATCGGCGCGGCGGAGGAGCTGAAGGCAGACGTTGCCATCACCGAAATCGGTGGCACGATCGGTGACATTGAGGGCCAGCCCTTCGTCGAGGCCATCCGGCAGATGCGTAATGATGTCGGTCGCAAGAGTGTTCTCTACATCCATGTTACGCTGCTTCCCTACCTCCAGGCGAGTGGCGAGTTAAAGACAAAGCCCACCCAGCACAGTGTCCGCGAGTTGCGGGGTATGGGGATTCAGCCCGATGTCATCGCGCTGCGCTCAGATCTTCCGATCACTGACGATATCCGTGAAAAGATTGCGCTATTTTGCGACGTTGGTCCCAAAGCCGTAGCTCCACTGATTACAGTGAACAGCATCTACGAGGTGCCGTTGATGCTGGAGGAAGCAGGAATTGGAGATCTCGTCGTCAAGAAGCTAAAACTCAAGAATAGGGTGCAGCTGCCGGATCTGGATGAGTGGCGATCAGCCGTTGCCAAGTTGAACACGAAGCAACCTCAAATGCGCATCGCTCTCGTCGGCAAGTACGTCGAGTTGCACGATGCCTATATGAGCGTGCGCGAAGCCCTGATCCACGCGGGCGTGGCATACGAACGTAAGGTTAAGATCGACTGGATTCATAGTGAGAAGCTGGAAGGGGGACAAGACCTGGACCGGTTGGCACGTGCAGACGGTATCATTGTCCCCGGCGGCTTTGGATATCGTGGCGTTGAAGGGAAAATCGTTGCCGCCAGGCATGCGCGCGAGAACGGCATCCCCTACTTGGGGCTGTGTCTGGGAATGCAGGTGATGTGCATAGAGTTGGCACGCCATGTCTACGGAGACGACCAAGCCAACAGTACTGAATTCGATCCCCATACCCCACATCCGATCATTGCCCTTATGCCGGATCAGCATAGTGTCGTCGATATGGGCGGCACGATGCGGCTGGGCAGCTATCCCTGTCAGATCCAACCCGGAACCAAGGTTGCCGCCGCTTATGGCATTGATAAGGTGTATGAACGGCACCGGCATCGCTTCGAGTTCAACAATGCATACCGTGAGGTCCTGGCAGAGGCCGGTATGGTTTACAGCGGGCTCTCACCGGATGGTCGCCTTGTCGAGGTCTCTGAGCTGCAGGATCACCCGTGGATGGTGGGCAGTCAGTTCCATCCTGAGTTCAAGTCCCGGCTGCAACGTCCCCATCCGCTATTCGCCGGCTTCGTAAAAGCTGCCGTCGACTACCGCGCCAAGCTCGAGCAGCTGGTTCACGCTTCCACCGACTAACACGCCCAGCCGGGGGCCTCTTGATTGGGGCCCCCGGCTTTCACTTACCCGCTCAACCCAAGCGTAGGCGCCGTCTCAGGCAAACTTGACCTCAAACTTCTTGGCCAGATGATCCGGATGGTAGGATTGCTTGGCACGTCGC
>SLDA01000006.1 GCA_007125545.1 Thermoflexales bacterium | reverse complement strand
TGGATTTTCGAAGCCACCGTCTTCGATGAGAGCGGCAACCCTGCGATCGCCTCGGATGAGGTAATCGTGCACCGGTCCCTATTCTACACCGGTGTGCGACCGCGGGCGCGTGTTCTACAGGCGCGCGAGCGGGTCATGGTGGATCTACTGACTGTGGACATAAGCGGGCAGCCGGTGGCCGCTCAGGCGCTCACGGTCCGGTTGTCGCGCCGGCTATGGCAGCAACCGGCGGATGTTGCCGGTGCGTGGGAATACACGGATCTCCTGATGACAGAGCAGGACGTCACGACCGGCACCGACGGTGCTGCCGTGGTGGGATTCACGCTTGTGCAGAGCGGCACGTACGTGGTCGAAACAGAGGCCGTCGATGGGGACGGACGAAGCGTACGCAGCGCCGCGGAGTTGTGGGTGAGTGGTAGCGAGCCCCCAGTGTGGCGGTCGGACGACCTACACCTCATGCTCCTGACCGACGCTGCTTCCACCTCTTCTTGCACAGACACCTTCTATCGTGCGGGAGACGTCGCGCGCGTGCTGGTCCCGACGACCTTGGCCGGTCCCTATGAGCTTCTGCTCACCATTGAACGCGACGGTATCCTGCACGTCGAGCGCTACAGCCTGGACCGGCCGAACCCGGTCTTGTCAGTGCCCATCGAAGCGGATTATGCCCCAAGCGTCTATATCTCTGTCGTCGCGGTACGCCCCCGCATCGACATGGCGCCGGCACAGGTGCAGGCGGGGTACTCGAAATTGTGTGTCGATCCCGCCCCGCAGCGGCTCGACGTGCGGGTGTCGGCGGATAGGGAGACCTACGAACCGGGTGAGACCGCCCACCTGGTGATCGAGACCGCGGATAGCGCCGGGAGGCCGGTGGATGCCGAAGTGCTTGTCTCGATTGGCAAGCACAGCTCCAGCCGGTCGCTCTGGGACGCCTTCTACGGCGAGCCTCCCCTCAGCGTGCGGATGGGAAACACCCTTTTGGCGTCGACAGACAGGCGTGCTGGGGCGCAGGCCAGATGGGCGGACCGCTTGGCGACACCGCGTTCTTTCCGTGCCGAGGCGGGCCGCGACCAGATGGCACCGCATACAGCCGGGCTCGCGTTCTGGTCCGGACCCTTGAATACAGGAACTGATGGGCGGCTCGAGCTGCCTGTGATCCTGCCCGCGTCGCTGGAAACATGGCACGTGGAGGTCCGCGCCATCACCGCATCGACGGAGGTCGGTGACGCCGAGTTGCGTCTGGAGGTCACCCAGCCGCTTTCTGTGCGGGCAGTGACGCCGCGATCGGTTGTTACGGGCGATCGAACTGACTTCACCGCGGCCATTCGCAACACCACGCCCGAGGAGCTGCTCGCGGAGGTCTGGCTGGAAACCGGGGAGGGGCTAACGCTGGGTTCCGCTGAACCTCAACAGCGCGTCATAGTCCCACCCGGAAGTCAGCGTTACGTGAGCTGGACCGTAGACGTGGGTGAAGGGCAGGGCGATGTCGTGCACGCAAGCTTTGGCGTACGGTCGGGCGACTACAAGCGTGTGGTCGCGGTTGAGATCCCCGTCCACCGGCTGTGGGGTCGAGATGGGCCTCGCATCACCGGATTGCTTGGAGAGGACGCGACGCAAGTGGAGATGCTCGTCTTGCCGGAGTGGGCGACCGGCGAGAGCCGGTTGACGATTGGCATCGAACCCGCGTTCCCGGCGGCACTCGATATGCTCCTTGTGTCCCTTGAAGGACCCACGATCGACACGGTGGACGGATGGGTCAGCCGGCTTCTACCTGTGGCTGCAAGCTACGCGGCTTTGGAGCGCGCCACCGGCACTCCCCAGGAACAACTGGCTGTCCCGAGAGCGACGACGGATTATTCCGTCGGATATGCTCTGGAACAGGTCTATGCACGTCAGAACCCGGATGGAGGGTGGGCCTGGGGGCCGGCAGAGAGCGACCTCCACGTGACCTCCTATGTGGTCCACGGACTGCTACGCGTCGAGGACGCCGGCTTCCTGGTGAATGCAGAGGTTCTGGCAGCCGGCTTGCGCTATATTGGCGTAGCGCTGGAGCGCGGCATTAGCGCTGAGGCGCGTACGCCGCACGCCGCCCTGGCGCTCTATGTGCTCTCAGAAGCAGGCACGCCATGGCCCCAGGGCGCTGCAGCACGCCTCTACGGCGAGCGCGCGCTGCTCGGGACCGCCGACACGGCCTTTTTGGCCCTGGCAATGGGTACAGTCGACCCTTCCGACCCACGCGTCAGGACGTTGCTAAGCGAGCTGAACACCACCGCCGTGAGGAGCGACGCCGGCGCTACCTGGAAGCTCGGAAATCGTGGCGCCTGGGCGACACAGCGCCAGGTCACTGCGGTGGTGATGATGGCGCTCGCGCGGCTCGCTCCTCACGATCCCCTGTTGCCGGAGGTAGCCCGCTGGCTTGTGCTAAACCGTGGCCTGGCGCCCGAGGGCAGTGCTTACGAGCAGGCATGGATCAGCACGGCGCTCTCCGACTATCGGGAAGGCGTAGATCATGCGGCCGGCGCATCCGAGTGGCATGTGGCGCTCAATGGCACCTTGCTTGGGGCGGGCGATCCGGAAAAGGCCGCGGCTGAGGGCGCCTGGCCCTCTTCGGTCGAGCTCGTGGCGAAAGCGGGTCTGTTGCAGCATGGCCCCAACCTCATCGAGCTCTCCCGTGGAGCCGGAGCCGCGGAACTCTATTACAGTCTCCGTCTGGATCCGGTGCTCTCGCTTGGTCTTGAGGCACGGAGCGGCAGCGGCGAGGCGCGCGGTATTGTCCTGGACCGCCGCTACTGTTATGTCGATCCGTCTCCCGATCAGATGAGCATCCTTCAGTCGCAACCCTGTCAGCGGGTCGACGCTGTGCGGGTGGGCGATCTTGTGGAGGTCAGGTTGACAGTCTCTGTTCCGGAGGCGCGCCACTTCGTGGTTGTCGAGGACCCCTATCCCGCCGGCTTTGACCCTATCGGCTTCGTCGACGTCTCACAGCGTGCGCTGTCCTCCGGGAATTTCGTCCGTCAGGAACTGCACGAGATGCACGTCCGCTATTCCGCACGGGAACTGCCGGCGGGCACCTATGAGGTGGCCTACCGTCTTCGGGCGACGCTACCCGGTGTCTACTGGGCGCTGCCCGGTATCGCCGAGGAGCGCTACTTCCCGGAGATCTGGGGGCGCACCGGAATCGATTCGGTTACGGTATATGAGGCATTGGATTAATCTGGAAGTCTTGCCTTGGGCTGTTGCGCCCCAGACATCCAAGCGTATAATCGGGTTGTTGATTCACATCTCCAGATACACCTACCACAAGCCGGGCATTGCACGGGACAAGGAGAGGCATAGTGGCGTCGCAAACATTGACCAAAGAGGATGTTTTCGTTCCGCTCGCGCCACGTTCCATAGAGGAGACCGGGATCGGGATCGGCCTACTCGGCGATCTGGCCCTCAAAATCTTCTACTTTGAAAGCTATCTCACAGGGCGGGATCTGGCTGCGCGTATGGGGCTGCCCTTTCCCAACGTCGTCTCCGTGGTCCTGGAGTTCCTGCGGCGCGAGCAGCTTTGTGAGGTTCGGAGTGCGACCGGGCGCGGGGGCTTCTCTGAAGCGACGTACGAATACGTCCTGACGTCCCGGGGACGTGATATGGCCCGCGACGCGCTGGATCGCGGACAGTATACCGGGCACGCGCCCGTACCGCTGCAGAGCTATATCGCCGCAGTTCGGCACCAGGAACTCAAGGATGTAGTGGTGCATCAGCGTCAACTGCGTCAGGCGCTGGCGCATCTTGTCTTCAACCCGGCGACCTTTGAGCAGGTGGGACCGGCCATCAACTCGGGGCGCTCGATCTTCCTCTTCGGGCCCCCCGGCAACGGGAAAACCTCGGTCGCCGAGGCGATCGGCAGCCTCTTGATGGAAGGGGACATGTACATTCCCTATGCAATGGAGGTAGAAGGCCAGATTATCAAACTCTTTGACGATGTGAACCACGTGATCGTGCAGGAGACACAGCCACAGCGGGTAGATGGACGGTGGGTCAAGATCCGACGACCGTTCATCGTCGTGGGTGGCGAACTGACTCTGGAAGGACTGGACCTCGTCTATAACGGCGACAACAAGTATTACGAGGCACCTTATCAGTTGAAGGCCAATGGCGGGATCTTCTTGATCGATGATTTCGGACGGCAGACGGTGCGGCCCACCGATCTGCTGAACCGGTGGATCGTGCCGCTTGAGAAGCGCATCGACTTTATGACATTGCACACGGGTCGCAAGTTTGAGGTGCCTTTTGAGGTCTTGATCGTTTTCTCCACGAACCTGGAGCCCCGCGAGTTGGTGGATGAGGCATTCCTGCGGCGTATTCGCCACAAGATTCAGGTAGGCGACCCCAGTTGGGAGGAATACGCCGAGATCTTCCGCCGCGTTGCCCAGGCCAAACACATTCCATTCTCGGAGCAAGCGCTCGCTTATCTTATTCGCGAGCACTACATCAAGGCGAAGCGCGTCCCGCGAGCCTGCCACGCCCGCGATCTGTTGGATCAGATTATCGACATCGCCAACTATCTCAGCGTCGCACCGGCGTTGAGTAAGGAACTGATCGATCGTGCGGCGCTTTCATACTTTGTGGACTTTGAGTGATATGACACAATTTCCGAGTACCTGGTTTGACAAACGTCCGTTGGTTATCGGGCACCGTGGCGCGAGCCATGAGGCGCCCGAGAACACGTTGGCAGCTTTTCAGGCAGCGGTGGCGGCGGGCGCCGATGGTGTTGAGCTCGACGTGCACCTGACGGCAGATGGGATCCCGGTGGTGATTCACAACGCTCGCGTTGATGACACGACTGACGGTGTGGGACTGGTCAACGATCTGTCGCTTGCGGAGATACGGCGGTTGGACGCGGGCTCGTACCTCGGTGCTCCCGGTGCATTCTCCGGCGAGCGCATCCCCACGCTTGAGGAGGTGCTGGTCACGCATGGGCAGCAGCTTCTGATCAACATCGAGTTGAAGGGACAGATTCGCCCGCAGGCGGCGGCGCAGCTGGAGACGGTCGTCGCAGAGCTGGTGCGCAGGCTGGGTCTCCAGCAGCGCGTCTGGATATCGTCGTTCAAGCCCTACTCGCTCCACCAGATGCGCCACGCGGCGCCGGAGATTCGGTGTGGCCTGCTCTATAGCCCGCTCTCTCTGGGTTCAGCCTGGCTGGCGCCGTTAACGCCGTTTGAGGCTCTGCACCCGCACACGCGCCTGGTATGGCCCTGGTTTGTGCGGCTCGCGCACCGCCTGGGCAAATGGGTTGTGGTCTGGACGGTCGACGATGTCGACCGCGCACGGGAGTTGGCGAGAGCCGGGGTGGACGCCATTATCACCAACGATCCGCGAGCGCTTAGAGCCCAACGTCTATGACACTGTCACAGACACTGTCACAGACGCCGTCACAGACGCCGTACCTGCTCCATCGAACACGTCGGGGCCGCGAGTCGGCATCCTGTGTTCACGGAAGAAGGAGAGCGGACTCCCGGTAGAGCGTGTGTGCGGCCAGCTCCGTATCATCGAGCTCCCCACGCAGCCAGCCTGTCAGTATCTCGCCGGCCATCTCAACGGCGTAGGTGTGGGTTCGGCTGCCGTCAGCCACCGAGACTCGCAGCGTGAGGGTGGGGGGCAGGTCGCACTGCTCCGCCATTGCGGGTGAGAGCCGGTCCAGCACGGTCCAGAGGAGTTGTGGGGTAGGTGGTGCCGGTAGCGAGTCAGCTGTAAAGACCACCTCCACCGTAGCCCTGGCCGCGCTCCCCGCTACTTCGTTCCAGTCGACCCTGGCACTGCTGCCGTCTACAGACAGCATCTCGAGTAGGCTGAGCGCGCAGGCCGAGGGCGGCGACGCGACCGGGGCAGCCACAGGTGGGCTCGGGCGCGTGCTGCGGATTACGATCAGGGCGAGGCCCCCGATCACGGCGAGGTCGACGAACGCGAATAGGATCAGGATGAGCTTCTGGGAGCGCTTCATAGCGCCAGTATAGCACAGGTGCAGACAAGGGGAAAACATGAGGTCCGGCGCGATCATCGACGCGGGCGTGGACAAACCTGAGGTGCAGTTAACGGGAGAGCGGCAGCCGCGCACGGTTCCGGGCGTCTACAGCGGACTGCTCGCCTCGTTTTTCCTGGGTTGGGCTCCCGTGCTGGCCAAGTTCGCCTACCGGGCCAACGTCGATCCAATCACCCTCGCCTCTTTACGGACCTTGGTCGCTGCCGTCTTTCTCTGGTGTGTCTATCTCCTCTTCTGGCGGCGCCGTATCCTGATAGGGTGGCGGTCGCTGCTCAGTTGTCTGCTCGTGGGCGCGATCAATGGTGTGGGCTCGCTCTTCTACTATACCGCGCTCGCACGACTCGACGCCTCTCGGGCAGCCATGCTCGGTGCCATCTATCCGGTATGGGTGGTTCTCTTTCTGAGCGCGTCGGGTCAGCGAACCAAGACCGGCACGCTGGCACAGTTAGTGGCGTCGCTGGCTGGAGCGATCCTGGTCACGTCCCCCTGGCACGAGAGCAATCCGGCTGACTACCTAGGGGTTATGCTGATGCTTGCCTCGGCAGCCGTCAACGGCTGGTACATGGTTATGGGGCAATGGGTATTGGCCGAAGTCCCATCGCGATCGGGGACGCTCTACATCATCACGGGGATGGCGCTCACGGTCTCAGTGGCACGCTTATTCGACACGACACCCATGCCCGTCCAGATCCCCCTCTTAGGCGTCTACGCTATCCTGGCGCTGGGCCTGACCACAGCGCTTTCGCGTATGGCGATGTTTTTCAGCCTGGAGAAGCTCGGCGGCGCGGAGACCGCGATCCTCAACCTGGTAGAGCTCGCCGTAAGCTTGGCGCTGGCTTTTCTCTTCCTCGGCGACCGGCTGGAGTGGTACCAGTGGCTCGGGGCCATGCTGCTGTTGGGTGGCGGGCTGATGGCTCGGTATCGTGCGGAGCAGGGGCGCGTCATCCCGTCCGCCTTCGATCCCATGGCAGCAACCGTGCAGCGATAAGCCGGGGAGGCGTGACGGCATGTCAGGGGTCCCCGGCCGGCCACGCTCCGCCGTGGGTCTTCGACACCACGGCAGCGGCTGCGGAGCGATAAGCCGGGGAGGCGTGACCGCATGTCAGGGGTCCCCGGCCGGCCACCCCGGAGTCGGCGGGAAGCGTTCCCTGAAGTCAACGGCGCAGTCATCGGTGTCCTGTGCGGCAGGATAGCGTTCCAGTGAGGCCCCCTGGACCAGAACACCGGGATGTGGGTGCGTACCCGGAAACGTCTTGTCTCCCCAGACCACAGCGTCAACCACCCGGTCCGCGCCATCGAGCAGCACGACGTGGTCCCCCGCCGCGCGGAGATAGAAGGGATAGGCCGGATTTCCCCACCCTGTATAGACCTCCATCGTGGGAACCGCCGGGTCGCTGTCGTAGAACTCGAAATCGGCGGCCGGCACATGCGTCGCATTGACCGCAATCACCACCGTCTCGTGGGGCAGCACGAAGGCACCGGCTGGGAACTGAAACATGGGTTCGTACGCCGCAGCCGTTTCGGCATCGCCTACCTTATAGCTGCTCAGATCAATGACCTTTTCGGTAGGATTGTAAAGCTCGACCCACTGAGCCGCGTGAGGCTTCGGCGTGTAGGCTACTTCGCTAATCAAGAGGTAGTCCGCCGGCGGGGGTGGGGGTGTGTAGTGGCGCACGATCGCCGGCAGGTGGATGGGGTGCGAGACCCACCAATCGTGGATGAACATGCGCTCCAGGTAACTGTAGAGCTCGAGAGATCGCACATGGAGGGCCACCTCACGGTTCAGCTTGTTCGAGCCCTCGCTCCCATTCAGCGATCCCACGTGCACGTAGCCGTCGTCCTGCCCCAGCTTCACCAGCACCATCTTGTTGTGAATTCCATCCCCGGTAGGATTGCCGAGGCCCACGCGTATATCGAGCCGCTCGCGGGCGGCCAGCTCGTTGATCGTCTGCATCGTAAGCACATTCTCGGTGGGTGGGCGCGGATCATCCGGGATGAAGCTGCGTGCGTTTAGCAGGATGCGCACGTGCGCGCCCCGCCGTGCTGCCTCGATGTAGGCCTGCAGGCGCAGATTGGGGTCGGCTTCGAAATCGTCGCCCCAGGACGCGTACTCGTAGAGCTGCTGCACGAACACGCGGTCGCCCGTTCCGGCACGCCCCACGAGGCCCAGGAGGGCGTCAGACTGGCGCAGGGCCGCTTCCGGCGCCGTGAACAGCTCGAAGCCGAAGGTCCCGGTGAAAGTGACGGGCTCTGAAAAGCGCACGGTGTAATGGATCCCGTCCAGGGGGATGAAGTCCACCAGCTCCGGAATCGGCTCGCCGTAGCGCTCTGGATAGCGCGTGTTCCAGCGCACGAGATCGTTGTGCTGAGCGGGAGCGAGATCGAGTGCAAAGATGGTGGCTGCGCGTGCCACCACCGAGGGCGCGTCGGTGACAAGCATCACGCCGCGCGAGCCCTCCGTCCCATTGCTTTTGTCGTCGGCCGGCATCCCGCCGGGTGTCAGGTTTTGCGTGCCGGTCGCCACCCACGTGTCGTCGACAATCAAAAGCTTGGCGTGGAGATAGGCGTAGCGACTATAGACGTAGTCCTGTGGGTGATGGGCCATAAACCAGCATGCCCCGCCTGCGCGCTCGATCTCCTGGCAGGCATGGAGTTGAGTTTGCCACGATGGTGAGAGCACCCCGACGCCGACCGGAGTGCCCTCCAGAAGCACAGCCACACGGACACCCTCGCTTGCCTTCGTCGCAAGGATGTCGACGAGATCCAGATGGCGCAGGCTGTAGACCTGAATCGAGATCGTGTCCTGCGCGCGCAGCAGGGTCTGAGCAATGAGAGCGTAGGCATTGTCGGGCGCGATCCCGGCGACGATTGTGGCCGTCTCGGTGACGATCAGGGGGTGGAAGAGGGTGTCGACCGCCCAACCGGGGTAGAGCGCTTTGCGACCCAGGGCGGGATCCGTCATATCCTGGATCCAGTCAGCCGCTGTGTTGGTATCTGCTGCGGGCCACCCCGTGCGTTCGTCCAGGCGGCGGGAGAGGATCTGCCCTCTCTCCCGCGCGACGCTGTGGCGGTAGGGCAGCAGCGCGGGCCCGCTCCATCCGGGTACCATCGTGTCCCCGGCTTTGTACACCAGGGTGTCTACGAACCGGTTGCCGGGGGCGCGGAGCAAGATGGAGCCGCCGGTGTTCGCCAGCAGCAGCCACTGCGGCAAGACGACGTCCGGGTAGAAGCCGAAAGAGGCGCGAAAGGCCTCCGCATTTCGTGCCAACCAGACCCGCTCACCCGGCACCAGCGTCAGGGACGGAATGTCCACGCAGGTGAGATTGCCCGACATCGCCTTACAGAGCTCCCACCCGCTTAGCGACTCCGGCGCGCTGCCGATATTTGCGAGCCGGATGGCTTCATCCGCGTCACGATACTGGTAACCATCGTAGAGGAGGTCGGCAATCACGACCTGGGGCGTGCCGCTCTGGGCCGGCCACGCAGTGCTGTAGGCTCCGGGTGAAGGCCCCACCCACGCTATCGCCAGCACAATGCCGGCGAGCCAGGTGGCTGCCAGGACGGCGACCTTGTTGCGCATAGTCCACCTCCTATGGAGGGCGTGAAGAGATGGGAGGTTGCAGACCGATTGTACCCGTCTTTGTCGCACCTGCCAATGTAATGCATAACCGTTGACTCTTTCAGTGGCATGCAGAGATATTGACTGAGCGGTTACCGTTTCGTTACCGCTGACCTTTAGTGTTAGGCCGGTTGGTAGAGGAGTCCTTTACACGAAGGGACGGAGGTGACGAGATGCCGGCACGGATGGAGTTGGTGTTGATGAGGGTGGGCGACCCGCGAGTCGTGCGGGCGGTACTTCTGGGGCTGGCTGTGGTTCTGACGGTAATGAGTGGTGGCGGCGCAGATACAGTGTATGCCTGCCCCGCTCAGGGAGGGAGCGGCGGCTGCACTGGCGGCTAGTCGCGTAAAGCCCTATGTCAGAGATAGCCTTGCGGAACTTAATCGCGCACGCTGTTGTTGACCGGGACCTGTGCAGTAAGCTCCTTAACGGGGAACGCCTGCAGGTGTTGGCTCAGTTCGACTTGAACGACCGGGAGCGGGCGGCGCTTTCTACGCTCAGAGCTGACTCGCTGCAGGCGTTTGCTTCTCAACTCGAACAGTGGATGAAGTCTGAAGGCGCCTACGCCTCCGGGACTGACTCCGGGGCGGATGGGCCCTTCTCATCGAAGAAAGGTAAGTATGTCAGTCGCTTATACAGTACTTGAGCGAGGCGCCTTCGTCTACGCTCGCGCGGAAGGGGCGCTAAAAACGTCGGACCTTATCGAGCACGAACGTGCCCTGCTAGCTGACACAAGGATTCGGTGTCAGTTTCGACATCTGCTGGATGTGCGGTGCGTGAAAGGGCCAGACATTGATCGAGGTCGGCTGCTGAGGGGACACCGCTGTCTTGATGATGCGGCCCACAAACTCTCGGGGAGCCGGTTCGCGGTTGTGGCACACGACGCCTGGTGGTTTGACGTCCGCTTTCAGCAGGAGTTTGAGAAGAGAGGGTTGACGCTTATCGCGTTCAACGATCCGATGACTGCGTGCTTGTGGCTGGGGGTGGACTACGAGCAGGTGCCGACAGAGAACGGGGTCACCCCACGCGATAGGGACCGGAACCCGTTCCAGGACTTCGACGGAATCCAGGGTGACGTACCATAACGGGTCTAGTCCTGATCGATCTCGCCTGCAATCGCCGTCAGGACGTCACGGTTGAGCAGTACGATTTGGCCTCGTTCGATGCGGATGGCGCCGGCATCTTCGAGCGCCCGTAGTTCCCGTCCCACCACGTCGCGCACGGTTCCCAGGTGTACGGCAATATCCTGCTGCGTCCAACGCTGCACAGTCCCCGCTCTTTCGCCCTCTGCCTGATTCAGCAGAAATCGCGCCAGGCGCTCCTGCACGGTATGCAGGGCCAGCCCCTCCACCAGGTTCGTCAGGTGCGAGAGCCGCCCCGCGAAATTACGCAGCAGGGCCAGTGCCAGGTCGCCGTGAGCCAGAATGAGGTCTTGGAGATCCTCGCGCGGCAGGATGGCTAGGGTGACTTCGGATAGACAAACGGCGTTGGCCGGGTTGCGTCCGTCCTCCACGAAGGCCGGCACAGTGTTGAAAGCCTGTCCGGGCTCCAAGCGCACGAGCACCTGCTCGCGCCCCTCGCGCGAGACGCGATAGACGCGTACCCGTCCCCGAAGCACGAAATAGGCAGCCTCAGCCCGATCCCCTTGCCAGACGATGTGAACGGCGGGTTCGTAGTGACGTATCTGCACGGCGGCAGCGATACGCGCCACCGTTAACTCTGAGAGCGTGGCAAAGAGGCCGACCCTGCGTAGGGCGTCCAACGTGGAAGGCCGGTCCTCGGGGATGGGCTTCTCGACCTGCAAGGTGGATCCTTCTTTCGTTACCAGCGAACTCTACTCAGTATGATGATCGGTTCTACTAGGCGGTACTATATCACGGCGGCAGGATGTGACAATCGGAACAGAATCCGACTTTTGTCGTAGTCCTGGGAAGATGGCTGTGTTATGCTCAGAGCGGCGTTGAGATGAGGAGGTCAGTTGCGATGGATAATCGGCAGAGCACAGGGCCAGGTGGTGAATCGAATGGGGCCTGGGTGATTGACGAGGCTACGTGCACGCGGTGCGGCATCTGTGTCCGGGCTTGCCCGGAAGCGGTGGTGGCGCTGGAGGGCGGTCGCCTGGTGCTGGCGCGTCCCGAGGCGTGCACCTACTGCGCGGTCTGCGAGGAGATCTGCCCGGTTGGGGCGATTGCACTGGCCTATGCGATAGTATGGGACGAGGCCAGTACGGAATCTCACGGAGACCGCTAGCGAGTTCGTCACTATGCCACGCAGTATACCGGTATCAATCCCGTATTTCATAATCTGAGGAGGCTGTTATGTCTGAGATGTTCTGCTATCAGTGTCAGGAAGCTGCAAAGAATGAGGCCTGCACGATCCGGGGTGTGTGCGGCAAGACGCCTGAAGTGGCGAACTTGCAGGATCTGCTCGTCTGGTTGCTGAAAGGTGTATCCTTCTGGACGACGCGGGCTCGCAAGAATCTGGATGTGGTAGAGCCGGAGACGGACCTCTTTGTGGCGCAGGCGCTTTTTGCCACAATCACCAATGTCAACTTCGACCCCGATCGCCACGTAGCTTGGATTCGTGAGGCGGTAGCGCGGCGCGATGCTCTGCGGGAGCGGGCGCAGGCGCGCTGCAGGGAACTCCACGGAAGTGATGGCTGCGCGGCAGGTCTGCCCGAGCATGCGGTGTGGACGCCGAAGAGCTATGACACCACGATACTGCAGATGAAGGGTCAATTGGTCGGGGTGCTGGCAGACCCGGAGCTGGATGCCGATATCCGGTCGCTGCGTGAGCTTCTGATCTACGGGCTCAAGGGAATGGCCGCCTACACGGACCATGCCTATGTCCTGGAGCAGAGCAACGACGATATCCTGGCCTTCATCGAGGAGGCGCTGGATGCCACGACCGATGACAGCTTGACTGCCGATGATCTGGTTGGCCTGGTGTTGAAGGCAGGCGAGATGGGCGTAGAGGCGATGCGGTTGTTGGACGAGGCCAATACGGGCGCCTACGGACATCCCGAGCCGACACAGGTAAATATCGGGGTGCGCCCTGGACCGGCGATCCTTGTGAGTGGGCACGATCTGCGTGACCTGGAGGAGTTGTTGATCCAGACCAAGGGAACCGGCGTCAACGTGTACACGCACGGTGAAATGCTACCGGCGAATGCCTACCCGGCGTTCAAGGGCTACGACCACTTCGTGGGGAACTACGGTGGATCGTGGTTCCGGCAGCAGGCGGAATTTGAGGCTTTCGGCGGCGCGATTCTGATGACGACCAACTGTCTGGTCTCGCCTCTGGAGAGCTACAAGGACCGGCTCTTCACGACAAGTCACGTGGGTTGGCCCGGTGTGTCCCACATTGCGGACCGCGAAGCAGGTGGCGCGAAAGACTTCAGTGGCGTGATCGCGGCGGCGCAGGCGGCGGGGGAACCTCAGGCGCTGGAAGAGGGGACTATTCCGATTGGGTTCGCCCGCGCTACGGTGATGGGGGTGGCGGACAAGGTGATTGAGGCCGTTCAAGCAGGCGACATCGGACGCTTCGTGGTGATGGCGGGCTGCGATGGCCGACAGGCGTCGCGGGGCTACTTCACGGAGGTCGCGGAGCACTTGCCCCAGGATCACGTCATCCTGACGGCGGGATGCGCCAAGTATCGCTACAACAAGCTCAACCTGGGCGATATCGGTGGCATTCCGCGGGTGTTGGACGCGGGACAGTGCAATGACTCCTATTCGTTGGCGTACATCGCGTTGCAGCTCAAGGATGCGTTGGGACTGGACGATATCAATGACCTGCCCATCTCCTATGATGTGGCGTGGTACGAGCAGAAGGCCGTGATCGTGCTGCTGGCGTTGCTGGCGCTGGGTGTGAAGCATATTCGCTTGGGCCCGTCCCTTCCTGCATTCCTTTCGCCGGGTGTGGTGGACGTGTTGGTCAAGCACTTTGATATCAAGCCGACGGCAACGGCTATGGAAGATGTGGCGGCGATAGCAGTCGGGGCGTAGGGGTATGTCGCAGTGAGGTCGTGCTGGGGGCTGGTGGTTCGTTC
>SLDA01000081.1 GCA_007125545.1 Thermoflexales bacterium | reverse complement strand
TGAGCCCGGGGGCTTCGTGAGAACGTCGGCGTCCAACCAGTAGTCGCTCGCGCGTTGGAACTGGAGCGTGTCGCGGGTCACATCCAGGAACGGACCCTGGGGCGCCGCTGGGTCCTCCCCACGGTCACCGATTACTTGGCGCACGTTGTACAGTACCTGGCTCAGCGTGTGTCGGGCATGGCGTTCGGGGTAGTCGGGCCACAACAACCCCACGATGTGCCCGCGTCGGTGTGCGCGATCCGCTTCCATCACAAGGTAGAGGAGGAGGGCCTTGGCCTTGTCGCAACTGAAGCCGGTAAGCGGTATATCGCCCAGGGACATCTGCAGCGTGCCCAATGACGAGATACACAAGCGCGCCATCGGGGCCTCCCTGCGCCGCACGTTCTGGTAGGTTACCTTCATTATAGGGCATTTTGTGGTGAGGCGCAATCCGAATTCTCTTGATATTTTCTTGATACTCGTCTTGTACGCTGGGAGCATCTGAAACCGAGGTGAGGGTCTGATGGACGAGCCATCCGTGCAGTATCTCTCCTATCTGCTCCGCTTGTGGCGCAGCGGGGTCGCCGGGGAGTGGCAGGCCAGCCTGGAGGCGCCGGTGACCGGCGAGCGGGTGGGCTTCGCCAACCTGGACGGCCTTTTCGACTTCCTTCGCACCCAGACCACCACCGGCACCAGGCCGCCCTACGACGAAGAGGGCCGTGGAGAGTCCAACACGCCACACCTGGGAGCGTGAGGAACGGAAAGGCCCGGGCCCGCGCCCTGCCTCCTCGTGGCTTGTCAAGGAGATCACCACCTCATAGATCCGAAAGGAGTGGAAGTGATGAACAACAGGAGGTTACGCATGAAAAGGCTGTTGCTGATTCTGTTGATGGGCATGCTGCTGCTGCCGGTCTCCCTGCAGAGCCCGGTGGCACAGGCTGCGAGCGAGGGCGAGCCGCTGGTTTTGGAGGGCGTGCTGAAGGGCGCGCCCTACCGCATCGTCGTGCCGGAGAACTGGAACGGCACCCTGCTGGTCTACGCGCGTGGGTATTCGCCCGGTGGCGTCGAGACCGCCGATGCAGCGTTCCTCGCCGAGGAGGAGCTGCTGGCACGCGGGTACGCGCTGGCGGGCTCTGCCCTGCGCGGCGGCGGAACAAGTCTGGACCAGTTCACGCTGGACCTGAAGTATCTGACCGATTTCTTCAAGCAGCAGGTGGGCAAGCCGACGCACACCGTCATCTATGGTGTCTCGATGGGCGGCATGCTCACGCTACTAAGTATGGAGAAGTTCCCGGGGACCTATGACGCGGGCATCCCCATATGCACACCGGCCGCAGGCATGACCAGGAACGTGGCTTCACGCTTCTCCTTTGCCCTGGCGTATGACGCGGCCTTCGGCTGGGACGAGAGCTGGGGTCAGGTCGACGACATGCGGGACGACTTTAACTTCTTCACCGAGGTATGGGACAGGTTCTGGGGCGAATTCCTCAATCCCTTGTATAGGCCACGTTGGGAGTTCGTGCGCCTGGTCAACGGCCTGCCGTCAGCAGGCTATTACACCAACCCGTTCCCGTGGCCTATGGGTCCCGGCCTCCTGTACCTGATGTTCTTCTCCACGCAGCAGCGGGCCGATCTGGAGGTCGAGGCGGGGGGGCGCGTCTCGCAGAACGTGGGATACGTTTACAGCCTGACCGCGGACGAGCGGGCCTACCTTCTGAGCCTGGACCCGACGCTGGATCTCGATGGGATGCTGGCGCAGATGAACGCGAAAACCGGGATCACGGCGGATCCGCGGGCGCTGGCTTATCTGCGCCGGACGGGGGAGTTCAGCGGGCGCGTGCACGGTCCCATACTGATGGCGCATAACGTGCAAGACGTCATCGCGCCGGTGGAGCATACCACCGAGTATGCGAACCTGATGGCGTCAGTACGCACGGACCACCTGCTGACCCGCGTCTACACCGACTTGCCGGGGCACTGTATGTTCACGGAAGACCAGATGCTGGCGCTCTTCGCGGCGATGGACGGCTGGCTGGCGACAGGGATCGCGCCTGGAGCCGATGCGTTCCCCGAAGAGCTCGACTTCGTGCACGGCTTCGAGCCGGGACCGTGGCCACAGCCGCCGCAGGAGTAACTACGCGGAGTATCGAGGATAGGAAGATCAAACAACTTTTTCAAATTGAGGAGGAAACCGATGAACAAGCTAAGATACCTGTTGCTGGTGGTAGCGTTGGTGCTGCCGCTCTTGCTGCAAAGCCCGATTGCGATGGCGGGACACGCATCAGACCTGCCGATAGAGCCCGACGGTTCGGACGAGTACCTGGTAGTGTTTGGGAACTCGGGCATTCCGGCTCGGGCTGCCGTCCAGGTCGAGGCAGCCGGCGGGCAGGTGATAAAGGAGATTCCGCAAATCGGCGTGCTGGTGGTCCGCGGCGACACTGACTTTGCAGCGCGGGCCAAAGGGATCAGGGGTGTCGTCGAGGTAGGAACGAACAGCATCTGGCACGCGCAGCAGTCGGTAACGATGCAGTCCCTGGACGTAACTACGGAGCGTGTTGAGGACAACGATCTCTACATGGACTACCAGTGGGACATCAAGCGTGCCGGTGGTGTGCCTGAGACGTGGGCGATCGAGAAAGGCGCCGGGACGATCGTGGCCATACTGGACTCAGGCGTGTACTGGGAGCATCCTGACATCGCACCGAACTATCTCTACGGTAAGAGCTATGTGATGGAACACATCGATCCGTGGGGCGATCCGGCGCCCGCGGAGGATGCAAACGACTACTTCGGGCACGGCACAGCCATCGCTGGAACCATCGCCGCGCCAATCACGCAGGGGCGGATCATTGGAATCGCCCCGGAAGCCGGGATCGCCAACTACAAAGTACTGACCACGTTCGGCTACGGCTACTTCGATTGGATCCTCCAGGCGATTGTGGACGCAGCCGATGACGGGGTGCAAGTCATCAATATGAGCTTCGGCTACTTCGTATCGATGCCTGACGATGGCGCAGCAACCTACGTTGCCTTCGTCCGAGCCACCTCGTATGCCCGGCAGAAAGGGGTGTTGCTCGTCGCCGCGGCAGGCAATGAAGCAACCGACCTTTCCAAGATCCGACCGATCGTGCGCCTGCCCGCCGGGGCGCCGGGGGTGATCGCCGTGAGCGCCACCACATCGACGGACGAACTCGCTGGTTTCAGCAACTACGGAGCCGGCTCGTTTGTATCCGCGCCGGGAGGAGACGATTGGGACCCATATCCCTTTGGGAACTGCCTGGTCGCCTGGAGCCCGATTACGTGGATCCCCTTCTGGGCGGGCCAGGAGTACATATTCGGTTCCGGAACAAGCCTGGCGGCGCCGAAGGTTGCGGCGGCGGCGGCACTCATCTATGCCCAGAACCCGGGCATTGGTCCCGCGCAGGTACAGGCGCGTCTAATCCAGACGGCGGAAGACATCGGGGAGCCCGGTTTCGACCGCGAGTTTGGTCACGGGCTCGTCCACGCCTACCGAGCGCTGACCGGGATGAAGGGTCAATGGTAAGGCTGAACGTGCCGGGACCGTGGCCGCAGCCGCCGCAGGAATAGAGCGGGTACGGAGAGGGTCTGTAGCTTGTACCCTATGAAGGGAGGATGATGGGATGAAGAAGACGATGTGGATAATAGGGCTGACTTTGGCGGTAGTCTTTCTGGGCATCGCGGTCGGCACCGTGTTGGCAGGGGGCGCCAGGCATCCCTGTTAAAGATGTTGCGTGTGGAAAAGTTGTTGAAAGAGACGCCTACGGTCCCGATGATCCTGTTTGCCCCCCAGCCTCCTGATAATTCTATCTGGTCTGAGGAGGTTTCTTCAAC
>SLDA01000305.1 GCA_007125545.1 Thermoflexales bacterium | reverse complement strand
TGAGCACTATCAAAATGGTGTCGGCCAGCACGTGCGCGAGTACCTCTGGTACCAGAACTACGCTACGGGTGAACTGATGCCATGGTTGGGTGAGGGCTGGGAGTATAACGACGACTACACCGAACTGCGCATCTACCTCCGCAAGGGTGTGACGTGGAGTGACGGCGAGCCCTTGACGGCTCATGACGTGGCCTTCACGATGAACATGGCTATGGACCCCCAATATGATGATCTGGGTGGCCTGCCCAAGACCGATGCGACTTTCTGGAACGCCGTCTATGCCGCGGATGATCACACGGTCGTCTTCGACATGAAAGAGTCCCGACCGCGCCAGCACCTGATGTTCCGCTGCCGGATCGTGGCTGGCACCATCATCGTCCCCGAGCACATTTGGGGCAACGTAGATGACGTGCGCACGTTCAAGAACTATCCCCCCATTTACACCGGTCCCTACGTCTTGAGCGCCGTTTATCCTGAGAACAAAGTGTTCGTGTGGGAGCGCGATCCAGATTACTGGGGACGCTCGATCGGTAACTTCCCCGCGCCCAAGTACATCATCTATCGCACCGGTCCTGGCGCGGAGCAGCTGTTGGCTGAGATCAAGGAAGACAATAACGACATCTTCGGCTGGAGCTACGACCTCTATGAGGCCAACAAAGCCGAAGTACCTCAGGTCCAACAGGTTGTTTACGTCGATCCCTGCCCGCGTGCCGCGTGGTTCAACACGGCTCAGGGCCCGCACCTGGACCAACCCGAGTTCCGTCGTGCGATGTCCATGCTTATGAACCGTCCGCAGTGGGGCGCCAACATCTGGGCACCTCCCTCCAAGCCGGCTGAGGGGCTGTGGGCTGACTACCGCAACTTGGACAAGTTCATCAATGAGGAAGCCAAGGAAACTTGGGGCACCCTGACCTACAATCCCGACAGGGCGCTGGAGTTGCTCGAGAGCATCGGCTACACGCAGCAGGGCGGTCGGTTGCTCGGTCCTGATGGCGAGCAGGTCTCGTTGGCGATCACAACCCCCGTCGGTGTGGGTGGCAATGAATACCTGATGGGCCAAGACTTCGCAGAGGATTTGCGGGACATCGGTATTGAGGCTACCTTCCAGTACGTGGAGGGTGTGTTCTGGGACAATGTGGCGAATGGTGACTTCGATATCGGCTTCTGGTGGTTCTGTGGCGCCACTGTCGATCCGACCGAGCTGTTCAATAGCTACACCTGCGACCGCGTTCGCCCCATCGGCGAGCGTGCGACCGAGGGCAACAACGTTCGGTTCTGCAACGACGAGTACGATCAGACGCTTGCAGCGCTGATGGCGATCGATCCCGATCACCCTGACGCGATGGAGTTGTACCACAAGTTGTTCGATATGTGGCTGGAGTATGCGCCCGGCGTCCCGCTTATCGAGACGTACTACACGGCGAACTTCAACACGAGATACTGGGACAATATGCCGTCCAACGACAATTTGTACACGGTCCCCTTCAACTGGTGGGGCCAGATCATGCACGTTTACTTCAATATTACGCCGAAGTAAAAGTCCAGATATGACCCGGATCGAGTTCCGCACCTCTGGGTGCGGAACTCGATCCACGCCCTATGCAGGTAACTATCAGGCTGACTACATCATCGATCCGAGTTGATGCGTAAGCGTGCTCTGTTTTTGTCATCATCTTGAGCGAAGCAAAGACCCTTGAGCTTAGTTTCGCTCAGGGTGGCGATATGAGCTTTAAGTACTAAGTCGTAAGCATGACGGTGTCGGACCGTGGGTCCACTATACCCAATATGAGAGGTGCTTATGTTTAAGCTGATGCGGAAATACCCGATTTTGAACTACTATTTCACAAAGTTCTTTGCCTATTTCCTTACCATCTTTGGCGCGTTGACGATCACGTTTTTCATGTTCCGCCTGATTCCCGCCAATCCAATCGAAAACTGGCTTAGATCGCTCGAGGCACAATATTCGCTGACCATTGATGGCGGCGACGCGATGGTAAACTCCTATAAAGAGAAGTTCGGGATGACCGGGACTCTGTGGCAGCAGTACGTGCGCTATATGTACAACGTGATCTTCCACTTCGACCTGGGCCCCTCCTTCATTAACTTTCCACGCCCGGTGTCGGAGCTATTAGCAGAGGCCTTGCCCTGGACCATGGGGTTGTTGGCTGTCTCTATCTCTATCTCATGGGTCTTAGGCCTGCTGGTCGGTGCTGTCGCGGCATGGTTCCGCGACTCGCCGGTCAGCGGCACCATTACCAATATCTCCATTGCTCTGTCGCAGGTCCCTGCTTACCTGATCGCGCTCTTTCTAGTTCTCTTCATCGGATATCAATGGAAGTTATTGCCCACGCGTGGTGCGTTTGACGGGCAGTACGCCATCGGGTGGAACCTGGACTTTATCAGGAGCGTGGCCAGACACAGCATCTTGCCCGCTCTGGCCATCGTGACGGTCTCCCTGGCAGCCTGGATTCTTTCCACCCGCTCTCTGGTGATTAGCAACCTCGGTGAGGACTATCTGCTATACGCCGAGGCCAAGGGTTTGAAGTCTGGGGATATCATGACCAAATATGCGCTCCGGAACGCGATGCTTCCGCAAGCCACGGGCCTGGCGCTCACCATGGGTTCGATGATGAGTGGTCAACTGTTGATCGAGCATATGTTCGTCTATCCGGGGTTGGGGCAGGTCATGGGCCGCGCTATCGCGATCTTCGACTACAATGCGATGATGGGCCTCATCATACTCTCAGTGGTGAGCGTCATGACAGCCAGTTTGGCGGTTGACTTACTGCTGCCTGTCATCGATCCCCGCATCCGCACCGCCATCAAGGCTTAGGAGGAGCAGCAATGTGGAACTTAATGAAAAACTGCTGGCGTACAAGTGGCAAGTTTAGATTCGGAGCTGTTGTGCTGGTAGTGCTGGTCGGTCTCGCTTTGGTTGCACCTGTGATCTATCGTCCGATCATTGGCAATCGGAGTCCTGCGCGCCCCGGCCAGTTCCAGCGTTGGCTACCCCCATCAGGAACTCATCCCATGGGCACCGACGGCCACGGACGCGATCTGCTCACCAACTATCTGGCGGGCCTGCGGACCACGCTCTATATCGGCTTTCTAGCCGGTGTCATCAGTACCACTGTCGGGGTTAGTGTTGGCTTCTACTCGGGCTATAAAGGCGGCGGGATCGACGCAGTGCTGCTGACGATCACGAATATGCTGATCGTGATTCCGTCTTATCCCATTCTGGTGGCGATCGCTATGGTGACGCCGGAGCTGACTGTGGCCACGATGTCGTTGATCCTCGCGCTCTTTGCCTGGCCTTTTTCCGCCCGGATGATCCGGGCGCAGGTGATGACGATGAAGGAGAGGGCCTATGTCGAGTTGGCCAAGGTTTCCGGGCAGGGTGACCTGGCGATTATCTTTACGGAAATGATGCCTAACTTGACGCCCTACTTGCTGATGGGGTTTGCTTTCAGCGTCGTAGGCGCGATGGTTGCGGAGGTGGCCATCGAGGCCATTGGTCTTGGGCCGTCCAACATCATCACGTTGGGCCTGATGATCAACTATGCTAATGGCTGGGGTGTATATAGCATGGGCCGGTTTGAGATCTTGCTGATCCCCGTCGCGGTCCTGGTGTTGATCTTTGCGGCTATCACAATGATAAACCGCGGTATGGAAGAGTACCTGAATCCCCGCCTCCAGAAAGTGACGACGGAGAAGTGACAATGTACCAACATGTAGATAGTGGTGAAAGGCTGATAGATATCCGAGACCTGCGTGTATGGTACAGAACCACGCGCGGACCCGCCAAGGCGGTGGATGGGGTCAATTTGACCATCAATCGGAACGAGGTCTTTGGCTTGGCCGGTGAGTCCGGCTGTGGAAAGTCGACGTTGGCCAAGGGCATTTTAGGAGTGATCAAGCTGCCCGGCTATTTCGAGGGTGGCGAGGTCGACTTCTGCCGGAAGAAGAGTGACTCTACCCTGATCTGCGAGGATCTGTTGAAGATGTCTCGAGAACAGGTACGAAGGATGCGCTGGCGGGACATGGCCTATATACCGCAGAGCGCAATGAATGTACTCAGTCCGGTGGCGCGCATTGACAAGCAGATGCTTGATGGTATCTTCGAACACACGAACTGGTCAAAGGAGAAGGCCCGCGCTCGGATGTATGAGTGTATGGACCTGGTAGGCCTGGATAAGGCGGTGGCCAGAATGTACCCACACGAGTTGAGTGGTGGCATGAAGCAACGCGTGGCGATTGCTGCGGCCATCACGCTCACGCCTGACTTGATCATCGCCGATGAGCCCACTACCGCGCTAGACGTCAATGTGCAGCAGGTCATCCTTCAGGAATTGAAGGAGATCCGCGAGAAACTCAAGCTCACGCTGATCTACGTAACTCACGATATGGCAGTTCATGCCGAAATGGCCGATCGCATGGGCATTATGTACGCCGGGGTCCTCATGGAGGTCGCGCCCGTAGTTGATACCTTCCACGATCCGTACCATCCTTATACAGAGGGGTTGATCTCTTCTATTCCGTCCATCGGAGGCGGGCGTGAGCGGATGATGGGAATACCCGGACGCGCGCCGAGTCCATTGGAGTACCCGTCGGGTTGTCGTTTTCATCCCCGGTGTCCTAAGGTGATGGCGATCTGCAGTGAGGAGATGCCTACGCTAAAGCAGGTTGGACCAGAACGATACGTAGCGTGTCACCTGCATGACGAGTATACGTTCGAGGAGCGAGCTAATGGTGGAGACTAAGGTGGATACCCAGCAAGATACGAGCATCAAGAGCGGACCTGTCGGAGTAGCAGAGTCGGAGATGGAGTCGGGGGCGAAGGTTCCGCCGGTGCTAGCCGCCTACAATATAACAAAAGAGTTTAATATCCCCACACCGGGCTTGCAGCGCGAGTACATTGCTGCGGTCGATCAGGTCACGGTGGCGCTCCAGTCCAAGCCTGCGAAGATCGTGTCCCTGGTTGGGGAAAGCGGTAGCGGCAAGACGACCCTGGCGCGAATTATGCTTGGCCTCACGCCGCCAACCAGGGGTGTGATCACTTACAATGGAAAGCCGGTAAAGGAGCTGACAAAGGCCGAGCGGTTTGACTATCGCCGGAACGTCCAACCGATTTTCCAGGATCCCTTCGCGATTTACAATCCTTTCTATCGTATCGATCGCGTATTGGATATCACAATCAAGAACTTTAAGTTAGCTTCATCCAAGAGTGAGGCGTTGGAGTTGAAGCGTGAAGCGCTCCAGGCGGTAGATCTGCAGCCCCGGGATGTGATCGGCCGATACCCGCATCAGTTGAGTGGAGGCCAGTGCCAGCGCGTTATGTTAGCGCGCACCTTCCTGCTCCGCCCCAAGGTTATTATCGCTGACGAGCCGGTGTCGATGATCGACGTTGCAGTACGGACGCTCTTCCTGAATAACCTGCTGGACTTCCGGGATAAATACGACATCTCGTGTCTCTTCATCACGCACCACCTCGCGACCGCCTACTACATGGGCGGGCCGATGCTGGTGCTCTGTTTCGGCCGCGTCGTCGAGTCTGGCAACATCGATCAACTGCTGGCTAACCCCTCGCACCCGTATACTGAGCAGTTGTTGGCCGCGATTCCTTCGCCCGATCCAACCGCGCGTTGGACCGAGCGCGCCAACATTAAGATCACCGAGCGTCCCTTGGTGCGTGACTTCAACAAGTGCGTCTATGTCGAGCGCTGCCCGTACGCAATGGATATATGCAGGCAGCAGCGTCCGCCTGATTATCAGGTTGGAGATGATCACTATGCTGCTTGTTTCCGGCACCAGGGTAAACCCGAGCGAGTGGTGGAAGTACCTGCCTGACACTTAGTACATGGTCTACGACAGTCGCATCCACCGGCAAGCACGTCTGTTCGCGTGCCTGCCGGTGGCCTAACTCTCTTCGTTCAAGTGGAGGCTATGTAGAATGGTCGAACCGTTGAGGATGGGTCTGATTGGTGCGGGCAACATCGCACAAGCGCACATGCGTGCGTTGGTTGGTGTGGACGAGATCGAGGTCGTCGCCGTAGCCGATCTCATCGAAGAACGAGCTGTAAATACCTCTAAACGCTTCGGAATACCCCACGTCTTTACTGACTATCAAAAAATCTTGGAGATGGATGACATCGAGGCTGTCAGCATCTGCACGTGGAATCAGGCTCACTGCCGTCCTTCCGTCGACGCGCTGCGTGCAGGAAAGCATGTGTTAGTGGAGAAGCCCATGTCGGCCACACTGGTGGATGCGACGGAGATGACGAAGGCGGCCCACGAGACAGACCGTATCCTGATGGTGGCGCTCAAGGCGCGCTACGACTCAAGCCGTATTGCTGCCAAGGCGGTCGTCGATTCAGGTGTGCTGGGTGACATCTACTACGCCGAGGCTGTTGCTTGTCGCCGATGCGGTATCCCTGGTGGGAGCTTCCTCGCCAAGGCGACCGGCGGCATTGGTACCACTGCCGATATCGGGGTCTATTCCCTGGATGCGGTGCTGCACCTGATGGGGCATCCGAAGCCGGTCTCGGTTTCCGGTGTCGCCAACAATATGCTGGGCACCAAGTACGCCAGTCAGGCGATGGGGTGCTGGAGTTGGGATCCCGAGGCTCTCGAGGTTGAGGACTTCGGTGTTGCGTCCGTGCGCTTCGAGAACGGCGCGTTTATGGTCTTCAAGACGTCTTGGATCATGAATATGGATTCCCTGGGCGGCAATGTCCTGCTCGGCACCACAGGTGGCCTCAAGATGAACCCCCTGACCGTCTTCCGCCAGGAGTTCGGAATGCTCACCGACGTCACGCCGCAGCTTCCGGAAGTCCGGGATGAGAACACTTTCCGCCTGGAGAACCTTGCTTTCGCTGAGGCAATCCGTGAAGGGAAGCCCTCGCCGATCCCCGCTGACGAGATGCTGCTGACTAATGTCATCATCCAGGGATTGATCGATTCCGCCGCCGCCGGGCGCGAAGTTGAGGTTCATGTTCCGGAGGTCTAGTCCCTTATTCACCAACTGTACATCAAGTTTCTTCGGGTTTCTTTATGGTTCACCAAGGAGATGATACTATGCTTCGAGTAGCTATGCTCAGTTTCGCCCACGTCCATGCCAACGGCTATGCACGCCAAGCCATCAACCATCCTGAAGCCGAGGTGACCTACATCTGGGAAGATGATGCCGACCGCGGCAAGACAGCGTCCGAAACATTCAATGTACCGGTCTCGGATGATCTGGACGCTGTATTGGGCCGAGATGATGTCGATGCGGTCATCATCAACTCATACACCTCTCAACACCCCTGGCTCATCAAAGAAGCAGTCAAGTACGGTAAGCACGTCTTCACCGAGAAGGCGCTGGCGATCAACCTCCAAGACGCCGATGAAATCGTCGATGTTGTGAATGAGAGTGGGATCAAGTTTATGATCTCGCTGCCGAGCCGCACTCGTCCGGAGAGCCTGTTTATGCGGGATGTCCTCGACAAGGGGTGGCTGGGTGACATCACGCTCATGCGCGCGCGCGTAGCGCACGGTGCTTCACTCGATCACTGGTTCAAGGGCGGCAGCGCCTGGTTTGCCGATGCTGAGCGGGCCGGCGGTGGTGCGCTCTTCGATCTTGGCTGCCATACTGTTGACGTGATGCGCTGGTTTATGGGTGAGCCCAAGAGCGTAATCTCCAAGATTCAGCAGTTCTCCGATGCCTATGCCATTGACGATAACTCGGTCATCGTCGTGGAATTCCAGAGTGGTGCTCTGGGCATTCTCGACACCTCATGGGTTCATCGTGCCGGTCCCAACCAGATGGAGATCTTCGGTACCTCCGGCTACGTGGGGCGCGACCCGCACGGTGGCCTCCTCCTCCGCAGTACCGAGCTTGAGCCTGAGGGAATCCAGGGCTTCATCAGCCCGGCCAAGCTGCCCGATGCGCTTCCTATGCCGATGGAGCAGTGGATCAGCGCCATCTTGCACGGTACGGAGATGACCATCACGGTGGAGGATGGACGTAATCTAACCCAACTGATGGAAGCTGCATACAAAGCGGCTGCGGAGAAGCACGAGGTAACCTTCTAGCTTCGGTTTCCGGTTTGTGTAGGAGCGGTTATTCCGACGTGCAACGTAGTGGGCGAATCATCCCTTTGCGACGGAGGAAAGTGTGCAGGTTCCTTTCATCTCAAAGGAGTGCTGCAACGTGTTGCACGTCGTTGATTTATATCGAGAATCATCCTATAGTAGTCTCGATGGATCTGGGCGTCTTGGAATAGGGGCGATGGCGGCACCTCTCACGTTGCCGCCATCACCATAACGAACAGAGCCATCAAGTAGCAAACTACCATCAAGTAACCAACCATTAGCAGAGAGGAGCACTCGTGAGTAACAAACGTTTTCGCGTTGCCATTATCGGCACTGGGATGATCGGGCAGACTGCCCACATTCCTTCGTACCTGGCCCGCCCCCAGGACGTGGAACTGGTCGCGGCCGCGGATATCATCGAGGAGCGCGCCCAGAAGGCGGCGCAGCACTTCGGTATTCCCGCTGCTTACGGAGATTGGCAGAAGATGCTGGATGAGGTGCAACCGGACATCGTGTCGGTCTGCACGCCCAATGTCTATCACATGGGACCCACCATCGGTGCTTTGAAGGCAGGAGCTCACGTGCTGTGTGAGAAGCCCATCAGCACCAGCGCTGCCAACGCCAAAGAGATGTTCGACGTCGCTGAGTCGGTCGGCCGTGAGCTGTTTGTCACGCAGACGGCCCGCTTCAGCCAGAGCAGCATGGCTGCCAAGGAATTCGCGGACGCGGGTGAGCTGGGCGAGATGTACTACGCCGAGACCGCACCCATCCGCCGTCGCGGCATTCCCAAGTGGGGCGTCTTCCACATCAAAGAACACAATGGCGGTGGCCCGGTCTACGACATCGGGGTTCACAGCGTCGATCTCTTGATGTGGATTATGGGCAATCCGAAGGTCGAAGCTGTCAGCGGACAGACCTACCTCAAGTTCGGCAATCAGGATGAGGGTCTGGCCACTTCCCTGGCAGACAGCGGTGCACCTGAAGGCGTGCTCACGCCGCGCCCCTACGACCACCGTGAGTTTGATGTTGAGGACTTTGCATCGGCCTATATCAGACTGGAAAACAAGGCGACCCTTGTCTTGCGCACGGCTTGGGCAGCCAACACCCCGGACGAGGCCGGCAAGACCTACATTCTCGGTACCAAGGGTGGCTTGCAGCTTGGTCCCCTCGAGTACATTTCCAATATGGGTAGCTACCAGGCCAACACCGGGCTCAAGCTTCCGCGCGAGCGCGACGTCTCCTTCTCCGGTCACTTCTGGGCTGTGGAGCACGCAATCAAGGTGCTGCGTGGCGAGGAAGAGAAGATCGTCAAACGTGAAGAGGTCATCAACGTGATGCAGCTCCTTGATGGCATTTACCTCTCCGCGGAACTGGGACGCGAAGTGCTAGCTGACGAACTAGCGGTCTAGTATCCAAGACCCGGTCTGTGGACAACTCGTCGCAGACCGGGTTTCCTTTTTAGCCATCGGAGAGTGTGCTCTTATGAAGAAATATCGCATCGGCATTATTGGTTTTGGACATATGCATATTAACAATGTGGGCGCGCTCTTTGCAAAGCACCCACAAGTGGAAATGGTCGCGTGTGCAGACACCCTTCCGGCCCGACCTGAACTACGCAAGGCACCCTATACGCGGGAATGGAACAAAGAATTCGCTCTTAATGAGATGGGTGTCGCGAAGGCCTATGATGACTACCAGGAGATGCTGGATAAGGAGAACCTGGACATTGTGATCGTGACGTCCGAGAACGCCGTGCATGCAGACATCGTGGAAGCCTGCGCTAAAGTCGGGACGAGCGTTTGTATTGAGAAACCCATGGCACCTAGCCTGTCTGATGCCTTGCGCATGGCGCGCGCTTGTGAGGCTGCCGGAACAGAGTTGGTGGTTAACTGGCCCTTGACCTGGTCGCCCGCTGCACGCAAAGCTCAGGAGCTCATCGAGGAAGGCGTCATTGGCCGCGTTTTGGAACTCAAGTGGCGCGCTGGGCATACGGGTCCCCTGGGTCCCTCCGCAGCCCACGAGGGCGTCAGCGAGACCGCCGAGGGCATGACCGGACCGGAGCGTGGCGCGACCTGGTGGCATCAAGCGGACCGGGGCGGTGGTGCGTTATTGGACTTTTGCTGTTACGGCGCGATGGTTTCTTACTGGTATATCGGTCAGCGCGCGACTGCGGCTCTCGGTATGAAGGCCAATCTGAACAGTCACTGGGGCGACGCAGAAGACAACGGCGTGATCCTGGTGCGTTTTCCCGAGGCGATGGCATTGCTGGAAGGAACTTGGTCGACTTTCGATCATGGCGTTCCTACCGGTCCCATTGTCTACGGTACAACGGGTACGCTCGTGGTTGAAAGCCGCGACGGCAAGCCCGTCGTGCGCCTGGAGCGCGGACACGGTCAGACTACGATCTACTCCGTTGATCCACTGCCGGAAGGTCGCACGAATATCGCCGAGGAGTATGTCCATCACCTGGAAACAGGTGAACCTCTCCACCCGACCTTGCCGCTGGCGTTCAACCTCGACGTCATGGCGATTCTGGATGCGGGTGCACGGTCGGCGTCGACCGGACAACTTGAGGCCGTCCGAACAGCTACCTGGCAAATTGGTTAGGCGGTTCGCGCGGGAGCTCCTGAATTAGGCCTTCGAAAGGAATAACTATGCGAGAGCACCCACGTTCTGAAGAGCGTACGGCATTTCAAGAGTCGGCGCCGTACTACCCTCAGACCGATAACCGGTCGGATGTCGCCATTGTCTATGGGTTGGATCCGACTTTTGAAGAACGTGTCAGCCGGTGGCGCGAGGCTGGCTACCGCATTCACGTCATGACCGGCGTCGCATGGGGTGGGTATCAGGACTATGTTCGCGGCGAATGGGACGGAGTCCAACACTACGATGACGCCCAAACCGCTCAGGGGAACTTCCGGCTCGAGCACGGTATAGCGCAGGGACACGATTGTTTCTATATGATGCCGAGCGAGCCCTATGCTCGCTATCTCGGCGAGAAACTCCGGCGCGTGGTCGATGTAGGCGCTGTGGCGATCCATCTGGAAGAACCCGAGTTTTGGGTCCGTGGAGGGTACTCCGAGGGCTTTCAGCGAGAGTGGGCTGCCTACTATGGCGAGCCCTGGCAGGATCCCACGTCTTCTCCCGACGCGCGGTACCGCGCCGCCAAGCTGAAGCAGTATCTCTATACACGCGCGCTCGACTATCTCTTCACCGAACTCAAACGCTACGCGGTTGAGCAGGGCATGCCCGAGCCGAAATGCTACGTTCCCACGCATAGCCTCATTAACTATGCGCACTGGCGAATCGTCAGCCCGGAGAGCTGGCTGCTCTCCATCCCGAACTGCGATGGTTTGATCGGTCAGGTGTGGACCGGCACTTCGCGGACGCCGACGGTCTACCGAGGGGTGCGCAGCCAGCGCACCTTCGAAGCCGGTTACTGTGAGTACGCTGCCTGCGCCGCCATTGTACGGGGGACCGACAAACGGCTATGGCAACTGGCCGATCCGATCGAGGATAACCCCAGTTACAGCTGGGAGGACTACCGCGTCAACTGGGAATGCACGGTCACCGGCTCCCTGCTCGTCGATGAGAGCGAACGCTTCGAGATCGTGCCCTGGCCGCGGCGCGTCTTCATGCGCAGCTATCCGACGGTCAACCTCCTCGGTTTACCCCTGATGCCGATGTTGGAGACCTACCTCGAGCGACTCGCTGCCGAGGGGCAGGATGAGTTGCTGGCTGATACCGGGCGTGCCACCGATCTCTTCCTCGCTTTCTATAGCGAGCAGGGCGAGGAGGCGCGCAAGGAGACGTTGGGATTCGCCGACATGGCCGATCGTGCCGCCGAACTACGTTTTGGCGATATGTGGGGAGCCGTCAACGGCTTCTATCGCCATCTGGCTTCCTGGGAGGATCAGGAGGATGCACAGCGACTGCGTAATGCGGTGGCCCGTTTCTACCACAATCCTACCGACCAGCGGGCGCTTATTCCCGAGAGCTATGCGACCGAGCTGCAAATCGTCTACAACGCGCTAAGGGACGTTCACTGGCCCGAGGACACCGAGTGGCTCCACGGAGAGAAGGGCATCGGTGTCGCGATCACCGACAGCCTGATGTACCAACGGGGCGAACCCGACCCGAGCGATGCCGATATGTCTTCGCTCTATGGTCTGGCAATGCCTCTGGTCAAGCACGGCGTCGCCCTTGATATGGTGCAGCTGGAACGGATCACGCATCCTGGCTATCTTGATAACCTGAACGTGCTCTTGCTCACCTATGAAGGACAGAAGCCCCCCTCACCTGAGATTCATGAGGCGCTGGCGGTCTGGGTCCAAAAGGGCGGCGTTCTGATCCTAGTCGGTCTGGGAGATGCTTACGACAGTGTCCGCGAATGGTGGAATCAGGACGGCGCAGATTATGCCCGACCTCAGGCGCATCTGACTGAACTGCTAGGGCGTGGGCGCAATCCGGAGGCAGGTACCTATCCCTGTGCACAGGGATATCTGATCGTGGTGCCTTTCTCACCCGCTGCGCTGGCACACCAGCCCACAGGCGCTGATCTGGTCCTGGATACCGTGGCAGCAGCGTACAACTACCTCGATCGGCCGTGGTTGCCCGGCAATCACCTCGTCTTGCGCCGTGGTCCTTATGTGGTGGCGGCGGGAATGGGGGAGTCCGCGGAGGCGCAATCCCTGACGTTGACCGGCGCGTACGTCAACCTGTATGACCCGGATCTGTCGGTTCTCGTCAATCCCGGGATACTGCCCGATACACGCTGGCTGCTCTACGACCTGGCCCGGTGTCCGGACCAACCCTGGGTGATCGCAGCGGCGGGACGGGTTGAACAGGAGACGGTGGTGGGCAATGGGCTGACCTTCACAATCGAGGGTATGGCCGACACGGCGTGTACTGTCCGTGTGCACCTGCCCGCAGCTCCCTCTCTAGTTCGCGTTGCTGGGCAGGAGTCTGCGGCGACTTGGGATGCTGCCTCGCAGACGCTGTTTCTGCGTTTTCCGAACCAACCTGAAGGAGTTTCCGTCGAGGTGGTAGGCTAGAGACCTCAGCATCCTCAAAGGCGGCGCAACCTTTACCGGCTTTGTATTCAGACGTACTCAGGGCGATAGGATGACGAATGCGTCCTATCGCCCTGTTCGTTCGACTTCGACTGTCCACGTATTCGCATCAAGTTGGTCCTTTAGAATGGAAGGGAGCTGTTATGTCGTTCACAGATCCTACAGCGTACGCGCGATGGCGTGACGCATGGCGTCAGGTTGCGCCCGAGCCTGCAGTGTTACGATTGACAAATGCCCATTGGATTGGGCCTTTCGACCACACGGACTACAAAGGGCTGGACCAGAGTTATGGTCCTGAACAGACGCTCGACTTGACGACAAGCCACACCGGTAAGCTCCAGCGCTCGCTCTCCTGGCAGCCCGTGCCCGAGCTAGAGGGCGCGTTTGACACGCCGTTTCATCTAGCAGATCTAACTGCGGGCGATAGTTGGAGCGTTTTCTATCTCTACGGTGAAGTAGAGGTGAGCGAGCCACAGATCGTACAGCTTGCCGTCCAGACTTCTGATGTGGCCGTCGCGTGGGTCAACGGGCAGGCCGTGCTGGCTCCCCGGATTCCCAATCCTGCCAGTTCCGAT
>SLDA01000181.1 GCA_007125545.1 Thermoflexales bacterium | reverse complement strand
AGAGCTTCTTGGTGGTTGGAGCGGCGAGGACACACCCGGTCCCATCCCGAACCCGGCAGTTAAGCTCGTCAGCGCTGATGGTACTTGGGGGGTAGCCCCCTGGGAGAGTAGGTCGCTGCCAAGAAGCTCTTGCTTTATCCACGACGGCTCGCTCACGCGAGCCGTTTTTGCATGCGCACGTCTGGGTCAGCAGTTTGTGCCCAGGCGCGACGGATTTCCCCTGCTCCCCAGGCGCCTCGGAGGATGTTACAGTTTCTAGGTGCGCCATTGCTATGAGGCGTGAAGAACGCGGGCTCTAGAGATCCAGGCTGTAGGCGTGAATTGTAAAAAGAAGGGGAACTCCTTCAGCGAGGAGCAGTGGTAGGCCTACGGGGGCTGTGTTCATAGGCGGCTTGACCGAAGCCTCTTAGCTGTTACACTAGCAGACTGATAACTGAAGCTGATAGACAGCCGATACCACCAGATGGGGAGACTCTTGCGTGCCTCTGAAATCCGGACTTTTCCTACCATTCCTGATTGTACTACTGCTTGTGAGTTGTGCAGAAACGCTCGTTCCACCAACCGGTGAGGAATCTGACGCTGCGCTTCCTGATCCCACAGTGGCCAAGCATACGCCCTCGCCGGATCCATCGCCTACCGTTTCGGCGCCTACTCTGCCGGTGATGACGGCTACGCCAGCTCCGGTGCTCTTACCTTCCATTACCCCCTCTCCCACTGCCACGGCCACGCCGCTCGGTTGTCCATACCTTCAGGGAACCGTGGAGGCCGGCGCTATACAGAGTACGGCGATGCGCGAGCAGGCACGCTTCTTGGTTCATCTCCCGCCCTGTTACCACGAGTATTCGTCAAAGGCCTTTCCGGTGCTGTATCTATTTCACGGTTGGCCGATGAATGAATGGCACTGGGACAATTTGGGGATCGATGAATGGCGTGATGATTGGATTAGCCGGGGTCTCTCCGGCCCCTTCCTGATCGTCTTGCCGGGTGTGGGTAGCGATGGACGCTATATTCACTCCAGCGGCGGAGATAACTCATTCGAGGGTTTTGTGGTCAATGAGCTGGTACCCTACGTGGATAGTCACTATCGGACCATCACTGGCCCCGAGGGGCGCGCCGTAGGCGGCATCTCGCGTGGCGGTGTGTGGTCGCTGGAAATTGCCATGCGACATCAGGACCTCTTTGGGAGTGTGGGCGGTCACAGCCCCGCGCTCTCTCTCAATCGTCCTCTGCCGCAGTACGACCCCTTCTTGCTGGCGCGACAAGATGTATCGGGGCTACGCTTCTATTTGGATGCTGGAGATGGGGATTGGGCGCGCACCGGGACTATTCGAATGAGGGACGTGTTGTTGGAGGTCGGTGCTGATCTCACGTATCAGGTCCATAGGGGGGAACACGTCGATGAGCTTTGGCGAGGCGGAGTGCCAGACTATATTGCTTTCTACACGGAGGGTTGGCCCACCTCATATGCAACGCTTCCTGATTGGCAAAGTGAAGACGCTGCTGATGTATCTCTTGAACCCTGACGCAGCGCGCTTGGGCTGTCAGAACGGGATTAAATTCTGTGCGACGGTTGCGTTCTGAGCTTTCCGGTGTATCATAAGCGGGTTATGGGAGGCGTTCTTGCTTCGATATCCTGTCGACCCTATTGCCCTACGGGGAGGCCCGTTTGGTTACACTGGAGATTGTTAGGTGGGACCACACTACGCGGTCGTCAGCCAGCAAAGGAAACGGCTCCATTCACCTGTTTGTGGGGCGAATGGAGCCGTGTTGTGCAGACGCCAAGCGATTCAGCTTACTTATCCCCGCGGGCAAGGGTTCTCAAGCAGCGCGTGCAGATGTGAAGGCGACGAAACACACCCTCAATCATCACACGCTTGTGCTGAATATTCGGTCGGAACATACGCTTGGTCGAACGCTTCGAATGACTCACATTGTGCCCAAACATTGGGCTTTTCCCGCAAATTTCGCACTTAGCCATAATCCACCTCTTTTTTTCGATGACTGGGCTATGATACCACAAAGAGCGTAGGAAGCAACCGAGGAGGGTGCTATGGAGGAGAGACTAGAAGCTCGCGGCAGAATTGACGTCTCGCAAGCCGCGATTACTTCGATCGTCAGCGAGGCAGTTCAGACCTGCTATGGGGTAGTGGGAACAGTGCCACGAAACTTTGCCACAGGGTTGGCCGATATTCTCTCGACTGACCGGAAACGTGGTGTGGAAGTGGTTGTCCGGGAAGGGAAGATCACAGTTAGCCTCTATGTCGTGGTAGAATATGGAACACGCATTTCCAGTGTTGCTGAGAGCATTAAAGATGTGGTCAAATACCAGGTCGAGAAGGCGCTGGAGTTGCCTGTGGCGCAGGTGAATGTACACGTTCAAGCTTTGCGCGTGAGCGATTTCAGCTAGAAAGGATTGACTGTGGGCAACCCAGATGGCGATGTGGTGCGTGCCCTGGACGGGCATCGATTTAAAACAATGATTTCGGCCGCACTAGCGTGGCTTCGTCAGTATCAAGAAGAGGTCAATGCGTTGAATGTCTTCCCGGTTCCCGATGGCGATACCGGGACCAATATGACACTCACCATGAACTCTGCGTGGGAGGAGATTGCCCCGCTTGACGAAAGCCATATGGGACGCTTGACGCTTAAGCTTGCTCACGGTGCCCTGATGGGCGCTCGCGGCAACTCAGGCGTCATCCTCTCACAGATCTGGAGGGGCCTCGCTCATGGCGTGGATGGAGATGCCACGTTGACTGCCGACACGCTGGCACGAGCGATGCGTGCAGCTTCGGACACGGCCTATAAGGGCGTTGTGAAGCCGGTCGAGGGAACGATTCTAACGGTAGTTAGAGAGTTAGCCGACGAAGCAGAGGATGTGGCCGCGGAGACGGACGATCTGATTGTGGTCTTTGATCGGCTCGTGCGCCGTGGAAAACTCTCGGTCGCTCGAACGCCCTCCCTCTTGCCAGTTCTGCGGCAAGCCGGTGTGGTGGACTCGGGCGGACAGGGCCTCTACCGGATCTTCGAAGGTATGTTACGTGATCTCCGAGGACTCTCAACGACTTCGTCGGACGAGGCGGCACAGTCCGACCGAACTGAACGGGATCTAGGTATGGATGCAGAGACGCATGATGCGCTGGAGTTCGATAGTCGCTATCCCTATGATGTCCAATTTATGATAGTCGGGCAAGATCTGGACGTCGAGCGTCTACGGGATGGCATCACGAACATGGGGGATTCGGCCCTTACTGTAGGGGACGAGTCAGCGGTCAAGGTCCATGTTCACGTTGCAGATCCTGGGAAGCCGATCAGTCTTGGCGCCGAGTTCGGCTCGGTCTCGGACGTGGTGGTCGAAGATATGAGGGTCCAGTACGAGGCCTATAGCGCCAGTCGCCGGCAGGCGGGACAGGGTCCATCCCCGGTGCATCTTCTGGTCCCAGAGGAGGCGCCGGCTATCAGTGTGGTCGTCGTCTGTTCCGGGGAAGGTCTCTCCAATGTGTTCAGGAGTTTGGGCGCCACGGTCATTGTGGAAGGTGGGCAGACGATGAACCCGAGTACGGCCCAGATTCTGGATGCCGTGGGGCAGACGGCGTCGGATCAGGTTCTTATATTGCCCAATAACAAGAATGTGTTGATGGCGTCTGAGCAAGCTGCCGAGGTGAGCGAGAAGCACGTCGTTGTCGTGCCGACGCGAAGCATTCCTCAGGGCGTGTCGGCGCTGCTTGCTCTCGACCAGGGTAGTTCGCTTGAGGACAATGCGGTGGCTATGATCGAGTCGGCGCAGGAAGTCCTCACCGCCGAGGTGACGTGGGCCACGCGCAATGTGCAGATTAACGGTTTGCGCGTCCGGGAAGGTGATGCAATTGGCCTCCTCGAGGATGAGTTAATCGTTGATGCCCAGTCTCTTGATGAGGCCGTGCACTGGCTGCTGGCGGAGTCGGACCTTGATAGCCACGAGTTGATCACGCTGTACTATGGTGACAGCATCTCTGAAGCTGAGGCGCAGGAGCTGCTCGAAGCGCTTACGGAAGCTTATCCGGAACTGGAATTCGAGTTGGTAGCGGGGGGACAACCTCACTATCCTTACATCATTTCGATTGAGTGATTGGTTATGACACCGGCTCCTTCATCTCGTGATAGAGCGGGGTGGGTGGAGAGCTTGTTAGTATCTATATTATCAGGATCAGGAGTTTATGTGTGACCGGGAATTCTTCGATTCAACTTATCACGGACGGCACGGCCTTTCTGCCGATGGAGCAGCTTCAGGCATTTGGCGTAACTGTGTTACCCATCGTGGCACAAGCTGGCGGCAAAACGTATATGTACGATCAGAAGACTCCCGGCCACATAGGATTGCTGGAGGAGCTACGTGGGTCACGTGAGTCGATTGAGATTATCGGTCCCTCACCTGATGATTTCCGTGCCGTTTTCGAGCGGTCGCTCTATCGCACCAATCAGATGCTGGTTATTCTCTCATCGGGACGTTTGAGTCCCGTCTTGCGAAACGCTCGGATTGCAGCCCGTGATTTTATGGGCCGCTGTGATATCACTATTCTGGACTCGCAGACAGTGTCGGTGGGGCTCGGGCTTCTGGTGGAGCGGGCTGGTGAGCTGCTACAGCGCGGTGATCTCCCGCTGCCCGAAGTGGTGCGTCGTATACGGGGGATGGTACCGCGCATCTATGTGGTCATGATCTCCGATACGCTCGACTATATCTACCGCAGTGGGAAGTTGACCGCGACGCAAGCGATTCTTGGGGCAATGCTGAAGGTCCATCCCTTCGTGGAGATCGAGGATGGCGATGTGATTCCGCTGGAGAAGAGCCGGCGACCAGAGCGTGCTCTCGACAAACTGGTGGAATTTGCCTCGGAGTTTGCACGAGTTAAGAAGCTCGTCATTTTTCAAGCATTTGGAGAGCCGGCCCCAGAGGCTCTGGACCTCAAAAACAGGTTGGAGCAGATCGCGCCTTCGTTAGAAGTGCCGATCATTGTATATGATCCTGTCATTGCGACCCATATCGGACCCGAGGGGCTGGGTCTGGTGGTGTATGAAGGGGTGTGGCGCTAGTCTATGGTTCAGCGGATTCGCGTGCTGACCGATTCGGTTGCAGATGTGCCGCGGGATCTTCTCCAACGCTATCAAATTAGGGTTCTGCCCGTCTACTTGATGCTGGACGGACAGACCTATCTGGATGATGGCGGTCTGGAGCCGGATTGGTTCTATCAAGAACTGGCGCGCGTCCAGGTGCCACCGACGACCGCGGCACCTTCTCCAAAAGAGTATGTTGGTGCGTATGAGGCACTTGCAGCGGAGGGCGCCGAGGAGATCATTGTACTGTGTGCTGCCTCAACAGTGAGCAGCCTCTATGACCATGCTGTTTTGGCATCACAGGAGTTCGACGGGGCTCGTGTCCATGTGGTTGATACGCTCCAGGTCACGATGGGTATGGGGTGGATGGTGGTAGAGGCCGCGCATTTGGTTGCGGCAGGGAGACCCATAGCCGAGGTTTTGTCTTCTTTACATGCGATGAGAGCGCGAACCCGTGTCTACGGGGTATTGGACTCCGTTGATTACCTGCGGCGCAGTGGTCGCGTTGGGTGGGCGGCTAGCAGTGTGGCGGACCTGCTTCAGATCCGCCCTGTGATTGCATTTGAGCAGGGTGAGGCGAAGTTGCAGGGTCGCGTACGGCTTAGCCGGCGTGGCGTTCGGGCTCTTGTGAAGCTGGTTGGAGCCGTGCAGCCTGTGTCGCATGTGGCCATCCTGCACTCGGGTGTGGATGACCAGCTTCTGGATGAGTTTCAAACCGCGATCGGCGCTTTAGTGCCTGATCTTGAGACACCGATCATTAGCGTCGGTGGGATTTTCGCGACACATGTGGGGCCGCGGTGCTTGGGTGTAGCGCTGGTGAGGACCGCTAGCATCTGAACTATGTCGGAGTGAATGAGTGTGGTTGATGTCAAACGTGCCGGCTAAGGCCAGCACAGGCTTGTATAATGGGAGAAGCGATGGTTAGACCCGTAGAGATTTTGGGCAAGATGCTGGAGCTTGAAGCACGGGATTACGCGTTCAACGACCGCGCAGTTGCGGGCGGCCTTGCACGCTATGTCGAAACCTGGCGCCGGCAGGCCCTGGATGTGTTTGGTGACAGCGCCGTCGATTGGATCGACGAAGTGGCACAGCGGCTACAAACTTACAGTTCGTTGGAGCAGGCGGACCGTCGCGAGATGGTGGCGACGCTACAGGAGATGCTGCAGGCCGGACCCCAGGCTATGCCGGCGTCACAGTCCGTGGAGGGGGGTCCCGGTGCGACAGTCGAACCTGCGACGCCGTCTACCGAGACGGTGGCTGCTGTTGAGGAAGAGGGGCGAATCCACGATGCGGTTCAGCCAGTCTCCTTCGCTCCGGTTCAGGAGCGAGGTTCTGAGAGGGCCGCGGCTTCCGATACCCCGGCGCAGGCTCCGAGTAGGGGGCTTGAGGCTCCGGTCACGGTGATGAGCGGAATTGGAGAACGGCGGAGTGAGCGACTCTCCAAGCTTGGCATCGAGACCGTTGGTGATTTGGTCCGGCTCTACCCTCGCAGATATGAAGACTACTCCCAGCTCAAGACGATCAACCGCTTGGAATATGGAGAGCGAGTTAGCCTGTTGGCGACTGTATGGGAAGCGGGCGGGCGTCCTACGCGCACGAAGCGCCATGTGTTTCGCGTGATCCTATCCGACAACACGGGTACGCTTGAGGTAACCTGGTTCAATCAGCCCCATCTTGAGCGTCGCATTCGCTCCGGGATGCAGCTTCTCATCAGTGGCAAGGTGGATGAATACTTGGGTCGCTTGACGATGAACTCACCCGATTGGGAGATCGTTGGTCGCACCGAGGTGACAAATGCCCGGATTCAGCCGATTTATCCGCTGACCGAGGGTTTGAATCAACGATGGATGCGCAGTGCGATGCACCGGGCGCTTGACGCTTGGGCACAGCGTATGCCTGACGCCCTGCCTGCTGAGCTGCGGATGGAGCACGGACTGCTGCCACTCGAACAGGCGCTGTGGGGCATACATCTGCCTGACACCAAGGAGCATTTGGCTGCGGCTCGGCGGCGAATGGCTTTTGAGCAAGTGCTTTATCTTCAGTTGGGCTTGCTGCGACAGAAGCTTATGTGGAAGGCGCAGGAGGGCCGGCCGATCCAGGTAGCACCTGAGCGCCTAGAAGCGCTCAAGGAGAGTCTCCCCTATGCGTTGACGGCAGCTCAGAACCGGACGCTGGATGAAATGCTTCAGGACGTCGCCTCGGGAGAACCCATGAACCGGTTGCTTCAGGGCGATGTCGGCTCGGGAAAAACGGTTGTGGCTGCCCTCTTGATGGCGCTGACGATTGGCGAAGGGCATCAAGCGGCGATGATGGCGCCGACTGAGATTCTGGCAGAACAGCATTACCGGAGTCTCACAGAGTTCGCCGCCAGGCTGCCGGAGCCAAGACCGGTCGTGGGTCTGCTCACGGGCAGCGTGTCAGGGGCAGAGCGCGAGGCCGTATATGCAGGACTGGCCGAAGGAACGGTCCAGATGGTCGTCGGCACGCACGCCTTGATCCAGCAAGCGGTGGCGTTCAAAGATCTGGCGCTTGTCGTGATCGACGAACAGCACCGGTTTGGGGTTGAGCAGCGCCGCACGTTACGTGAAAAGGGCTACAATCCGCATTTGCTGGTCATGACGGCGACACCGATTCCGCGCTCCCTGGAGCTGACGATCTGGGGACACGTGGACGTCTCGGTGCTCGATGAGATGCCGCCGGGACGGCAAGCTATTCAGACTCGAGTCCTGGTCCCCCGGGAGCGGGGGCGCGCGTACACGTTTGTTCAGAGCCAAGTGGAAAAGGGACGTCAGGCCTTTATCATCTATCCACTGGTTGAAGCCTCCGACAAGATTGAGGCCCGCGCCGCTGTCGACGAGTACGTCAGGCTCCAGAGCGATGTCTTCCCCAACCTACGTCTGGGCCTGCTCCACGGTAGAATGCGCGCCGAGGAGAAAGATGCCGTGATGGGGCAGTTTGCTGCCGGGGAACTGGATATTCTAATCGCAACCTCTGTCGTCGAGGTGGGCATCGACGTACCCAATGCAACGGTGATGCTGGTTGATGGAGCAGAACGTTTCGGGCTAGCACAGTTGCACCAGTTCCGGGGCCGCGTCGGGAGGGGTGCACACCAGTCGTACTGCTTGTTGTTGGCAGAAGGTTCCAGCGAAGAAGCCGGCGCGCGGCTGCAAGCGGTCGAAGCAACCAATGACGGTTTTGTTCTGGCGGAGAAGGACCTCGAGATGCGGGGCCCAGGGGAGTTCTTGGGCACACAACAGAGTGGATTCCCCGAGATGCCGATGGCCGCGTTTGCCGATATGCGCTTACTCCACGAGGTGCGAGAAGCGGCGATGCGGTTGCTGGAACGGGACCCGGAGCTTAGCCTTCCGGAACATCGCCCACTGCGGGAGCGCGTGGCAGGATTCTGGCAGGACACAGGAGAGCTCAGCTAACCGGCATGCGAGGAGTAGGGCGATGCGTATTGCAATCTATCCCGGGTCCTTTGACCCGATTCACAATGGTCACATGGACATCGCGCAACGTGCGGCGAACCTATTCGATGAGCTCGTTCTCGCGATCTATGCGCGGCCCGACAAGTCGTTGCTTTTCTCGGTTGAGGAGCGGGTGTCACTTGCGCAAAGGGTCATGGCTCCCTATGATAATGTGCGGGTCGAGCCCTATGACGGGCTGACGGTGGAATTCGCCCGTTCTCTTCGGGCGCAAGCTCTCGTACGGGGCCTTCGCGTTATCTCCGACTTCGAGCGCGAGTATCAGATGGCCTTGATGAATCAGCGGTTGAGCTCTGCGGTTGAGACAATTTGCCTGATGACCAGCTACGAGTACGCTTTCTTGAGTTCGAGCTTGGTGAAAGAGGTATTCATAGCCGGGGGAGATATTTCGCCGATGGTACATCCGCTGGTTTTAGCAGCGCTTGAGGTAAGAAATCGCGCCTAAGCGCCAGGTAATAGAGGGGCTTCACGATCCATCTGTGGAGAGGTTTGGGTGCTCGTCTGTGAGCTGAAAGGAGAAGCAGGCACTATGGACGTCGACTTCCTGATTGACCGGTTGGAGCGCTATATAATTGAGGAGTGCCCCCGCTTTCTTGGCAATCGGATGGTCAACGAAGACGAAGTTCGTGGCTATCTGACACAACTCCGGCAAGCTGTTCCGGAAGAGGTTGAGCAAGCGCGTCACATTGTGCAGGAAGGTGATGCTGTTGTCGAGGCTGCGCGCCAGGAAGCAGAGCGCGTCCTGTCGCATGCTCGCAAGGAGGGCGAACGGATGGCCTCAAGCCACCAGTTCGTTGTTGATGCCCAGCGGCAAGCGAAAACGATCGTGCAAGAGGCTCGGCAAAAGGCAGATCGCCTGCAGGCGGACGCTGATGAATATGTGTTCAACTCCCTGAGCCAGCTTCAGGCAGAGCTCACACGACAACTGAGAGTGGTTGAGAATGGGCTACACCGGCTAGAGGTGGAGCGCGAGTCCACGCTTGCGGAAAAAAAGGTTTGACAGTGGACCGCTTTTCTGTATAATGAACTCTGCGCTGTGACCTGACAAGTGTTGAGCGCAGCCATTATAAGCAAGGGAGAAAGTGCCAAGATGCCAGCAGTACCGAAGAGACGAACTCCCCGTAGCCGGCGCGACCGGCGGCGGGCCAATAGCTTTCCTACAGCAACCGTGCCGACGCTTCTGCAGTGTGAGGAGTGTGGCGAACTCGTGCAACCCTATCATGTCTGTGCCAACTGTGGCCACTATCGTGGTCGCCAGGTCCTGAAGAGCAGCGACGATTAGGCTAGTTTTGCCGTGATACAGGGCCGCCTGTCGTCGATCGGTGTGATGTGGCATGCCCTCCGCGGGGCACGCACTGTAGCCTAGAATGGGCGTCGGGCTAGGGTCTATTTGATAGCGGGCCTCCACGGAGGCCCGTCTGCTTTGATCCGGCCCTGCAACGGACCTTGACACTTGCGTTCATCCCAGTATCCTCAATAGTAGTCATGTGGCTATGAGCACTGTTCTGGTTGCGACGAGCTGCCAGACGATAACCAAGGAGGGGCAGTGAAATCTGATGTGATTCCAGGTTTCGTTACCGTTGAACCGAGCGTTCTGGAGACGATTGCCCGACTGACGACGTTGGGAGTTCCGGGTGTTGTCGATATTGTCGAGCGCGAAGTGGACCGACTGCTGGGGGTTCCTGGTAGGGCTGTCGTGGTCCAGGTTAAAGACCAACGCGTGATAGTTGAGGTGCATATTGTCGCCGGACCTGATCAAAGCTTGCTGCAGCTGGGACGGAAGATTCAGTATGAAGTTATCCGAGCGGTGCAGCAGATGACCGGAATGCCGGTTGAAGCAGTGAATGTCCATATCGAAGACGTTGTCTATCCCGGCAACCCGGAATGGGCGGCTAGCGAACCGCAGTCATATGCAGTGGAGTAACCCGGCAGAAGTCGGGCGCGTGTCGATAGATGGCAATGAAGGGTGAGCGCCGCCTGGCGCGCGAGCTGGCACTGCAAGTGCTCTACGAAATTGATCTCGTCGGCCATCCGCCCGCAACAGTGCTCTATGACCGGTTCGAGGTAACCGCCGAAGTCAATTCCCGTGTGGAGGAGTATGCCCGGGAGCTGGTCGAAGGGATACTGGCTGTCGAAGCAAGGCTGGATACGTACATCCAGTCCCACGCTCCTGAATGGCCGCTCGATCAAGTAGCCGTCATCGATCGGAACGTTCTGAGAATGGCGCTCTATGAGTTTGCGATGGGTGGTGTGCCGGTCAAAGTCGCTATCAATGAGGCAGTAGAGCTGGCCAAGGAGTATGGCGCAGATAGCTCTCCCCGCTTTGTGAATGGTGTTCTCGGCGCACTGGTTCCCCATCAGCAAGAGATTGCCCGCGCTCTCGGTCGACCTTTGACCAGCTGACGCTTCGATCCCGCCAGATGCCGGGTGACAATCATCCAGTTCTCACCCCTCCAGAATTCACTGGAGCGTGATTCCAGCCTGTGATATGCTGATACCCAGGTGGTGTCACCGCCTATAGGGTTCTGGGCAGACCTAACTTGAAAGGAGCCACGTTCGATGGACAGGATCCGGACGATCATCATGGGCGCTGCCGGGCGCGATTTCCACAACTTCAACACCCATTTTCGGAATAATCCCCAGTATGAGGTTGTCGCCTTTACGGCAACACAAATCCCCAATATCGAGGATCGGCGCTATCCTCCTGAGTTGGCAGGTGATCTCTATCCCCAGGGGATTCCCATTCATCCTGAGAGTGATTTGCAGGAGCTCGTCGCCAATCGCGCAGTCGCGCAGGTCGTCTTCTCTTACTCCGATGTGCCTCACGTCTACGTGATGCACAAAGCTTCTCTCGTCCTCGCCGAAGGTGCCGACTTTCGCTTGATGGGGGGAGATGCCACGATGCTTAAGAGCTCAAAGCCAGTCGTAGCTGTCTGTGCCGTGCGGACCGGATGTGGTAAGTCTCAGACGACGCGCCACGTCTGCGACACTCTCCAGAGCATGGGCCTCCGGGTCGTAGCCGTGCGCCACCCAATGCCGTATGGTGATTTGACGAAGCAGGTTGCGCAGCGTTTTGCCGATTATGCTGACCTCGATGCGCACGACTGCACCATTGAGGAGCGCGAAGAGTATGAGCCTCACCTGGATCGTGGCATCATCGTATATGCCGGCGTGGACTATGAAGCGATCCTGCGGCAAGCTGAGGGTGAGGCCGATGTGATCGTCTGGGATGGGGGAAACAACGATCTGCCCTTCTATAGGCCGGACCTGTGGATCACCGTGACCGATCCGCACCGCGCCGGACATGAGACTACGTACTACCCGGGTGAGTCGAACTTCCGGGCTGCCGATGTAATTGTGATCAACAAGATGGATACGTCCGACTACGAGGATGTCCGGCAGATCTATCGCAACGTGAATGAACTCAATCCTGCTGCCATCGTGGTTGAGGCCGCATCCCCTCTCTTTGTGGAGCATCCTGAGAGGATCAGAGGCCGGCGCGTGCTGGTGATCGAGGATGGTCCGACGCTCACCCATGGCGAGATGGCCTTTGGGGCGGGTTACGTAGCCGCCCAGCGCTTCGGGGCTGCCGAGATTATCGATCCCCGACCCTATGCTGTAGGGGCGATAGCTGAAGCTTACGCCAAATATCCTACGACGGGGAAGGTGCTGCCTGCTATGGGATATGGAGAGAAACAGATCAAGGACCTGGAGGAGACCATCGCCAACACGCCCTGTGATCTCGTTATCGTTGGCACGCCTATTGATCTCACGAGGCTGCTCTCCATCCCACATCCGATGGAGCGCGTCGGATATGAGCTGCAGGTGATTGGTCGACCCACACTGGCGGAGGTGTTGCAGGAGCGGTTCGGCTCTTAGCTGCTCTTATGCCGGATGGTGTAGAATCGAGCGGAGCCGGGAAGGCTCCGCTCTTACTATGGAGCCGGCCTGCTTCTATGTTGAGATGTAGCGGTTGCCGGCCAACCAGAAGCGCCAGGGTCGTGTGCGGGCAAGTTCATCTCCCGTAACCCGCACGCGTGGCCCACTCGCGATTACGTCGTCCGCTCGGAGATCGCCTGTAGTTAGGTAAAGGCTATCATTGGAGCAGAGATCCACATCGTTCAGGCTACCGTCGATAGCAAAGGCCTGGGCCAGCTTTGCGGGCCCGTTGGTAAGTTGTCGACCTACTTGCCCACCGCGATTGCGCACCATAATGTCTATACCCTCAAGAGGTTCGAGAGCGCGGATCAGGATCGCACCCGGGGTCGAGTCGGAGTGCGCTGAGATATTGAACATCCAATGCATCCCGTAGATGAAATAGACATAAACATGGCCGGGCTCCCCGAACATGGGTGCATTGCGGGCCGTTAGACCCCGATAGGCATGTGAGGCAGGGTCGCCTATACCCCGGTACGCTTCTGTCTCAACGATTCTGCCCATCAGCGTCCCTTCTGGCGTGATGCGTACTAAGTGTGTGCCCAGCAGATCACGAGCTACCTCGATGGGCTCGCGAGCGTAGTAGTCGCGTGGCACGCGGGCTTGATCCAAGTTGACTTTTACCTCCAGATGTTGTATCTTCGGGTGGTTAGTCTACCCGCCCTTACCAAACGTGCAAATCACCGGAGGCGATGCGATGAGCGAGATCCCCGATTGGCTGGTGGAATTGGCAGCACAGCAGGATGTGGAAGAGGATGACGAGCTGGAAGAATCAGAATGGGATTTCCTTCGAGCTGAGCCGGCTGCGGAGTCATTTACGGAATCGAGCATTGCAGAGAGTTCTCGCCTTGCGCCGGCTGTATTGTCCCAGACGTTTACGCCTGACGATGATGCGGACGATGATGCAAGCGATGATGCAATGGCAGGCGATCTTATGGCCGAACTGCGCAGTCAGGTTGAGAACGAGGAACCTGATGACCTACCGTTGACAAGACCGACGAAGAGCGCGCTCGACTTTCGCGTTGCGGGCCTACAGCCCTGGCAGCAACTGGTGCTCTCTGTCCTGGTGCTCCTCGACGTCAGCGTTATCGGTCTGCTCGTTCTGGTTATGCTAGGACGGATTACTATCCCCTGAGCTGCGGGGCCATCACTGTATCAAACACTGAAGCTCTGGCCGAGTCAGTCAACAGCTGCTTTGCAGTAACAGCTGCTTTGCAGT
>SLDA01000060.1 GCA_007125545.1 Thermoflexales bacterium | reverse complement strand
TCCTCCGCCCACCCCTGCTTTGGGCAGACGCGCGGAGTGGCCTCCGCGCGGAGCTGGCGGGTGGGCAGCTTTGCGCGTCTGCGCCATGCCCGGCTTGGGGCGGCTGTTCGGGCTCTGTAGGCGCACGCTGCCGCGGACGCGCGGAGTGGCCTCCGCGCGGAGCTTGCGGGTAGGCAGCTTTGCGCGTCTGCGCCATGCCCGGCTTGGGACGGCTGTCCGGGTTCCGGATGCTTAGGCACGCACCGCTTCCAAGACCAGGGCCAGAAGCTCGGGGTTCGCATGAGTACCGTCCCTGCGGTAGGGGCCGGGATTCTGCACGATGACCAGGCCGAGACTCGGGAAGACAGAGGCAGCGTGTCCTCCTGCACCGGCGGCGGTGAAGCCGTCTCTGGGCAGGTCGGGCCAGAGCAGACCCTGCTCATTCGTCCAGAAGCCATGGCCGTAGCGCCACTCATTCATCGGCGCATTGGCGATGAGGTCGGGATTGACCTTCACGGCGCCGCGCATCCACCCCTCGGGCACCACCTGGGTGTCGCCCCAGCGACCCCAGTTGGCCCACAACCAGCCCACGCGCGCCAGGTCGAGCGCTGTGGTGTGAATCTGCGTGTAATAGCCGAAGACCCCGATCCGGGCCTCGGGATGCAGGTCAAAGTTGGTAAGGCTGTAACGCCACCGTGCGCCAATCGGCCCACCGACCTTCGTCTCCACCAACGCGGCGAAACCCGGCTCGGACTCGGGATTGTCGACATCGTAGAGACCATAGGCGCGGGCGATGGCGTGCGTGAGGACGTTCATGCCGTAGGTCTGGTAGTGGAAGATCTGGCCCGGCTCCTCACCCGGTTTCATGTAGCCGGACGTATTGCAGATCAACTGTCTAAACGTGATCTCGCGGTCCTTGGGATAGGCGTAGCGCCCCTCCTTCGGCCCTTTCCCTTCGGGCACGTCCATCATCTCCGGATAGATCGTGACCACCTGCGCATCTGCGGAGGGAAGCTGCTTCTCCTCGACAGCGATGCCCAGGACGTTGCTGTAGATCGACTTTGCCGCCGAGGCGATCGACAGGAGCTGGTCGGGCGTGTAACCGCGGCATTGTTCGTCTACGAGATAGCCATCTTTTACCAGTGCAAAACGATAGCCGTCGCTACCGGCAGTCGCGTCGAGCCAGCGGTGGGCCCGCTCCAGCCCGGCGGCGTCGATCCCGAGGTCCTCGGGCGCCCGCCGTTCCCACGTTGTCAAAGGAAAACCCGTCATCGTAGCCCTCCTCACTCTGCTCAATCCGGTCTCACCTAGTATAAACGGTGCCGGCTTCGCCGCAACTCCGCCACTCTAACGCCGTTTCGGATCACAAGGATACTTATAGATCCCAAATACGGTCTTAACAACTTCTGAACATCTCCGCGGTATGATAGTTAACGTAACGTTCGAATAGATCTATCTCAAGGAGGAGTCAATGGTTAAGAATAGACTTGGAAAGTGGTTGTTGATTGGCACGCTGGTCGTGGCCGTGGTTGCAGCGGGCGTCGCCGCTGTCGGCGTTGTGGGCGTTGCTGCCCAGACATTGGGGCCCGGCGGCGGCGGTTTTTTCCACGGGATGATGGGCCGCCGGCAAGGAAGAGATAGCAGCTTCCTCGCCGATGAGCTCGGCATCACCCTCGAGGAGCTCGACGCGGCTCGCGAGGCCGCACAAGAGGCCGCGCTGGCACAGGCCATCGAAGAGGGCGCGCTGACGCAAGAAGAAGCGGACGAGTTGTTGGCCCGTCAGGCCTTGCGCGACTATCTGGATCCGCGCGCCTTGATGGCTGAGGCATTGGGCATCTCCGAGGAGGAGCTTGCCACGACGCCGATGTACACGTGGTTCGAGGAGCTGGGTCTCGACAGGGAGACCTTCCACACGCAGATGGAAGCGGCGCGCGCCGACGCGTTGGCACAGGCTGTCGCCGATGGCGTGATCACGCAGGCGCAGGCCGATGAGCTGCTGGAGAGTGGCTGGGGCGCCACGCTGCGTGGGGGCCAGATGCACGGGTTCCGAGGCCGGATGTACGGTCGTGGTAGTCGCGGAACGTTCCGCGACGCGGGCAACTGCCCGATGTTCGGGGGCAATGACGCTTAGTTTGAGGATAAGCTGAGGTCAGTGATGTCAGGGGGCAGAAAATCCTTAGGTTCTCAGAAGAACCTAAGGATTTTGACTGCGGGGGGACCTCGCGTCTTTTTTTATGGTATGATTCTGCTATGACACATACAATCCTGGTCGTGGACGATAAGCGCGAGATGGTGGACCTTATCAAGGCGTATCTCGTTGAAGAGGGGTTTCGCATCGTGACCGCGTATGACGGGCAAGAGGCGCTCTTTGTCGCGCGGGACACCAAGCCCGACCTCATCCTCCTCGACCTGATGATGCCCCATATGGGGGGCTACGATTTTATCCGCACCTACACGCGCGAGGCCGAGACGCCGATCATTATCCTGACCGCGCGGATGGAGGAGAGCGACAAGGTATTGGGATTGGAATTGGGCGCCGACGACTATGTCACCAAGCCTTTTAGCATGCGCGAGCTCACCGCGCGCGTTCGCGCGCTGCTGCGGCGTGCCAGCAAAGCGCCGCTCGAGCCGGAGCTGCTGCGCGCCGGCGATATCACTTTGGATGTCGGACGGCGCCTGGTCACAGTCGGCGACCGCAAGGTCGCGGAGCTCACCCCCTCAGAGTTCGACCTACTGACGGCGCTGATCTCGGCGCCGGGCAGGGTTTTTTCCCGCTACGATTTGCTCGTGCACCTTCAGGGCGACGCCTATGAGGGGTACGAGCGCACCATCGACGTGCATATCCGCAACCTGCGGACCAAGATCGAGCCCGATCCGCGCCACCCGTGCTACGTCGAAACGGTCTACGGCGTGGGCTACCGGTTCGCCGCGCCTGCCGAGTCGGGTCGCTGACATGATCAGGCGTTCGATTTCCCTGAAGCTGACGCTCGCCTTTCTGGTGGTGGGACTGCTTGGGGCGACGCTGGTGGCCGTCTACGTCGGCGTGCGCACCCAGAGCGAACTCAGACGCCTGGTGAGCGAGCAGGAGAGCCTGTGGATTGTGGAGGCGCTTACCGCCTACTACGAGGAAGCGGGAAGTTGGCGCGGGATCGAAGCAGCTCTGGTGGGGCGACACTGGCGGGGCGGGATGATGCCGGGTGGCATGCACGGCGGCGCAGCCATGGTCACGCTCGCCGATGAGAATGGGGCGATCATCGCCGGCAACCCGCACCACAGCATAGGCAGCCGGCTCTCGGAGCGGGCGCTGCGCAGCGCCATTCCGATACGCGTTGAGGGGCAGGTCGTGGGCTATGTCCTGTTGGAGGGAGCCATCGCCCGGCTCCTGCCGGACACGCCCGAGGCCGACTTTATGCAGCGCGTGCAGACCGCGATCCTGTTCAGCGGGATCACAGCCGCAGTCCTGGCACTGGTCGTGGGCGGCATCCTCGCGCGCACCCTGATGCGCCCGATTCACGCGCTCACTACCGCGACCCACGCCGTGGCGCAGGGCGAATTGGGGCACCAGGTCGAGGTCGACGGAGAGGATGAGCTGGGTGAGCTGGCGATCGCGTTTAATCAGATGAGCGCCGACCTGGCCCGTACCACCCAGGCACGCCGCCAGATGACGGCGGACATCGCGCACGATCTTCGCACCCCGCTCACGGTGCTGATGGGGTACACCGAGGCGCTGAGCGACGGGAAACTCGAAGGCAACGTGGAAACTTACGCCGTGATGCATCGTGAAGCCCAGCACCTGGACCGGCTTATCAGCGACCTGAGACTCCTGTCGCTGGTCGACTCGGGGGATCTGCCGTTGAACCGG
>SLDA01000394.1 GCA_007125545.1 Thermoflexales bacterium | reverse complement strand
GGTTATGATTATGGCCCATAATTTTAACTATACCGTGCTATAATGGCATCTGAGTATGTAGTGAGCGCTGCTTGGGCGATAGCTATGGTTTGATCACGCCATCCCGAGGTTATGATGAAGATTTTGTACATTGAGGATACCCCGTCCAATAGGCTGCTTGTGAAGCGGGTTCTCTTTGTTGAAGGGTATGATGTCCTTGAGGCGCCAGATGGTAAAGCTGGCCTTGAGATTGCCCAGAGCGAGCATCCGGACCTCATCCTTATGGATATGAACCTTCCGGATGTCGATGGATACGAACTCACCCGGCGTATTCGCTCGATTCCGGACCTCTCTAATGTCCCTGTGGTCGCGATGACGGCCAACGTTATGCATGGTGACCGTGAAAAGGCGCTGGAAGCAGGCTGCATCGGGTATATTCCCAAACCGATTGACGTGGATGCGCTGCCGGAGCAGATGGCGCAATTTCTTGGATCGAAGACCTGACCCGAACCGATTTACCGTCCGGTCCGTTAATATACTAAAGCTCTTCTACAAAGCGTGGGAGCTAGACGCCTATCAGCAGCAATAATCCTGCGCTTGACATCTCAGCCGATCGTAGCACAAGGACGCAGATCATGAATTGGACACCGACGTCTCCTGCCGAAGCCGTCATTTTGATTGTCGAGGACAATCTCAACAACTTCGTCCTCATGACGCGACTGCTGGCATACCTTGGTGTGAAAAAATGTGAGTGGAAAGCTTCGGGATGGAAGGTGCTGGAGTTCGCCGAGACCCTCGGCAGGATTCATCTAATTCTGATGGATATCACGTTGCCGGATTCGGATGGCTACGAGTCGTTGAATTCATTGCGCTCCGATCCACGGTTTCAGATTGTACCAATCGTTGCGGTCACCGCCGATGTTTCACAGGAGAACCTGCTCCGAGCCAAGGGTTCCGGGTTTAATGGGTTTATCGGGAAGCCTCTCGACCCTGACCGGTTTCCAAAACAGGTTCATCGGCTTCTTCAGGGTGAGGAGGTATGGGAGAAGGAGTAAGTCCCTCGGGATTTCCACGCCTGGACAAAGGCTCTCTCCGTCCCCAGAACAAGCCTGGCGACAGGAAAGTCCCGACAACAGGTATGCGTGGAGGGTTGGGCCGTACGCTCCTGACTGCCTTTCTAATTCTGGCGATTCTCCCTATCGCCGTCACGGGCGGGTATGCGGCTCGGCAGAATCGGCGCGATACCGAGAGAGAAGCCGGCTCCCGTTTGGTCGCGGTTGCTGCCCTTAAGGGAGCGCTGCTCCGCAATTGGGTAGTCGCTTCTACAGCAGAGCTGGAGTCCGCATCTGTCATGAGCGTGCTGCCCGAACTCCAGGCTTCCGACTCGGTCTATGCGGCGTGGTGGACCGACCTCGAAGCAGCGGTGAGTCGGCACGGGGAGCAGAGCTGGCTGTCCGGCGGCGCCGTACTCGACCGGGAGCAGCAAAACTTGGTTTGGGCTTCGGATGCGTGTTCGCAGCTGAACGTTGTTGCCTTCGACATGTCGGGGGATGTGCTCGAAGCTGCACGGTCAGGACGAGTCGCGTTGGTATCAGCGGAGGCGGGGCATGTTCCTGTGCTGTCAGTGAGCTTGCCGGACCGTGTACTGCTCTTCTGCCTATCTGAAGTCGTCCTTATGGAGCGTCTCGCCAGTGAGCTGGATGGGACTGTGTTTGGAATGGGGAAAACCGGACGTATCAGCCTCATCGGTGGCGCGGACGTTTGGCCGGATGATGATCTCCCGGATGGTGAGCGGGGCGCTGCCTTCCGGGCACGGGCAGCGGGTCCCCATTACGCTCTTTACCAGAAATCCGATGGTGAGGCGGTGGTGGGTGCCGTCTATCCTTTGCCCGAATATGGCCTTGGTGTGCTCGTCGAACAGACGCAAGCCGAGGTCCTGACCGGAACGGAGAGGGTCGCGGCTACCTTGATAGCCTGGGTCCTGACCGTGGCGCTGGGCACGACGTGGATTGCGGCGACGGTGATACGGCACATTACCCGGCCCGTCCTCGATCTCACAGAATCGGCGGTCGCAATGGCTGAAGGAGATCTCGACCAACGTCTGCCCGTACGCTCGCGGGATGAAATCGGTATTTTGACGCACGTATTCAATGATATGGCGGCTGAATTGAGTTCCCTGTATCAGGAGCTGGAATCAAAGGTTGTCGAGCGGACACGGCGACTCCAGGAAGCGAACTATCAGATTCAGCGCCGTGCCCTGTATCTGCAGGCGAGCCAAGAAGTAAGCCAGGCGATCACATCGGTACGTGATCCGGCGATGCTGCTAAAGCAGGTGACAGAACTGGTGTGGAATCACTTCGTGTATTCGTCCGTGGCCATCTATCTGCTTGATCCCGGTGGCGGAGAGGCGCGATTGTATGCGTGTAGTGGTGCGCAGAGCTGTGGCGAACCCGTGGTACGTTCGTCCGACCCAAGCCACGCGATGGATCCGGGGGTGAATGACAATCACCACCGTTGGCGCTCACGTTACTCGGCAGGGGACGGTTCGGTCGTGGGCCGTGCAATCCGAGAGGGGCGCGCCCAACTCGAGAATAGGCCGGTCGAAGCTCAGAATGGATGGACCTCACGAGTTGAGAGTCGGGTGGCGGTACCGATGAAGATAGCGGGACTCGGAAAACACAACAGCCGGGCGCGAGATGGTCTGCAATTTGAGGCTCCGCGGAGTTTTCCCCTGGCCGGAGGCCCTGCGGAAACTCAATCTGTGGACCCGGTGCCGGCTGCGGATTCCTTTGGCGTGGTAGGGGTTATTGCCGTGCTCACGACGGCCCATGAGGGCGTTCAGGCCGATGAGCTGGAAGTACTCGAGGCGCTGGCAAATCAAGTGACCATCGCGTTGGAAAATGCGCGGGCTTATGAACGCGAGAGACTGGCTACGGAGCAGTTGGAGTCCGGCGAAGCCTTCAAGGCCCGTTTTCTGGCCAACATGTCCCACGAGTTGATGGAACCGTTGAACACCATTATGGGCTTTTCGCGACTGCTGCTAAAGGGTATTGATGGCCCACTCAACGAGCGGCAGCGCGAGGACCTTGCACAGATTCATAGTGACGGGCAATACTTGCACATTCTCATCAAAGACATTCTTTCGATTTCCGAGCTTCAGGCTGGTCTGGTGGAGTTACGTCTTCAACCCGTCAATCTTTCCGAGCTCGTGACGGGGGTCATGCCCACGGCGGGTGCGCTCGTTCGCGGAAAGCAAATCGCGCTGAACCAGGAGATACCGGCGGACCTGCCTGAAGTGCGTGGGGATCCTATCCGGCTGCGCCAAGTGTTGGTACACCTGCTGAACAACGCGGCAAAGTTCACCGAGGCGGGCGAAATCAGAATTCGGGCCTGGACTAACGATGGCGAAGTATATGTGAGTGTGTTGGATACCGGCGTGGGGATTGCTCGTGAGGATCGCTCTCGACTCTTTCTCCAGTTGGGTGCCGGAGACTCGGGAACCTATGGGCGAGAGGGGCGAGGTATGGGGCTGGGCTTGTCTCTGTGCCGTGAGTTTGTCGAATTGCACGGGGGGCGGATTTGGGTAGATAGCGAAGTAGGGGTTGGGAGTGTCTTCACCTTCTCGGTGCCGGTTCATAGGGTGAACTGAGATGTAGGCCTAGTTTGTGTAAATGGCGGAGCTTGGGCCGTTGAGTCGTTGGCGCGGTAAGTAGCCAGGGAGGGATTTGTGCGGGAGGAGAGCGGTAACCGGGACGCATCTGGGGCGAGGCCGGGTCATCTGGAGGCTTCGGGTGACTCGATCTCAGCTGATGTGGTGTCTAAGTCCGCGCGGCCACCCACGTCTGAGCGGCCAACCGCGTCCGAGCGGC
>SLDA01000209.1 GCA_007125545.1 Thermoflexales bacterium | reverse complement strand
TTCTGAACCTGTTCCAGCGGGTCCACACCCGCCGCCGCGAAGTGGCCCGTATCCGGGTTGGCACCAATGTACATCGAGTGCCCCTCCAGCGCCTCCAGGATCGTGTCCGCGGCCTCGAAGACGTTGCCCCGGTGGTTCTCAATGGCGTAGTAGAGCCGGTACTCCTCGCAGAGCTCGTCCAGCTCCGGCAAGAGCTCCGGATCCAACACACCGGTGATCACCGGCACCTCCAGGCCCCTGGCGAATTCGAAGACGTTGCGCAGGACATCAGCATCCCGGGCTTTGGACAGCCCGCCCACGCAATACGCCAGGGGTGTGATCCCGTGGTCGATGCAGAGTTTACGGGCCTCAGCCGCCCCCGCGGCGTCCACCGTGTGGAAGTCGGTAAGGCCATCGGCGTGGCGGTAGTCCAGCTCCGTGTATTGGTAGCCGAGGTCGTGCAGGAAATCCATGGCCTCGGCGGTGCCGTGGTGTCGCAGCAGGTACGAAATCACTCCAATCTTCATCGCGTTCAACTCCTTATCGTGTGGTAAACTCCATCCAGGGTGGGCCCGCGCCCGGTTCAGCCACTCCAGTGGGCCATGCCACGCATGACGCGGAAGTACGCGGCGACGTAGCGGGCATGGCCAACACCAGACCGGCTCTACTCAGTATAGGCCAAGCGTGCGGGTTTGCATCTTTGATTTCAGTAAGCTACCATGCCGTCGGAGACACGTATGCTGCTGCGCACTTGGGCGATTATCCAAAAGGAGTTCATCCAGACCCTGCGCGATCGCCGGAGCCTGGCGATCCAGATCGGGCTGCCTGTGTTTCAGCTCATCCTCTTCGCCTATGCCATCCGGATGAATGTCGAGAACATCCCTATGGTCGTCGCCGATCAGAGCCTGGACGTCGCCAGCCGCGCCTTCATCAGTGCTATGGAGACGAGCGGCTACTTCGATGTTATGGAGTACCTGGCGGACGAGGCTGCGGTCGTCCGGGCTATCGACGAGGGTCGAGCGCAGGCAGGCATCGTCATCCCGCCCGACTTTCAGAGCAAGGTGCACCGGTACGAAGCCGAGGCCCTGCTGCTTATCGACGGATCTGATATCTTTACCTCGCAGACCGCCTACAACGCAATCACGGCGATTGCGCAGACCCACACGACCGAGATCGTCTGGAGTCAGCTGGAAAGCTCGGGACGCCTGACCTCTGCCCGTGACCTGTTACCCGTCGATGCGCGTGTCAGGATTCTCTACAATCCCAATCTTGCAGACCTGATCTTTCTGATTCCCGGCATGATCGCTACGATTCTGCAGACGCAGACCATCACCCTGACGGCAGCGGCGGTGGTGCGGGAGCGCGAAGCGGGCACCCTGGAGCAGCTCCTGGTCACGCCGATCAAAGCCGGTGAACTGATGCTGGGCAAGATGGCACCCAACACCGTGATCGCGATTATCAATATGTTCACTATCCTCGCGATCGGTATCTTCTGGTTCAACGTACCCTTCCGGGGCAGCTTCTGGGCCTTCACCTGGCTCTCCTTTATGTACGTGTTCTCGGGACTGGGCCTTGGGCTGTTGGTCTCGACCGTCTCCGAGAATCAGAAACAGTCACAGCAGCAGGCGATGCTGATTATGCTGGTCGGGCTGGTACTGGGGGGCTTCATCTTCCCCCGCTACCTGATGCCTACGTGGGTCCGCATCATCGGCAACCTCTTTCCGCTCACCTATTTCATCCCCATCGCTCGGGGCATTATGACCAAGGGTATGACCGTCCCAGACCTGTGGGAGCACATCGCCGCGCTCGTCATCTACGTGGTCCTGGTTATGCTCGCCGCGATCCGCGCCTTCCGCACGGAGATGGACTAACGATGCGCGCGCAGCTCAGCCGCAGGACGATCGTGGCCAGCTTCGAACGCATCCTCGCCGTTATGCGGAAGGAGGCCATCCAGCGCCGGCGCGATAAGCGGACACTGATCCTGATCGTGTCTGTCCCCTTCATCCAGCTCTTTCTCTTCGGATATGCCGTCAATCTCACCGCCGACCATATCCCCACGGCGGTTGCCGACTTGAGTATGGGACAGCGGAGCCGTGACTTCGTTGATGCGCTGGTCGTCTCGGGCTTCTTTGATGTGCACAGCTATCTGGGGAGTGAGGCCGAGGTGTTGCGCGCCCTCGATCTGGGTGACGTGCGCGCCGGCGTCGTCATCCCGCCGGACTTTGACAGCCGGCTCGAAGGCGGCACCTCTCAGGTGCTGATCATCCTGGATGGATCCGACTCCTTCTCCGTGCAGTCGGGGTACAGCGCCGCGGTCGCCGTCGCACAGGCTCACGCCCTGGAGGTGGTCACCGCGCGTCTCGAGCGGACCGGAGAGCGCGTGCAGACTATGCCGATTTACAGTTCCTCCCGCGTGCTCTACAACCCCAACCGCGATGATATGATCTTCGTTATGCCGGGCCTGATCGCGATGCTACTCCAGGTGCTGGCGGTGAATATCACGGCACAGTCCGTCGTCCGCGAAGTCGAGCTAGGCATGATGGAGCAACTGCTGGTCACGCCGCTGCGCCCGCTGGAGCTGGTTCTGGGCAAGCTCATCCCGAGCGTGGGCCTGGTCGTCTTCGATATGATTATCATCACGATCGTGGGCGTGTACTGGTTCAGGGTACCCTTCCGGGGGAGCCTCCTTCTCTTTGCATGGCTCTCGCTGCTCTTTATCATCGCCGGCTTGGGATTGGGCCTGCTGATCTCGACAGTGGCCCAGACCCAGAAGGAGACGCAGAGTTTGACCACGCTCCTGATGCTGCTGAGCCAGCTCCTTACAGGGTTCATCTACCCCCGCAGCCCTATGCCGACGATCGTGAAGGCGATCGGCAACCTGATTCCGCTGACCTACTTCATCCGCATTATGCGCGGCATCGTGACCAAAGGGATCGGCATCACCTTCCTCTGGAGCGATGTGGTGGCCCTCGCCGTCTACAGCGCGGTTGTGATGGGCCTCGCGGCAGTGACATTCCGTAAGCGGCTGGACTAGCCGGCACGGTACGCCCTCAGCTCGTTGCCTTGCCCACGATGGCGGAGAGCCTAGCCCCGGTCGCGTCATCCTCGGACACGCTCAGCAATCTCCTGACATTACTGCCTCCAGACCTTCCGAAAACTGGCAATCTCTCGTGCTCAGGTTCGTTTGTGCATTTGCGTACTTTGTCATACACTGGGAGCGCTGCCTGCGCCCACACCGGTGCCCGTTGTCGCCGTAGCCTATCAAGGGAGACCCAAGAGCATGACAGATTCCAATATCCGGGCCGTGTCAAAAACCACGCCCGACCTCCTTGCGGAGCAGGTCGAGAAGCTAGCCCAGCTCTTCCCCGAGTGCATCACCGAAGACGCTGCCGGCACGCGGCGTATCGATTTCGCCCGCCTGCGCGCCACCCTGGGCGACCTTGACGCCCTCGCCGATAACGATGCCTACACCTTCACCTGGGCGGGCAAGGCCGAGGCCTTCCGCGCCGTCCAGACCCCGAGCGCCGCCAGCTTGCAGCCCGTGCCGGAGGAGTCCGTCAACTGGGACTCAACCCGCCACCTCTTCATCGAGGGCGAGAACCTGGAGGTGCTCAAGCTCCTCTATAAATCCTACGTGGGCAAGGTCAAGATGATCTACATCGACCCGCCCTACAACACGGGCAACGACTTCATCTACAAGGACGACTACCGGCAGCCGGTCAGGGCCTACCTGGAGAAGACGGGGCAGGTGGACGCCGAGGGCAACGTGCTGAGGAGCAACCCCGAAACGCGCGGACGCTACCACTCCGATTGGCTTTCCATGATGTACCCGCGCCTGTTCCTGGTTCGCCAGCTGCTGCGCGAGGACG
>SLDA01000216.1 GCA_007125545.1 Thermoflexales bacterium | reverse complement strand
CGAGGATAGGGCGGGGATGTGCAACGTAGAGGTCCCACCAGGCACGCCACAGCGCCGGAATCTCGCGCAAACGGTAGCGAATCATATAGTAGCCCCGATGCTCATACCGGTTGGCGCTATATCCAACTACGTCTATCCCCAGCACATCACACGTTTGCATGGCGCGGGGCAGATGATAGCCTTGCGTGATGAGGGTCGCACTGGTGAGCTGGAAGATGTCTCTGGCGCGATAGCAGGTATCGTAGGTTCGCCTTCCCGCGTAATCCAAGACGATGTCTTCTCGCGGCACGCCCTGGTCCAGCGCGTATTCCAGCATCTTGGCCGGTTCATTGTACTCGACGATATGGTTGGTTCCGCTGAACAGCAGCTTATCCACTTGCCCGGCGCGATAGAGTTGGATGGCGGCATCCAACCTCTCGCGGAGAACCAGGCTGATGACCCCATTGGGCCAGTATCCGGCTCCGAAGACGATGGCGACCGGTTTTGCCGGTATTGTGGCTTCTTGCCCGCGGCTGTATATTCGGGCAGTATAACGCCGATTGAGTGTCCAGGCGGTCCATCCGAAAACTACAAGTCCGGCGACAATGGAGGTCAACCCCGCGATGATCGCGATTCGGTATATGGGCTTGTGCATCAGTCGTCTGAGGCTGGCAAGCATAGTCTCGTCGATTCTCCCCTGTGGAGCGTGTGTGTAAAACCAGTTTATTATCTTGATCATAACACAAATAAACCGAAAAACGGGTAGCGTCGGAGTGTGTGCGACTGGTAATCGCCATAGAACCGTTCGCTTTGGCTATGGGATCTCGCTGGCAGCTATCTGAACGATGTCCGGATCCGCGCCCCAGATCAGCCAGATCTGTTCGCGATACCGGTACAAGAAAGCCGTCCCCAGAGGTCCCGACCACCAGCTGCCGCGTGGCACGCTTGTGGGTGGGACCCTGTCCGTGATCAGGCCTGGCACAAGAGCACCTGCTGCCAGATCGCGCAGCTGTCCGTGAAACCGCCCGGCCATTGCAAGGCTATCCCACGCCGTCTGCCAGACCACCATCTGCTCTCCATCCTCGTTCTGCCAAACCTGCAGCAGGTCGCCATTCCAGCCCGCGACGGCTTCGGATTCGATGATCTCGTTACTCCACTCCTGCATGAGAATCTGCGTCATCGCTGCGCCAAGCGTGTCGGTTGCGGTGAGGACCCAACCTCTGCCAAGATTTGGTTGTAGAGGGTCCAGCAGACGCACTTCATCGCCGGCAGGCCCCGTAGCCGTCGCCCGAGACTCGAGGTAGAGTTCCGGCTGTAGGATATGTTTGGTGGACCGGGGTGGGCGCAGAATAGCGGCATCCATCGCGGTCGTACCTCCGTGTTGGTAAAGGGCTGCGGCAAAGCGGGCGCCCAGCTCGAACGCGATGCATGAGATATCTTCTAGCAGCGGGTCATCCGACTGCCATACAGGACAGATTGCTTGGGCCAGTCCGGCCTGGATCTGATCGGCTCTCGGGCTTCCCGGATCAATCCCCAGGTGGAGCAGAGTTGCGACGAATGCATCTCCCTCCGCGATCGCCTGGAGTGCCAATTCATGGTCGAGGGTGATGAAGGCATTGCCGGAAGCCCCTTCTTGTAGTGCGCTGAGGCTGCCCATATGTTCGGGCACTGCTCTCGCATAGCCATAGGCGAGTTGAATTTCCAATGCCTCTAGGCTGCCCGTCCAATCGCGGCGCAGGTAGAGCTCTCTCAGCTCAGGCGAGTAGAAGCTCGCTGCCCTTTCTGACTGCGTCACGACATCCACACGTAGCGAATCCCAGAACCACAGCCGGAAAGCAGTCAACATCGGGCGAAGGCGTATGACGAGGAGGGTGTTCTCCTGGTAGTGCGTGTGGAGGACGCGGGCCATGCCGGTCCGGTCGACAAAGGTCAGAGGGGTTTCCCATCGCGGGCTCACCTGCCGTGCATTGGTCACTTCCGATTCGATGATGCCCGCGCGACTGAGCTCGAAGGCAGCGGGCGAAGTGGGCCGGGGCGTGGCAGTCGGGGTTGGCGCCGTGCTCGGGATGAGCGTAGCGGTTGCCGGCGGAGCAGAGGGTGTTGGCAGGGGGGAGGCAGCCGGTGGCGGCTGCAGACTCGACCAGATACTCCACATCAGCAAGCCCGTGACAACGACGACACTGAACGCCATTCCGCTCAGGACCCGTCGCTGTGAAAGGGTCAGCGCCCGAAGCCGGCCCATGCTTCCCTCCGATCAAGGGACCGACAGAAGCCCCATGCGTCGAACGTAGAATTAGTTTCGCTTTGAGTGATGTGCATGTCCTATCCCCTGCGCACGCCCGGCTATCTTTGGGTGTAACCGAAGTCTGCCGAACCGGCAGCCTTGTTCATTGTAAAGAGCGCGAAGGGCTTGTCAAGGCCGGGTTGCCCCCCTTGGTTTGGAAATGGTAATATGTGCTTGCTTGTTCTTTGATTGAGGCCGACTATAATGGCTGGATGTGCTTAAGGGAGCAAGTATATGACGCAGCTTTGCGGTAAAGGTGTTTGGGTCGCGCACTCCTCCGATCTAGAACGGGCCGTTGACATGGCTATGCGTATTGGAGGCACACATCTCATGATCAAGGCAGGGCACGGTCCGTACTACTTTCCCGAAGTTACACGGGAAATGGTGCGGCGTGTTCACGCGCTGGGACTCTACCCTCTTGCGTGGGTACAACTCACCGATCACGCCGCACAGGAAGCGCACAAGGCCGTCATTGAGAGCTTGACGCGGGGATATGAAGCGGTTGTGCTTTTCCTCACCCCGAATCGGGTTGTTCCCGCGCAGCTTCAAGGCTTGGCGGATGCCCTGATCAATGCCGAAGTGCCCGCCCAACGATTATTTCTGGCCTCGCAGCCGCTGCCTTACTTGCAGGATCGCGGGGCTTTAGATGCCCTGGTCTCGATTTGCCAGGGTGGATGGATGCCCCTCTGTTTTCCTGGTGAGGGGCGGAGTGCTCAGCAGCTCATCGACCAGGACGTCTATCACGCGATGGGCGATTTGAGCTTGATTTGGGGCAAGACGCCCGATATCTACCCCATACTCTCGCCGCGGGAGGGCGCTCAGGGTGAAGTTTTGTTGCCTGAAGACTTCATCCCCTGGGTCGAGGGGATCGCGCGCCACGGTGTGGATTTCTTCAGCGTCTATCATGCGGCAAGCGTGGAGAAAGTGCTCTGGCCGATGCTGCAGGCTATCAACGTTGCCTGCCTGGAGACGGGCGGGCGGGCAGCGGTAGCCCGGGGCGATGACCAGATCTCCCAAGGGGTCAACGGTGGTGCAGTGCCACAACCGGTCTATGTCACGGTGACTACCAGCGATACGGTCTGGGGTATTATCTCGCGTCACAATCTGAAGCGAGAACAGTTCTGGACGTGGAATGCTCACCTGTGGGACAGTCGGGGCCTGCCGCGCGACCCCGACTATTTGCAGGAGGGTTGGCGTATACGTGTCAAATAGATAGGCTTTAAGGGTATACAGGGCTACGTTCGCTGGATCTTCCGACAAAGGAGAAGGCGCCAAAACCGTTGCCCTTCCCACGGTCTATGGTATAATTCTCAATTGCCGTCCGATGCTGGCGGCTTTATTATGGCAGTGTTTTTGGGAGAGCAAGATATACATGAACCTGGTCGAATCACTAGAACGCCAGATGGCAACACCCAACGAAAATATCCCCGAGTTGCGCGTTGGTGATACCGTTCGCGTCCACGTCCGTATTGTAGAGGGAGAGCGCGAGCGCACGCAGATTTTCCAGGGCACCGTGATCCGCCAACGTAAGGGTGGGGTCAACGCAAACTTCACCGTACGCCGAATCGCCTCGCACGGGATTGGTGTCG
>SLDA01000582.1 GCA_007125545.1 Thermoflexales bacterium | reverse complement strand
CTTGTGCGGATGGGCAGGTGCGCTAGGATAGAAGCACCAAAGGAGGCACGAATGAAAATCACCCGTGTGGAACCCTACCTCACCTCGGATATGCGCAGCAACGCCGTCTTTCTCAAGATCGAGACCGACGCGGGCATCACCGGCTATGGCGAGGCGACCAACCACTTCCTGCCGCAGGCCTCGTTCGGGATGCTCCAGGATCTGATCCCGTACCTGATCGGCGAGGATCCGGAGCGGATCGAGTATCTCTGGCAGGCGTGTTTCCGCCGCCGCTTCTACCGGGGTGGTCCGGCAACCGGAGCAGCGCTCAGCGCCATCGATATGGCGCTCTGGGACATCAAGGGCAAGGCGCACGATATGCCGGTCTACCAGCTTCTCGGCGGGCTGGCGCGCACCAAAGTGCGCCTATACGGGCACGTCACCGGGCGATCGGCAGAGGAGATCGCCGAGCAGGCCCGGCAGCGCGCGGCACGGGGGATTACGGCGATTCGCTTCCGCGGCTTCCACGACTATGACGATGTGGATCTCCACGATCACCGGCTGGCGGTCGAGCAGCAGGTCGCCTATACCGCCGCAATTCGGGAAGCGGTGGGCGACAAGATCGACATCATCCTGGAATGTCACGGGCGCTATGACCCCGAGTGGGCCATCGAGTTGGCAAAGCGGGTCGAGGGCTTCCGGCCCATTATCATCGAGGACCCCATCCGTCACGAGAACCCGGAGGCGCTGGCACAGGTGCGGGCGCACACCCCCCTACCCCTGGCAACCGGCGAGCGCTATCACAACAAATGGGAATTTCGCGAGCTTGTCGTCAACCAGTATGTGAACTACCTGCGACCCGATATCTGTCATTGCGGCGGCATCTCCGAGATACGCAAGATCGCGGCACTGGGTGAGATCTACTACCAGAACCTCATCCTGCACAACAATGCGGGGCCGCTGGGCACGGCAGCAAGCCTGCACGCGGCGCTGGCGATGCCGAACGTGATGCTGCTGGAGGCGCCCTGGGTCAACGGCGCCGGAGAGACCGATGTCGTTGGCCCATATCCTGAGGTGGTTGATGGCTATGCGCTGCCGCTCGAAGGCCCGGGATTGGGCATTACCTTTGACGAAGCGCTGGCAGCCTCAAAACCCTTCAAGCCGTCGCTCCAGCCGCGTCTCGACGCGCTCGACGGCTCCGTCCGCGACTTCTAGCGTGTCCATCACCTGCCCGATCCACAGGCCCGCCACGCAGCCGGCGAGTTGCGCGCGGTCGAGGACCGCCTCAAATGTCTGGAGCAGGTCGAGGCCCATAACCATATTTCCCAGCGGGTTGACGTGCAGAGCGTCCAGCATCAAGGTACGGTAGAGCTCCGGGTAGCGGAGCCGCACCGGCTCCCAGCGGCGATGGTGATCGATCAGCGGCGAACCGGTCGCCCGGGCGACCTCGCGGATAATCTCCATAAAGGCCAGGAATCGGGGCCCGTGCTCCGGGCCCAGCGCCTCGGTGTCGGCGGCGTAGTACGTTTGGAAGATCGTGGTCGCGCCAAGCGCGCGGATTCGCGCCTCGAGGGCCAGCAGGTTGGCACGGTAGGTTGCAGCATCGAGCCCGGAGTCCGGCTTGGCGTCGTTGCCGCCGATGGTGACGAAGACGGCGTGGGGCCGGTAGAGGGCGACGTCCTCGTCGAAGCGAGCCAGGAGCCCGCGCGAGGTGTCGCCGCCGAGCCCTGTGTTGATGCAGTGATGCGCGCGTCCATAGGTCTGCGCCAAGCCCAAGTCGAGCCAATCGACCCAGTGCAGACCCTCAATGCGTCGCTCGGTATTGGACGAGCCGAAAGCCACGATTCGAGTCCTCGTCCCGGCTTCGAGACGCTGCACGATAGTGTGGAGACTCATGAGGCTATCTCCGGCATTCCGTAGCGCCGCCAGGCATCAAGGCCAGCACCGATCAACGCAATCCCCGAGTTCAGGCCCGTGACGTGATCTTCTCCGTGCACAGGCACCGAGACCACAGCGAAAGCAACGACCTTGCCCGTGGCCATCACCGTCTCGATAGCGGCCTGCACCTGGGCCATATCCGGTCCCTCAGGTTCCGGCGTCCAGTGGCCCGGCACATAGCGCATGTCGAGGATATCGGCGTCAATGTGCAGGTAGAGCATATCGACCCGCTCCGCGAGCGCTGTTACCGCCTCACCGAGGTCAGCACCGGGAAAGCCCGCAGCGGGGGCTGCGATGACCGTCTCGGTGGCCTCGATCAGGGTGCGTTCCGGGGCGTCAAGGTTGCGCACATCGACCAGGATAATCCGGTCGGTGGGCAACGGCGCGACGATGTGCGAGCCCTCGCGCCAACGGGGCAGCGCCAGTCCGGCTGCGACCGCTACCGGCATGCCACCGAGGCTGCCCGTGAGCGTGGTCTTGGGCGTGTTGTAGTCGCCGTGGGCATCGAACCAGACCAGGCCCACACGCGCCGCCGGTCCGTGGGCATCCTGCAGACCGCCGAGGACACCTGTGATGTGGGTGCAGTTGCCGCCGACCATCAAAACGGCGGCCCCAGAAGACTGGGGGGCCCCAGCGGACTGGGGGGAGCCGGGCCGGCGGGTCCTTGCTACGACGTCGGCGATGGCGCCACCGAGGAGTCCGAGTTTGAGAGGCGGGTCGGAGGCTGAGCCGGCGCCACGCTCCGGGAGCAGAGGCTCCGTGACGGTGAAAGGCACGCCGGCAGACGCATAGACGCCCGAGGCAGCGTAGCCGTCGAGGGGCGATTCGTGAGGTTCGGTCAGGCGGTCGCCGAAATAGCGGATGCCGACCACGGTCAGCGCAGAAAGCGGTTGGGTTGGCAAGATACAGCCTCCTTGGTGTGAGTTGGCGTCTATTGTATGCCGTAAGACCCGGGTGTAAACTTGGCCGGGAGAGATTGAAAGGATTAGGAGATACCTATGCTGGACCACGTTAACGAACGCGTCACCGGCCTGCTCCGACAATGGGCGCAAGCCGTCGAACCTTACTGGACGCCCGGCGAGGCGGGAACGGGGTGCTACGGTCCCGGCTATATACATTGGGGCGTGCAGTCCAACTGGAACTACGCTGCAGCGGTCGCGACGCTGGCTTCATATAGCGAGGGAGCCGGCGACGTCGATCGTTGGCGCGGGCGGGCGCTCGCGGCATTGCGCTTCGCGCTGGCGACCCACCTCACAGGAACGAGGACGGGCAACGATGGTCGGCAATGGGGCCATGCCTGGATCAGTATGCTGGGAATCGAGCGGGGGATGCACGGCGTACCGCTGCTGGACGACGACCTCACGCCGGACGACCACGCCGCCCTGAGACGCGTGCTCACCAGCGAGGCGGATTGGCTGCTGCACGAAGCCCGCCGCGGCGACCAGACCGGCGTCTTCGCCGGGCTGTGGAACGAGAGCGGCAAGAATGTACCGGAGTCGAATATCTGGTCGGGTGCCCTGCTATGGCGCGCGGCTCACCTCTACCCCGACGCGCCCGGCGCCGCCGCCTGGGCAGACCGGGCCCACGACTATTTCATCAACGGCATCTCGGTGCCGTCAGATGCGACGAATGAAGCCGTCGTCGCCGGCAAGCCGGTCCGCGATCGGTTCGCCGGCGCCAACTTCTTTCCCAACTACGCCCTCGACCATCACGGCTATCTCAACGTCGGCTATATGGCCATCTGCGTAAGCAACGCGGCGATGCTCGCCTTTGACATGCGCCGCGCCGGGCTGCCCGTGCCCGACTCGCTCACACACCATCATGCGGATATGTGGGGCGTGCTACGGCGCATGATCTTCGGCAACGGGCGGCTGGCCCGCATCGGCGGCGACAGCCGCGTCCGTTACAGCTACTGCCAGGAGTACCTGCTGCCGGCGCTCCTCTTCG
>SLDA01000080.1 GCA_007125545.1 Thermoflexales bacterium | reverse complement strand
GCGGTGCGCGCCGCCGAGGCGCAGAGCCTGGGCGTGATCATGACGCGCATCAACGAGCTGCGCAGCGCCCCGCTGATCCGGGTGACCAGCGAGGACCTGACAGGCGCTACCGTCGAGGGCGGCATCGCCGTCTATATGGCCCACCTCTTCCCCGGCATTACCGTGATGTTCGTCTTCTTCGTCGTGGGCGTGGCGGGCGAGTCGCTGCTGCGCGAGCGCGAGACGGGGACGCTGCGGCGCCTGATTGCTGCGCCCATCCCCAGAGTCGCTGTCATCGGAGGTAAGGTGCTGGCCTACACGCTGTTGGTCTGCATACAGGTCATCGTCCTCTTCGCCGTGGCCCATATCGCCTTTCGCATGCCGCTGGGCCGGGCACCCGTCGCCCTGGTGCTCCTCACCGTGATCCTGGGGTTAGTAGCCAGCGCCATGGGGATGCTGGTCGCGAGCTTCTCGAAGTCCGCGAAGCAGGCCGACAACGTCGGCACCATCCTGGGCTTCGTGCTTGCCGGGGTGGGGGGCGCCATCGCCATCGGCCAATTTCCCCTGGCCCGCGCCGGCGGCCCCATGGCCATGCTGGCCCAGCTCACCCCGCACGCGCACGCCGTCGAGGCCTACTACCGGCTGATGGGCGAGCAAGCCGGGCTGGTGGACGTGCTGCCGCAACTGGCCATCCTGCTCGGCATGGCCGTGCTCTACGCCGCAATCGCCGCCCGCCGCTTCCGTTTCGAGTAATGTGCCCGCCCGCTCGCGTGTGCCCAATCCTAAGAGTGCGGTATAAGTCAAGAAGCAATTTCGGACGAAGCAAAGGTGGAAAAAGGCGAACGGGAGACGTGTTGCACTAGACTCCTTGTAGTTGCGTTTTTCGAAACAAGGCGTAAAAATAGGCTATAGCGGGTGTGTCGCACACCGTAGGCCCGCGGTCTATGACGCGCGCAGGCGAGGGTGCGGACCCCGACTGAGGGTTAGGTGCGCCGGGCCTCCTTCGAGCGATAGGGTTCGTTGCGGTGTAGCAGACCGACAAAGAGCCCCACGCTCTTGCGGGCGGTCAAGACCAGGGCCCGCTTATGGTGGTGTTTGGTGGCTTCACGGAACTTGCGCCGGTAGAAAGCGCTGTACTCAGGCTCTCTGTGGCGCAGCTGATCGGCGGCTTGGATAAGGTAGTAGCGTAAGTAGGCATTGCCCGATTTGGCCATCCGCCGATCCTCGGCAGCAAAGGTGCCGGATTCGGAGCGGGGCCACCAGAGGCCGGCGATCTTCGCCACGGCGTCTTCGGCGTCCCGCAAGTTCCTGGGGCGGGTGCGCCCGCGAGCGTCGGACTTAGTGCCCCGCAGGAAGCGCTGCACATTGCCAATTTCGGCGCCGATGCCTGCGGAGAACACCGGCCCGATACCGGGAATGGAACGCAGTTGCTGGATCGCGGGGAAGTGAGGCAGGTAGCCGGCAATCCAGCCTTCGACTTGGGCGATCTGGGATTCCAGGAACGCGATGTGCTGCAGGACCGCCTCGAGGATCTGGTGCACCGGTAGCGCGAGGGTCGCCGGGAGCTGGAAGCTCTGTGCGGCCACTTGCTGGAGCTTGGCGGCGTTATGTTCGGGGGCGCGTAACGTATGCCCGCTCAAGGCGTCGAGTTGCGCGGCCAAGTCATTGACGGGGAGTGCGGCGAGCGTGTCGAGGGTCACGGCCTGCTCGATAACCATGCGGCTGGTGGCGCCAAAGACGGTGCTGAAGGGTGCCAAGCGCTGATAGGCATTCGCTTTCAAGAAGAGGTAGGCGCAGAAGAAGCTTTTTTCCGCCGCCAGCAGCTTGATAAGGTGGTGGCGATAGCGCGTGAAGCAGCGCAGCGCCAGCACAAGTGTATCGGGATCCCAGGGCACGCGGGGCCGGTGCACGCGGGTGCGGTCGGCGATGATGAAGGCGTCGTGGCGATCGGTTTTGTCGACTTGGGAGAAGCTGTGCCGATACCACTTCACCCAACGGGGATTGAGCACGAAGAGCTGGGTGTGGTGCGCGCGCAGGTCGGGATCGGCGGCCAATTCCAGGAAGAAGGGGAGCCAGTACATGCCGGTAGCTTCGCCCGCAATGTCGACCTCGGTGTAGCTGTGTGTGGCCAAGGTCTCGAGGAGCAACTGCTTGAGACCTTGGAACCCCGGCAACGAGTTATCAAAGCGCTGATGGGGTACTACGGGCGTGCCATCGGGGGCGACAAGACTGGCATCGGCCCACTTGGTACTGAAGTCGATACCGACGCTCAAACGAGATGTCATATGCCACTTCCTTTCGTCACTGCTATAGGAGCGGTGGCCACGGGTGTTCCGGCAATCGAGGGCGCGGCAGCCTTGCGGCAAATCAGTCCTCACCCACCCGGGCGTACAGCAGGGGCTGCTACCACCCCGCGTCCCGGGTGTTAGGGAAATCGTGCGTGTCAGCCGTTAACCGCCCGCGATACCGGGAGACATACTTAGGCAGACGTGATGCCCGGCTGGTCCCCGAGCATCCGGCAAGGATCCGTAGACTTGCCCGGGACTACCGCAACTCAGTATCTCTGAGTTACCTCTAGTCTCGCCGGAACACCCGTAACCGCAACTACATCCCTATCATATACAAGGATCCGGGGCGACACGGGTTTCACGTGCCGCGAGTGAGCCGGCGGGGTGCCGTGTTGCCGGATCCTTAGGATTGTGGACGCGCAAGCTGCTGCCGCACGGGTTTGTCGCTAGAGACGTTGCGTGGTGCGCCCGATCAGCTCATCTTGCTCCTCACTGGAGAGATCCACAAATCGGGCACTGAACCCGGCCACCTTCACCATCAGGTTGGGCCAGCGCTCGGGATGAGCACGGGCATCGAGCAACGTCTCGGTATCGACCATACTGATCTGCATCTGCATCACGCCCAGGTCAACAAACCCCTTGAGGAAGCCGGCAAAGGTGTCGCGTCCTTCGAAGGTCTCGAAAGGCATGGGGTCGAAGCGGAGATCGAGCGCGCTCCCGTTCGGGAAACCGGTGAAGTCCACGGCGGACAAAGAGCGGAGCACGGCTGTGGGACCTTGCCGGTCGGTGCCCCAGGTGGGATTGAGATTGCGCGTCAGCGACTGGCCCGCAAAGCGTCCATCGGCGGAAGCACCGACGACACGTCCCAGCCCGTGGTTGGCGACAAAGGAGTAGAGCGCCACTTGCCACGGCCCACCGCGCGCATTGCGGCGCGACTCAAACGCGGCGACCAACAGGCCGGTCACCCAGCGGGCCAGATCGTCCACCCGCTCATCGCCGTTGCCCCACTTCGGCGCCGCCAGCAGGCGCCGGCGTAACGGTTCGTGCCCGGCGTAGTCAGCCCGCAGCGCGGCAAGCAACGCCGCCGGCGTCGCCGCACCCTGCTCGAAGACCACGTGCCTAATAGCAGCAAGGCTGTTGACCACGTTAGGCAGCCCTGCCACGATGCAGCCGGTGAGGTTGTAGCGGGCGCCACCCGCGCACACATCCTCTCCACGGGCAATGCAGTCCTCGATAAAGAGCGACATCAGGGGGTAGCGCCTGAGCGCGCTGTGGGCCGCATCGGCGCTGTTCACCAACCCCACGAGCCGGTCGATCACAAACGCCAACTGGCGACGGAAAGCATCGCACACATCATCGAAGGTCATGCTGTCCGCCGGCTCAGCGGTGGCGAGCGCCAGGGAAGCACCGGTCTGCAACGCGCGACCGCCGTTGAGCGCCAGCTCCAGCACAAAGGGCAGGTTCAGATAGGTGCCGTTGAGGTTGAAGGCCTCGCGACCCGGTATCGTATTCTCGTAGCAGCAGGAGCAGATATAGTCGCGCGCATCCTCCGGCGACCGCCCATGGCGTAGAAAGGCCGGCACCATCACCTCATCGTTG
>SLDA01000597.1 GCA_007125545.1 Thermoflexales bacterium | reverse complement strand
CCGTCTAAAGGCCTCGTCTGCCAGCACCGGTACAAGCTCTACCTCGCGACCGGCAGCGTCAGCTTTCGCCTGCAGTAGGCGGCGAGTGGGCTCCACAGTGGTTGGTACGGTGGCGGCTACGCCGATGATGCGACCACGTTGGACGGCTTCTTCCGCTATCGCTTCGTCGATGCGGATGACGGGTACGTTGACCTGTGCCGCACCCCGCGGCGTCAGCTCGCCTACGGAGGAGCACGCGTTCAGGATCGCATCCGCGCCGACTTCTTCGGCGAAGCGGACGTAGGCGGTCCACCGCCGCTCGACGGCGGCAAGGTCGCCGCCGTTCTCTTTGAGCTGCGGTAGGATCGAATCGTCGACGAAGTTGATCACATTCACGCCCGGCATGATCTCACCTGCCAGTGCCTTCAGCGGCTCGACCGTAACGGGCGTGGTATGGATGATCGCCAGACGTGTCAACGCACTCACTACCCCTTGACGGCGCCGGCAACTTGGATCCCCTCGATGAAGTACTGCTGGAAGAGGAGGAAGATCACGATCACCGGCAGCATCACGACCAGGCTGGCCGCCATCAGCCAGTTCCATGCCGGAGCGCCACCCGCTGCAAACTCAAACTGCCGCAGGCCCAGCTGAAGTGTGTAGAGTCGCTCGCTCTGTAGATAGATCAGTGGGCCCATAAAGGCCTGCCAGGCGCCCTGGAACGTGAAGATGGCGGCAGCCGCGATAGGCGGCTTCGACAGCGGGATAACGATGTTCCACCATATGCGGAACTCGGATGCCCCGTCGATCTTGGCCGATTCGCTGAGGTCCATGGGGATAGAGCGCATGAATTGTCGCATCAAGAAGATGTAGAAGCTGTTCCCGGCAAAGGCCGGTATCGTCAGGGGTAAGAAAGTATCGACCCAGTTACGCGATCCCTGAAAGCCGAAAGCCGGCAGGTTGGCGAAGAGGATGAATTGCGGTATCAAGGTGACCACGCCAGGCAGCATCATGGTCGCCAGGATCAGGTTGAAGACCATGTCGCGACCGGGCCAGCGCAGCCGGGCGAAGGCGTACGCGACCAGTGCAGATGAGAGCACGGTGCCGAAAACCGAGAAGACTGTGATGATCAGGGTATTGGTGGCCCAGCGGCGCCACATACCATAGCCGAAGGCGAACTCGAAGTTCTCCCACGCCAGTCGCGTCGGAATCCAACTGGGTCGCATCAGATCCTGCGGCGCCTTGAGCGCCGTCGACAACATCCAGAGGAAGGGAACGAGCCAGAGAATCGTAATTCCTACCAGTAGAAGCCAGGCGAGTACCTTGCCGACGAGCTCAAAGAAGTCGCCTGGCCCCGAGACTTGGAGGCTAGTACCCTCTGACCGTTCCCGCGATTGCTGCTCTTGTCCTGCTGCAAGGGCCATCTCTAGTCTCCTGCTTCGTAATAGACCCAGCGCTTGGCGAACCACAACTGAAACCCTGTCACGATCAGTATGATTAGGAAGAGGATCCAGGCCATCGCTGAGGCATAGCCCATCTGAAAACCCGCGGGACCGGTCAGGCCGAAGGCGCGGCTGTAGAGGTAGAGGACGTAGAAGAGCAAGGACTGCCGGGGTCCGCCGGTAGCCTCCTGTCCCGTGCCACCCGACAGGATGTAGGCCGTTGTGAAGATCTGAAAAGTGCCGATTACATTCGTCACGATTTCGAAGAAGATGGTCGGTGTCAGCAAGGGCAGCGTGACATACCAGGTTTTCGCCAGCCCGCCGGCGCCGTCGATGGTGGCGGCCTCGTAGAGCTGTTCGGGGATTCCCTTGAGCCCTGCAAGATAGAGCAACACATCAGCGCCGATCCACCACAAACCCATAATAACCATCCCGGGTTTCGTCCACGACGGGTCGAAGAACCAGGCCGGTCCCCGGATGCCAAACCAGGCCAGGGCCGTGTTCAGCAGCCCATTTGGCTGCAGAATCCACCGCCAGAGAAACACCGACGCCACCCCGGAGAGCACGTGGGGCATATAGATGATGGTTCTGAAGAAGGGGCCACCCGGTAGATCCATTGAGAGGAGCAGCGCCACAGCAAGCGCCGAGATCGTCACGGCCGGAATGCGAATCGCCACCATCCAGAAGGTGTTGTAGAGCGACCTCCAGAACCACGGATCATCAAAGAGCGCCCGGAAGTTGTCCAACCCTATCCACGTGGCCGGACGCGTGATCGGATAACGGGTGAAGGCGGCATAAAGGGAGAAGAACATCGGCCCCGCGGTAAAGACCACGAAACCAATGAGCCAGGGAAGGGTGAACGCCCAGCCTGTCAAGGCCTCTTTGCGCGCCGGGCTGAAAAAGCGGTTGCTCCGCGCTGTTTTGCCCGTTGATGCCATTTCATTTGCCTCCTAACGCTGAATCCCGGTTCGGACCGGATGGATCGAGAGGTAGAGACGGGAAGGGAACCCGCCGGTTCCCTTCCCATAACATCTTTCTCAGTCATCCGCTATTGTTCCATCTGACGGTCGATAGCGGTCTGGATCTGCTCGGCGGCGGCTTCCGGTTCTATGTTGCCGCGCCACACTTCCTCGACCACCGGTCCCACCTGCTCCGTCCAGTTGGGATACTCGGGGACGTAGTCACTGCCCCGGCTGTACTCCATGTTCTCGATGATGGCCTCCCAGTATGGATCGGACATCATCACCCGGCTGTAAGCAGTTTCTTCATTGGTTGGAATGGCGTAGGTGTCGCGCGTCCACGAAAGCTGCACTTCAGGACCGGTCAAGCACTTGATGACCTCCCACGCCGCATCTGCATTCTCGGCACCGCGGGGGATCGAGAGTGCGAAACCACCACTCCAGTTGCCGCGTTCGGTGTTATAAGGAATCGGGCCGATGCCCCATTCCATGTTCACATTGTCGCCCTCTTGGGTCTCGTACTGTGGCCGGTAGAAGCTCAGAATCGAGTGATAACCGGCGACATCGACAAACATCGCCACGGCACCGGACATAAAGAGGTCATTCGGGGGTGCGTGGAACTGCCCCTGGTAATTCTGCAGGCTCTGGAAGTCGCCATAGCGGTCGATCCACTGGTTGATCCACTCCAGAGTCTCGATGTAGGCCGGATCGTCGATATTCGGGCGTCCATCGACAACGGGTTCCCAGCTGTTGTTGTAGGCCCAGAAGTCAGGACCCGCGTTCCACAACGGGAAGAAGGCGATGCGCTCGTAGGTTCCGTCCTCGCGCTGGATATCCAGTGCATCGGCGTACTCCCACAACTCATCCCATGTCTCGGGCGGGCGCTCGGGGTCAAGACCGGCCTCTTCGAAAGCTTGCTTGTTCCAGAAGAAGACGCGTACGTCGGTCTCGAAGGGGATACCATAGGAGTCGCCCTCGTACAGGGTCTCCTCCCAGGTGAAGGACCAGAACTGATCGGGGTTCAGGTTGTCCTGGTCAATGTAGGGCTGCAAGTTCGTGGTCACGTCATCGACGGCGCGCTGCGGAAGCTGCGGCCGGTTCTCCACGATCACGTCGGGCATTCCAGACCCGGCTGCGACCGCCGAAACGTTCGCCGTCCAGATGTCACCCCACGGCTTGAAGACCTCTTCTATATTGATATTGGGCAGCTTATCCTCACACATTGCCACTGCAGCGCGGATCCCCGAACGGCGTACCGGGGAACCCCAGAAGTGCCAGAACTCAACGTTTCCCGACACGTCGGTATTGAGCGGAGCTGCAGCCCCATCCAGGTCCTCTTCGTCGTCGGGTGGGTCATCGGGCTCGGGTGCGACGTCTTCATCATCGATGTCTGGTGTGGGGGTCTCATCAACTACATCCTCGTCTTCGTCCGGAGGTGCCGGTTCTGCGGGCTCAGCCGGCTCAGCCGGGTCCTCCGGAGGCGTCGTATCTTCTGCTATCCCGTTATCCAGGTTGTTT
>SLDA01000566.1 GCA_007125545.1 Thermoflexales bacterium | reverse complement strand
GTCCCTATGCGGGCCTTGAGAACCACAGCCGGCTCACCGCCGGCACACTGCCCACAGCGCGAGCGGTCCGCTGCATCGCGCTCCGTATGCGGTGTCCCGGCGACAGCCGCGCCATCAGCCGCACCTGCTCCCAATCCACAGCGTCCAAACCCGCCACCAGCTCCGTCACATCCTCATCCCAACGACTAGCTTCCATTGCACCTCCGGGGAAGTTACAGGGGAGAGGCTATGGCAATCTCGATCTGTCTCTGCACCTCGTCTCCTGTTCCCTAGTCCCTGTCCCCTATCCCACGTAAACCGCCGTGATCTGGTGGGGCAGCGGCTCAATCAGCGAGGTGTGGACCGCCAAGACGGGGTCAAAGAGGTGGGCGAGTATGAACATATTGAGAGTGTGCAAACCAGAACCTCGCACGACAAAGCCCCGCCAGGCGGCGGGGCTTTGGATGTCAACTTGACCTGTCTTAGGTACCCCGGAGAGGACTTGAACCTCTAACCTTGTGCTTAGAAGGCACTTGCTCTATCCGATTGAGCTACCGGGGCATACCTCGCTTATTACTTGAACACTGGGCGCAAGCCCAGTTGGACGTTCCGCCCCCCCAAGAGCCGCAGTATCTGCTCGGGACGATGGCCCACCATCGGGGCCAGTGCCCGCGGCGTCAGCGGCTGATTGGCGTTGCTGAGTAACGCCCGGAAGATCGCCTCGACCAGCGTCGGCGCCTGAAGCACGTAGCCCGTCTGCTTGCTGCAGTGCGTCGTGATGATGTACTGCAGTCCGTCTACCGGTCGAACGACGCCCGTGTCCCAATCGACCCAGTCAATCTTGTCGGCTACGGACTGCCCGGCATAGGCCTCGCGATGCTCCATGCAGAGGTGCGAGAGAAGCTTGATGTTCAGGTCCAGCCCGCGTTGCTCCCACCAATTATAGTCGATGTGAAAGGGTGTATCCAGGGTCGGCTTGATGAAGCGCGTTAACGCCGGATTGGGCGGCAAAGTAGCCATCATTCCTCCCCTCGATAAGCCCAGTAATTGTCACCCAGTGACGTGTACCGGGAAGATTCAGCCAGGGTCGCCAGCATCGGTGCGGGAGGCACGCGGCGCATCAGGTTCACGACGCTGTACAAAGTCATAGCGTGCACCGCACGCTGCAGACTCAATCCGGCCAGACCGCTGAACGCACGCTCCAAGAGCGACTCCAACGGGGCGCGGTTGAACTGCTCGCGCAGGGCATCCACCGCATCAGGATTCGCGACCGCCAAGGCGGCCAGCTCGTCGAACTCACATGTAACCGGCGTCCGGGTCACCTCGAAGGTCAGGTTGTCACCCTCCACCACGGTCACAGTGCGCAGCCACTCCCGGCGCTGCCCTCGCATCGGACGGGCGGCTATGTGAATCCGACCGGGTTCTTCGCCCTGCCTCAAATCGACGATGGTCCCAACGATCGCCTGCTTGGCTTCGTACCATTCCTCAAGCCCATAGACGTAGCGACCGCTGCGGACGACCCAACCGGGAAACTCATCGCCGGTTTCGTCGTCAATGAATGTGAAGCGAATGCGATCGGTCACCCGTGACGTCGGGAAAAAGCCCGCGACGTGTGAAGCCAACGGCAGCGTCCCGCTGCGCCAGTGCGGATACGTCAGCACCAGTGTCACCGGGTCCCCGGATGGCGCCGGAAGGGGGAGGTCGGACCATTCGTCAGCGACCTGCTCCTCCAGCATCAACATCACATCATCCAGCACCTGCCGGTTATAGGGAATCGGGATATAGCGCAGCAACCTCGGCGTCTCCAGCACGCCCTCCGGTTCGTGGCTCTTCAAATACCACAACGCGTATCCCGACGGCCCGACTTCATCGAAACGGTGGTCGCGAAGCAGCGCGTATTCCAGGGAGAAGAGTTGCAGCGGCCGCGAAATTTCGTCGGGCAGCTCCAGATCGTCCAGGAACGTCTCGGTACGCAGCGGCCCGCCCTCCTCCATATCGAGCAGGGCTTCGGCGATGTTCAACTGCCCCGGTTCGATCTCCATCAGCAGAGCGCGCACGAACCACTTGTCTCCAACGTTGACGAATTGCGAGCTCGTCTCCAATGCACGGCGCAGCCCTTTGCGAATCTGTTCGCCGTGCTGCGCATAGACATCATCGACAGAGATCTCATCGTCGGGCAGATACGTCGCGGTGTTGAGCGGGTGCTCCTGCAACAGCTCCGCAGCGAACTCGCGCTCCTCACCTTCCTCCAGACGGACGCGTATCACGGAAAATGGTTCATACTCCGGGTTACGTCCACTCCGGACATGTGCCACCTCTCCCGCCAGATTCCCCATATGGGGGAAGATGACTTGCTCGCCCACCTCGTACGTTTCGCCGGGCCGGTAGACGCGGCCCTGTGAGAGTGTGCTCTCCAAAAGCTCGGTGATCTGCTGAAAGCGGTACCGGGTGAGTTCGAAGGCGAGGTCATCCAGCGACTGGGGGCGTTCGCTCCCCACGAGGAAGTTGGAAAGGTAATCCAGATCCGACGACTGAACGGCGAACTGCTCCCAATACTGGTCTTTGCTCAAGGTGTTTGCTATAGCCATAAGCCTCACTATCTGCTTCCCCCGCAGGATCGGGGGCGGTTCAATTATTCCAACGAGGATTATACCAGGTTCGAGAGGTATTGACAAATGCCGCGAATCGTTTAAGACTAAAGGTACTTGACCAATAGGAAGGGAGCAAACATGGATGAAGAACGCAGAGTAACGGACCTTGTGACCGTTTATGTGACGCAAGGATTGCTACAGGCCAATGTGATCCGCGGCGCGCTGGAAAGTGCCGGCATCCCGGCTATCCTCAAATATGAGTCTATCGGCCCGACCATCGGTCTGACGATAGACGGAATAGGACGGGTGGAGATCAGGGTTCCGATGAAGTGGGAAAAGGAAGCACGCGATCTGCTGACGGGGGAACCCCGCCACGGCGAGCACTTTAGCGGACCACTGGACGACCGCGATTAGTGGCAACAGATCCGATCACCGTCGTTGGCGGAGGTTTGGCAGGCAGCGAGGCCGCATGGCAGGCCGCGCAGCGCGGAGCCGATGTGGTGCTTTACGAGATGCGGCCCGGCACGATGACCCCTGCCCATACCTCGGCGGACCTGGCAGAGCTGGTCTGCTCGAATTCGCTCGGCTCGAATCTGGTCGGGCGCGCACCGGGGCTACTAAAGGAAGAGCTGCGCCGCCTTGGATCGCTCCTGATCGAGATCGCGGACGCCCAGGCGCTACCTGCCGGTAGCGCGCTGGCGGTCGACCGCGAGGGGTTTGCTGCGGACGTCACGGCACGGCTGACCGCTCACCCACGCATCACGGTTGTCCGCGAGGAGATTCTGGCGATACCGCCGCCGGGGCCGGCGCCCGTCATCATCGCCAGCGGACCGCTCACCTCGGCGCCGCTCGCGGCCTCGCTCCAAGAGCTTGCGGGCGAAGAGAATCTCTACTTCTACGATGCCATCGCCCCGATCGTCGAGGCCGAGAGCATCGATATGTCGATTGCCTTCCGCGCCTCGCGCTACGACCGCGGGGAGTCTGAGGAGGGCGACTACATCAACTGCCCGATGACAGAGGCGGAGTATGAAGCGTTTCACGCGGCGCTGGTCTCCGCCGAGATGATCAAATTGCGCGACTTCGAACGCGAAGACCCCCACTTCTTTGAGGGCTGCCTGCCGGTGGAGGTGTTGGCCTCACGCGGGCAGCGCGCCCTGGCCTTCGGACCGCTGCGCCCGGTGGGCCTGCGCCATCCGGTCACCGGCGAGCGACCTTTCGCCGTGGTCCAGCTCCGTCAGGATGACGCCGCGGGGGAACTCTACAACCTGGTCGGGTTCCAGACCAACCTCAGGTATGGCGAACAAGACCGGGTGCTGCGGATGATTCCGGG
>SLDA01000403.1 GCA_007125545.1 Thermoflexales bacterium | reverse complement strand
GCTTACTATCAGCAGTTATGCACTTCATAGTGTCCACCAAAACGGGGGAACCTCTTACGTCACCCTTCGACTGCGGGGCACCCAAAGGCGGTGCCCCGCAGTCGAAGGGTCTCTCCGCAGCGAACCTACGGCGCCGCGATGCGCACCTCCGCCGTCATACCCAGGCGCAGCCGCGCATCCACCTCATCGAGCACGACCACCACCGGATAAGTCACATCGCCGCGGTAGTCGACGGCTTCGAAGCCGATCTCGCTCACATGCCCCGCCAATGCAAGCTCCGGCAACGCATCAATCCCGACCTCGACCGGCTGCCCCAGTTCCAGGCGGACGACATCGAGCTCGGTCAAATCGACAGTGCGCACCTGCAGCGCGTTCAGCGTCGCCAGATGCAGGACCACCTGCCCCGGCCCCACCTGATCCCCCGCCTTGACCGCAACTCGGGTGACCGTGCCTGCAATGGGCGCGCCTACCTCCATCCGGGAGAGGGCGACACGCGCAACATCGCGCGCACTCTCAGCTTGCGCCACCGCAGCGCGCGCCGCCGCGATCTCTTCAGCGGCTACACCGGCCTGAAGCTGCGTAAGCTGCACCTCCGCTACGCTCTCCTGAGCGCGCGCGACCGCCACACCGGTATTGGCGATCCGCACCTCGGCCGTCGCGCCCGCGCTCAGCGCCTCGAGTGCCGCCTCAGCGGCCTCAGTTCGGGCGATGGCCGCATGCCACGCGAAGCGCGCCTGCTCTTCGGGATCCCCCAAACCGGGGCAGTGCTGCTGATCGGTGCCCGGAATATCCTCGCACGACAGCGTCCTGTCGTACGAAATCCGCCTCACCAACTCCTCGGCGCGCGCCGCAGCCAAATCAGCCTCCGCGGCCGCAATCTGCGCCTCCGTCGCGCCGCTATAGAGCGCATCGCGCTGTGCCAATGCCTGTGCCACAACGGACTGGGTCGTTCCTACCTGCGCCTCCGCCACCGCCAGCTCCTCTTCGCGCGGCCCTACCTCCAGCCGTGCCAACTGCGCGGTCGCTTGGGCCACGCTCGCCTCGGCCTGCGCCAGTGCCAGCTCCGCATCCACCGGGTCCAGCCGCAGCAGCACATCGCCCGCCGCGACCACGTCACCCTCCGCGACCGCCACCCCCAACACCGTGCCACCACTCTGCACGCTCACCGCCCGCTGCTGCGCCGCCTCAACCACCGCCTCGGCGAGCACTCGATCGGCGTCAGCCCGCGTAACAACCGGTACATCGCCGGTGCCCGTCTCCGGCGCCTCATTGCCCGCGCATCCCGCCAGGCTCGCCATCAGAACCACTGCTATAACCCACACCCATGCCTGCTTCATCTATAACTCACTCCCCTAAAAAACCCGTTCCCGGAGGGAACAGGTTCGAAGTACGCTTCTCGCTACGGACCGGAAGACCGGCCACTTGCTTACTCATACGCCAACACCTCTCGAATCGTCAAACGCGACGCATTACGCGCCGGTAGCAGGCTTGCTACGGCGGACAATAGCAAGACGACACCCAGCCAGACGAGGAAACCGCGCGCCGTGAAGGCCATCTCCGCGGATGCGTCGAATATCGTGCGGCTAATCACATTCGAGAGCGCGATGCTGATGGGGAAAGAGAGGATCGCGCCCACGATATAGCTGAGCAAGCCTATGATCAGCCCCTCGATAATGACCAGCCGAGAGATAATGCGGTTATGCCCGCCAATCGCGCGCATCACGCCGATTTCGCGCGTGCGCTCCATCACGTTCATGCTCATGGTACCTGCCAACCCAATTCCACCCACCAACGCCGTCATCAAAGCCATGGCCAGCAACACCGTGGTCAGAATCCCCATTAGGTCCCCGAGCGACGCCACCAGGTTCTTGCCCGCATCCAACTCGGCCAGGGTGTAGCCCAGCTCGCGGAGCCGCGCTTCCAACCTGCGCACCACCAGCGTCTGAGCTTCGAGAGTCTGTTCTTCGGTCGTCAAGCGGAACATCGTCGCCCGCTGCGCACCGCCACGCAACCCGGCGATCGTCGCATAGGGCGCATAGCCGACCAGGGTGTCCACCCCCGTGTAGCGGAAGATCCCCACGACGGTCCAGTCATCGGTGCGGCCCGCGACCTCCATCCGCAGGATATCACCCGGCGCGAGCTCCGGGATCCGTTTCCAGAAAGCCTCATTGACCGTGATGGCGGTTTCATCGCCGGGCAGCAGCCAGCGTCCGGCCAGCATACGCGGCTCCACCAGCGGGCTTTCAACCGGTGGCGCGATGATCGAAACCGACTCGCCAGGCGCCCCATCCTCGCGCACCAGCGCCCCCGAGGCGCCGGTCCACGCCTCCACAGCGGTCACCCCCTCTACCTGCAACATATCGCGCGCCGCAGCATTGATGCGGTAGGGGCGCGCGAACTCGATATTGACATCCGCGCCGAAATAGCGTGCCGTCTGCGCCGTCGTCTCATTGAGCGATGCCTGGGTGTTGAAAACCGCAATGAAGACGGCGCCGCCGAGCGTCAACGTGAAAAGCGTAAGCGCCAGCCGTCCTTTGCGCCGAAACGTATTCCGCAACGAGAGAACCGCCTGCGTCTTGAGCCGGCCCACCCGCAATCCTCGCTTCCGAACGCCGGCGCCGCCCTCCTCGGAAGACGCTTCACCATCGGTCAGCCCGCTGCTGTTGAGCGCCTCGCGTACCCGAATGCGGGAGCCGCGCAGTACGGGCAACAGCCCCGCCATCGGCGGGACCAGCATTCCGACCGCAACTTGGAGCAGCAGCACCTCCGGTATCAGGCGAAAGGGCGACATCTCGAAATTCACCATAAAGGCCACAAAGCGGGTCAACTGATAGGCGCCCACCGCGCCCAGCGGCACAGACACAATGAGCGCCGCCAGGCCAAATGTAGCGATCAGGAGCAGATACATCCCGATCACTTGGGGGCGCCGCGCGCCGACCAGCTTCATCACCCCGATCTGGCGCAGATGCTGGCCCAACAACGCCGACATCGTGTTGAAGATAAGCGATCCACTCAGAAAGAGGATCAGAGCGCCGATAATCACCAACACCAGCAGCAGTGCATCCAGAATACCCTTGAGCGGATGGCGATTCTGAGGGGCCATCCGGGTATGGAGGGCGCTGCGCGGGCGACCCATATCGTCAACACTACGCTCCAACCTCACGGTTACCGCTTCCGCGACCGAGCGGATGTGCGCGTCATCGTTGGGCGCGTCCGCGACGATCACATAGAGCTGGTCGAGGCTCGCCGGCGCGTGCAGCCACTCGAGTGTGTCATAGGTCACAAATCCACGATACTCGCCCAGTATCAGCTCCTCGAGCCGGGTCTGGTCCAGCGCCGCGCCCACCACGGGCACGCTGCGGCGGGTGCCATCCTCGAGCTCCACCAGCAGCCGTTCGCCCACCGTCACCCCCAAAGCGTCGAGCGTCTTGTGTTCCAGCACCACCTGGTTGTCGCCGGGCACGGCAGAGCCCTGGCGCGGGAAGAGCCGGTGAATGCGAGCGGTCTCGAAGTCGGGAATCGCCGTAAGGCGCAGGGTGTCCCAGGCGTCACCGCCCGTGTGCACGCGCACCTTGACCATCCGCCGGCCCTCCGCCTCCGCGACCCCATCCAGACGCCGAATCACATCGACGAAGCCGGGGTCGAAAGGCAACGTGGTGAGGGTGATATTGGCGGGGTTGCTCGCAGCATAGCTAGCATTGAGATCGGTCGAAAGCATCGCGAGCGTGCCGGCAATCACCCCGATGGACAGAACGCCGACGGCAATCGACGCGACGACCAACAGCGTGCGGACCTTGTTGGACCAGAGGTCGGCGAAAACCTTGCGCCAGCGCGGTCGAACTCTCCCCCCCGGCCCGGCCATCACCAGCGTCACGCCGCTCTCCTCCGAGGGGGCCAGAGGCT